>CAZQXS010000087.1:0-16015 GCA_964597275.1 uncultured Pseudomonadota bacterium | reverse complement strand
TTGGGCTGTAAGCCCATGAAGTCTTTGCTTGAAGGCGAGGGTTTTTTGGATGCAAGGTGAAAAAACCAACCTCAAAAACAATTTAGCACAAACTGTACATGTTCTGCAATCAACCTGACAGGTTTTCAAAATCAGCGAATGAACAGCATTTTCCTTAAAAGCTTTCTGGTTAAAAAAGTGCCTGCCCCACAGATTCCAAATGAAAACGTTTGCCCATTGCGGATGCCGCCCCGAGGCTTCCTGCTTTAGAAGAGGATTAATGATCATTAGACCTTATCGCAAACAATCGTGTGCTTCGGTGTTGAGTTTTTCCGTTCCAGTTATGGGAAAAATGTCGCCTTGGATCATGTCCTGATGGGAAAGTTCCCGCAGATATTACGACCGCTGCGGCAGGCCGTGACTCCCGCGATGCTATGTTTGCGTGTCACCCGCACCCTTGTGCAATTTGGCGGTTAGCCCTGCTTTCCTTGTCAGTGAGTTCGCCCCCCTTGGCGTTTTTCGAGGTGCATGGTGTCTCCTGAATCATTGTTGCATTTTGATGAAACTAGGATGATCAACTAACATTCAACCTGGACCACTTTTTAGGGGCAGGTCAGATCTCGGTGATAAAGCTGGAAAATGATTTCAGATCGGGTGTCATTTTAGTCAATACCGGATCAGCGCCAGAGTTTTTCTTCTCCGGTATATTTCAATCCGGGCAGGACTCCGTCAGCTGTGAAAGCGTCCAAAAGGTTCCGCATGATGATACCAATGTTATTCTCACCACCCTTACATGGCAAGGCTTGTGACCAGGCGATGGATCCGGCGGCAAATACCGCCCCATTGCTTGGCGTTGTGAAATAAACCATGTCACCGCGAACCTGAGAATCCTGACTACCACCACGGCCGGGGAAAGCGTAGGTGATCTCCTCCGATACCAATGGGTAGTTATCAGTATGGTTGATGGATGATGCCAACAGCAAAGTGTGCGGTGGTGTACCTAGTGCCAGATCATATCGGTCGAGTTCGACACCAGCAGCTCCTCCCAGCGCGAGGCCAAAATCGCCGAGAAGCTCCTCATCGCCAACGCCATCGAAAATCCAGGCTACCTTTTTGTGAAAACTGTCAGGCATACGCTCGAACGGCTCGGAACGATCCATGCCCTCGGTGGTGAAGCCTAGTCCCACCAACTTTTGCGGTGGGCGGCCCCGCGAGCGCCACAGCCCGGATCGCTCACCGGTCGAAGCCAGATATCCTTCACCGGCCTCTGCCTGCCAAGCACGGGAACCAGCATCGAGCTTGCGTACTTCAATGCAGGCTGGGTCGTCGGGACAGGCCGCCGTCACCCAGTAGTAGCCATTGCCACCCAAATACATGACACGCCCACCTTCTACGAGATATTGTTCGGTGCCATCGAGCATGGTCTCCGAATAATATTCAGGATGGGTAACGTTGAGTACGGTTTTGTAGGGTTGAAGCGCCTTAACTCCTTCGCGATCCAGATCGTGATCGGTGATCAGATCATAGTCGTAACCGGCATATTCCAACCACCATAGCAGTGACAGATCGGCGGGCAGCCCCCAGGGAAAGTTCATGCCAGCCATGCGGTAGCCGGGGCGTATGTTGATGATAGGTCGCTTCCAGCTCGAATAACACACCCCTGCCCCATCGGTATGGTGGTCATAAGTGGAAAGACCAAATTCCTGCAGCTTGGTATAGACAAGGTCTTCGCCCGATATCACCGGTGTGTGGGCGACAATAGCCTGGGCGATCTGGGCTTCGAAACTCAAATGCTCATTGGCATAGGCGAGATAGGTAAACGTTGACATCTGCACCGCAATCTTCGCCCGAGGCTTGGCTGGGCGAATGATAACCGGAATATGGTCAACTCGGTCGCCAGCTGAGATTTTTAGGGCATAGACGCCAGAGCGCAGATCAACAGGAGGCGTCCATGTGACGGTTGACTGCCAGGCGCAATCGGTCAACGCATCATCATGATAGGACACTCCGCCATATTGGGAGGGATCGAGTCTGAAGCTGTCTTCGCGTCCTTTCCAGTTCCAGCCGGTCATGGCTCGAACGGGACGATTGACGCCCTGGGCATCCAGCCCGTGCGGACCGGTGTCTTTTATTAGGGTACCGATACCGCGATCCGTATAACCCACCGTAGTGTCCCAATAAGATAGCGGATCTGCCGGCGGTGTACCTTGTGCAATTGCCTCGATTTCGTGCTCGTTCAGAACCCGGTCTACAATCCCGGATCGGTCGATCTTTCCGTTAAAAAGCATGGAGACGAATTTGCCGCGCTCGGAATTTATCTCATGCGCCCCTGCAATGAGAAAACGGGCGTCGGCCTTGGCAGGGCTGCATGTCAGTTTTTCAATCACGTGCGAATTGTGATCATAAGGTGTGACTGGTCCGATGTGTGAATTCCAAGAATTCTGCACATCGATCTGGCGCAATACTGCTTGCCCTGTCACAGGATCGAAGCTCGCAGCAGCCAAAACCCAGACCTTGGGCACCATCGGTGCATCGGCGGTGATCTGATCAACCATCTTGCCGTCACCAACCCAAAACTCCAGCTTGCCTTCCGGATTAATGCCCAACGCATATCCGGTGGAATCGTTGACCGACCATCTACCGAGGACGGTTTGCCGTGTGACATGTGGCATGGATGGCCAGATAAAGGCATGAATGGTGAGCGGACCTTCCAGCGCCAGTTTGTGCTCTGGATCATCTACGCGCCCGAAGGACCCGTTCTGCGTATATTGCCGCTTGACGATCAGGGATGGTGGAACATCGGTAGCCACCGGCTCCTCAATGAAGCCCGGGCCTTGAGGATTGAAATCACCGTGCACTAGGCGGACGATTTCTGACTTTACTTCATTGGTGCCTTCGGCAGACACCATGAAATCAATCGGATGACCTGCCTGTGCAGACAGTGGGTCGGAGTAGCCAAAGAGGCGTATGTCGGGAATGATCAGCTTTCCAGAAGATCGTTGACACGCAAAAGGAACACGGCGTGGTAAGCTTCGTTGATGTCAGTATACTCGCGGTCATCGACAATCCGCGGAGGCATGCCACGCTGGCCGGAAACGGCCATGATACGGAAGCGCTCCTCTGCCGGGATCATTCGATGAATGACATATTTATCGGCCATCTCGCCGCGCCGAAAATGGTTCAGCACGCGGGCCAGCGCATCTGAATGATGACCTAACGGATTCCGGCGGTGTTCCTCGATCAGTTCCGGAGTGATCAACAGTTTGAGCTTTTCGCGCAACCGCTTGTTGAAGCGACGGTAGTAAAGCTCCTGCTTGTCGTGAACCTCGGTGGCTTCTTCGGGCATGGCTTCGCCTCCCTTTTCAGTACGTAGCGCACGGCGCTCGCCTGACTTGCGTTTGCGGAAATCGCGAAATTGCGCACGAATTCCGGTAATGCCCTCGCGGGCAAAAATGGTGACGCCAATCATGATGGCGGCAACAAGAATGATACGGATGGGACCCAGCTCGATCAGCCCCTTGTCGATCAGGGTAACAATGGCGGCACCCATTACGGCACCTTCGGCGCGACCCAATCCGCCAATCACCATCATGGCGAACAGCAGCAATAACTTGTCAAGAGAAAAAATTTGTGGCGAAATTGAGCGGAAATACATGGCATAGAAAGCACCGACCACACCGAGCGCCGCAGACGAGATCATAAAAACCATCAGCCTGGCGCGACGAAAATCGATGCCGATGGCTTCGGCAAACGCTTCATCCTCCCGAGAAGTCTTGGCAACACGCAGCAACATGCCGAGCCGCTCGGAATTGACCAACCGCCAGATTAACAGAGCGCCGAGCAGCAACAGGAACGCACCAGCAAATCCCAGTAGCAGGCCTGGTCGCTGCAGGAACCATTCCTCTGGATTAAAGCCGTCAACGTTGGTTATGGCACCGTTTGACTGGGTCAGTTGACGTAGCTGGACCACAAATACCCGGCATATCTCCGCTACGCCCATTGTCAGCAGTGCATAGTAGAGCCCGTCAAGGCGGGTCGACGGCGCTGCGAGGATGGCGCCAAAAATAAATCCGACAGTTGGGCCGATAATTAACATGAATGGCCAAGGCACGCCGAAATACACATTGGCAGCAGCAGCAACGTAGCCGGCCACGCCAACAACAGCCAACGTGGCCAGAGAAAAGATACCGGCAGTGCCGACAATCAGCGTCCACAAGACATTGATTGCGGCATAAATACAGAAAATCGACACTACCGAGATCATTGAATTGGGCAGGAAGGGCGTAACCAGCACTAGTGGTGTCAGACCAAGCGTCCACCAAAGCGGCATCTTGTCTTTTAATACCCGTTCGCGCGTCAGGGATTTGGGATTATGCTCATCGCGCCATTTGAGCCAATGCCGTTTGGTGGTCGGCAGCCTCCAGCGCACGCGTTTGTCGGCACCGGACGGTTTAAGCCGCCACTCCCAGGGCCTGCGCCCGATCTTATGATAGCGCTTGGCTGTCATTCTCGTGTGTCATCCAGCAAGCCACCGATGCCCCGCGGGCGGATGACCAATACGGTGATAATGAACAGAAAAGTTGCGAACAGGACATAACGCTGACCGAGGTAAGGAATGGCACCAACAATGGCTTCAAGAAAGCCGACCAGCAGAGCACCGACCAGCGCGCCGGGCACGGAACCAAGCCCGCCAAGCAGCGCAATGGTTAGGCCCTTGACGAGCGGGATGACGCCGGCGGTGGGACTAACAAAAATGGTCTGACTGAGCAGAGCCGCTGCCATGCCGGCCAATGCTCCGGTGAGCATCAGGATTGGTAGTGCTGTTACCTGCCGCGAAATGCCCGAATAAGCCGCACCTTCGGCATTCTGCATCATGGCACGAATCTCAAGCCCCCGGCGCGAATGTTTGAACCACAGCAGCGTGAGTCCCATGATAACCGCGGCTCCAATAATGGTACCGGCTTGATCATATCGGATCTTGGTGCCCCAGATTTCCCAACGGCCAAAGCCGAATATCTTCGGCAGCCCCTGACTACGCGGCCCGAACACCCACAAGAGGCCCTGCACAGCCGCGATGTTTAGACCAAGGGTGATGATTAGGGCGCGGACCTGAAAATTGGGTTTGTCGTGGATTGGAAGGAATGCAAGCAGATAGATAATTACACCGCAAATTGCGCCGAAAATCAGAGCCGAACCAATCAGCACGGCAGCAATTGCGGCACTGGCCATTGCCGTTTTGCCGAGGGTCGCGGCGATAACGGGTTTTAGAACTCCGGTCGCCAGCCAGGCCGCATATCCCGACACAGCAAAAGTAGCCCCGTGGGCCATGTTGATGATACCGACTGATGACCACAGTATCGAAATACCGATGGCCATCAGTGCATAAATGGCACTTAGATTGAGAGCGTATACAATCAAGCCCAAGTCCATCTACGCCAACTCCACATGGCCGACATCGCCGCGCATCCTGCCTGCATGCATGCTGATGATACGGTCAACGCGGCCTGACAACAGGGTGACATTTTGCTCGGCGATGATCATCGCACCTTCGACCGGCAGTTCCCACAAAGCCTGCATAACCGCATCGGAGATTTTTGGGGCGAGACCTAGCGAGGGTTCGTCCACGAGATATAGCCGGGCCTCTGTCATCAACATGCGACCGATGGAGACCATCCGGCGTTCACCACCAGAAAGCCTGCCGACAAGAGCATGTTCTAATTGTCGTAGTGGTGGAAAGATATCGAAGATCCGGTCGATGCGATGACGACGATGACGCCATGCAAGTTTGGAATAGGCTCCGCATTCCAAATGTACCCGCACCGAAAGTCCGGGAAATATGGCATCGCCCTGCGGAGAGATGCCGATACCGCGCCGAACAAGCCCTGGAGTTCTGCGCCCAGCACCAAGCGAACGGGAGCCGCCGATTTCTACTCCGTTAAAAAGAATGGAGCCCTGTTGCCAGCCCGCCATGTGGGTCAGAGCCCGGAAAAATGTAGTTTTTCCATGCCCGTTTAAACCAACAAGCCCAAGGCGTTCACCAGCACGCACGATCATGTCTATTTCGTGCAGCACCCGTAACGGACCATAGCCAGCGGACAGACCGTTTACTTCCAACAGCTCAGGTATCTGCAGCCTCAAAATATGCCGCTTTGACGCGCGGGTCATCGAAGGCTTCACGCGGAGTGCCTTCCGCAATTACTTTGCCCAAATCGAGTACGATACAATGGTCGGCCACGGCTGACAGCAATTCTAGTCGGTGCTCAATAAGAATAACGGCAATGGCGTATTCATCGACCAGCCGGCGCAGGATCAAATCCAACTCATCAATCTCAGCATTTATCAGACCGGAAGCGGGCTCATCCATCAATAACACTTTGGGTTGGCGCAACATCAGGCAGGCCATCAGCAGTTTGCGGCGATCAAAGGCGCCCAACAAGATTGCCGGTGTGTCCCAATCGACATGCAGGTGCACCAGCCGGGCCGCCCACTCGGCATCGTGGCGGCTTAACATTGGAAAATGGGATTTGCGCGCGGCGCGAAAGACTTCACCGACACTCAGCGACGCTGGCACCACCGGACTTTGATAGGTTCGCCCCACACCCAACCTAGCACGGCGGTGGAAGGGCATCTGGGTGATATCTTCACCGTCGAGCAAAACCTGCCCCGCATCAGCGCGGTAACGTCCGCAAAATACTTCAAACAGCGAGGTCTTGCCAGCACCGTTCGGTCCCACCAGACCCAGAATTTCGCCGTGCTTTGCTTCGAGGTGGACATCGGAAAGAATAAGCCTGCCACCCAGTGACAGGCTCACGTTTTTGCAACCAAACAACATTTTTGGTTGTCATTATATTACCACCAAGGCGGTGCCTTGAATTCCTCTTCGGCAAAGGGGGACGGGGAGATGATGCGATGTTCACCGTCTTGCACCTGGAAGAACAAGTGCGCCTGGCCGCCTTCAGGATCCGACGTCATGTTGGGATAAGAAATGCCGGAGTTGGTGTCGGGGTCGAACTTGTAGAACCCGTTAATGCCGCGATATTCCATCTTGCGAATGACGTTGCCGACAGCGTCGAAATCATCGGTGTTGCCTACTTCAGTCCATGCCCTTGCCAGCAGCATCACGGCATCATAACCACCCCCTGTATAGACCATACCCATGGTACCAGGAAATTTGGCGCGGTATTTCTTGCGGAATTCCGTGCCTTTTTCATCGGCATATACGCCGTAGACCGTACCCCAGACCATGCCTTCACCTGCCCCCTGGGCCAGATCAAGGAATTCTGGCTGTGAGGGACCATATTGCAGATAGACCAAGGAACCGGGTACAGGATCAAACGCATATTGCTGGGCAAAGGCGGCCAGTTCTGCTGCGACCCAGTGGTCGATCATGATAGCCGCGGCATCAGTATCCTGCAGCGCACGGATTACTGGCGCCCAGTCCTGTACTGGGAACTGGATATCGGTAATGGCGCCGATCTCCCATTCGCCATTTGTGGCCTTGGCTGCTGCCTGCGTCGACTTACTGATTAGCTGCGTATAGCTGATCTGGCCCTGAACAATATGGATCTTGTTGTTCTTTGGCTTCCATTTGTCAGCCGCCTTCATATCTTGCAGGAATTTGACAAAGCCGGAGCCATACCACACCTCGGGCACGTCAAGCTGGAAGATATTGCGGTATTTCTTCTTGTCTTTCTTGTACAAGTCCACATTCAACGACGACGTGTTGCCGTGCAGATATGGAATGCCGGATGGAGCGGCCGTGTCCATTGCCGGTGGCGGGATGATGGTGAAGGCCGATGCGATTGCGTGAGAGCCACCTTCGATCAGTGCCTGAAAGCCTGTGACATTTCCCTCGGGCGACATCATGTCAAGATCAATAATCTTAGCTTCAAGTTTGCGGCCGAGAACGCCACCATCTGCATTGATCTCGTCAATGGCCATCAAGACACCATTGGTCCAGTCCTGATGGTCCGCCACACCTACTGGGCCCGATTGTGCTGCTGGTACGCCAATAATGATATTGTTAGCGCTAGCTGTTGATAAGCCAACGGTAGCTGCAAATACCATCGTCACTGCCGTAAACGAAAACGTGCGGCGTGAAAGGTTCTTTACCAAATTGAACATCATCTCCTCCAAACTTGATTTCGAAAAAATATACAAAATAACAGTAAAATGGAAATTGGTCAAGAGAATTTCATACGTCATCAGCGGAGTATTTGGGTTTGGTCACGGACTGATCTATCAGGAAATTTGGATTTTGAGGCTATCAGCCGTCGAACCCGGGTGTTGAAAGCGAATCCGGGTCGGTTGAACCCTCTCTGAAACAACTGACAGGGTTGCTAAGCGAGCAGTACTCCGTGACGTATTCAAAAGTCAAACGCTGGAGGGTCGGGCTAACATTGGACTTAAGTGTGCTGGTAGTGCGTGGGGCATTCCACAACTTTTTTCACCCGGGTGATAGAGGCCCCGTCCTCGGCTTTCGCCTTGCCCAGGACTAACCCTTTTCCCTCTCCCAAAGACCCCTGCGTGGGCTAAGGGGGCGTCAACCCCCATGTGGCGGTTCCATCCTCAGCCACGAATGCAGCCGCCGCAACCCTCCATGCCGGATGCCCCCGGATGTGCCGGCAAATGTACCGACAATCTCAGGCGTCAGGCGTTATGTCCCTGGCGACCTGTGCCCGCTCCTCCTCCCAATGCCCGATGAGGGCAGAGAGCTGCTCCGGGCCCATCTCGTTGAACGGCTGGGAGTCCCAGTTGTCGTTCTTGGGTTTGCTGGCTGGTGGATGAAATGGCGGGAAGAAGGCTTCACGCGGGAGCGGGATGCCATGCGGGAGATGGAACAGCGTGAGGAAGAGCAACTGATCGAGATCGTGAAGGCGACAAGCGCGGCATTGCTTGAGGTTAAAACGGTATTAGCCGAACAAACCGCCGCAATGCGGCTTCTGATTGAACGAGTCAAATAGAGGGAATGTGGTCAATCTACTGGGTGCTGTGGTGATTGGTGCAAGCAAGACCCTGCTTGTGAGTCTGCTGACAGAGCGAGTGATTCTGAGGCTGACTCTGGAGGTGCTTGAGTGGCTGGCGAAGCGGTCAAGCAACAAAGTTGATGATAAAATTGTCGCCCTGATGCGGGAAAGGCTGGCTGAGAGTGGGGTTGTTTGAGGAGGCCATTGCCGCGAACCCTTGCATCTGAAGGGATTCGGAGTAAAGTGCTTGGGGAGTTGAGTTTTTTGATTATTTGCCGAAAACAGAATGTACATCCAGATTATTGGCGGAGGTCCGGGTGGGCTATACCTCGCGCTACTGCTCAAGCGTCGTCATCCGGATTGGCGGGTACGGATATTTGAGCAGAACCCAGCAGGTGCGACCTACGGCTGGGGCGTGGTGTTTTCCGGACGGGCGCAACGCTTTTTGGAGGAAGCTGATCCTGCCTCTTCGAAGGAATTGCGGAAACACTTGGAGGCGTGGCACGACCTCACGCTGGTGCATCGGGATGAAGCGGTTCGTGTAGACGGTAGCGTATTTTCCGGAATCGCTCGGCTGACGTTGCTGAAAGTGTTGCAGGCCCATTGCCGGGACGCGGGGGCGGAACTGGAGTTCGGCATGCGCATTGACGATCCGGCAGGCTTGGGCAACTGTGATCTGCTTGTGGGTGCAGACGGAGCCAACAGCGTAGTGCGCGAGGCAACTCCGGAGATGTTCCAACCCACGGTGACACTCTGTACGAACCGCTACATTTGGTATGGCACGACTCGTGTTTTCGACACGCTCTCGCTGATTTTCCGGGAAAACCCGGACGGTGTGTTCGTGGCTCACACCTACCGCTACAGCCCAACGCATAGTACGTTCATCATTGAGTGCGATGCGGAAACCTTTACACAGTCCGGGCTGGCGGCGATGTCTGAAGCCGAGAGTCGGTGCTACTGCGAGGAGGTGTTTGCCCCGGAACTAGTCGATGAATCACTACTCTCCAACCGCTCGCAGTGGTTGCGGTTTGGTGTTTTGCGCTCTCAAAACTGGAGCAGTAACAACACGGTGTTGCTGGGCGACGCAGCCCGCACGGTGCACTTTTCGATCGGCTCTGGAACACGCACCGCGTTGGAGGACGCCATCACACTCGCCCACGCTCTGGACACCCATGCCCCGGACGTACCTGCCGCACTGGAGGCTTATGAAACCGAACGGCTTCCGGCGGCAGAAAAACTGCTGGACATCGCACAACGCAGCTTGGAGTGGTACGAGCGGTTCCGGGAGTACATGCGGCTCGAACCTTGGGCGTTTGCCCACTCCTACATGATGCGCGGCGAGCAGCTGTCGTGGGACGACCTGCGGCAACACGCACCGCGCTTTGCAGAAACTTATGAGCACCATTGTGGAAACCCACCATGAGTACGAGTACCCTGAATCTTCCGGAGCAGTACAATGTCAGCGAGGTGCTGTTCCATAATCTGGACGGTTTGAGAGGGGGTTCTATCTGGATTATATCTGGATTACTCTGGCAGAAAAGGGGGTTATATGGAATATCCGGAAAACTCCCTACACCCCCATAATCCCTCTAAGTTACTGATATTATGGCTCCCCGAGCCGGACTCGAACCAGCGACCCGGTGATTAACAGTCACCTGCTCTACCAACTGAGCTATCGGGGAATACGCACCTCGTCATGCTAAGGGAAAACCCTTCCGAAGGCAAGGTTTTTCTGTGAGGGGCGATCCGAGGGTTGAGGGGGTCACGCCGGAGGAAAAGCGCGGTTGAGGGAGGCGTCCAGCCCCGCCAGCACTTCGTCGAGTTGGGGTTCGCACCCCACGGCGATGCGCAGCAGGGTCCGGGGGAATCCGAGGTCCAGCAGTTCCTCATCGGTCGCGTGGTAGTGCGCCACCAGCGCGTAGGGGCACAGCAGCGTGGTGTTGGACCCCAGCGTGGGGGCTTTGCGGATCGGCCCCCATGCGCCGTCGTACACGGCCCGAAAGGAGTCGGGATGGTCATGGCGCAAGGTCCAGCTGACCACCGATCCGGTGCCCTGCAAAAGCCGCTGGCTGACCGCATGACTGGGATGGTCTGCGAGTCCGGGGAAGTACACGTCCTGCACCGCCGGGTGCTGATGCAGGAATTCGGCCATGCGGAGTCCGTTTGCGTTGAAGCGTTCCATGCGCTCCGGAAAATCCGCAAGGCACTCCAGCAAGGTCGCGGCTTCTGGGTCGCAAAGCTCAAGGTCCAACAAACGCTGCTGGCGGCGCAAGGTGTTGGCCAACCCCCCCTCCCGGAAGAGGGTCACCCCGCCGCGATGCGCGTTGTTTCCAGAAAAATGCTTGGCGGTGCTATAGACCACGAGGTCGGCTCCGCACTCCAGCGGCTGGCTGTTGAACGGGGTGGCCAGCGTGTTGTCCACCACGAAGGGAACGCCGTGCCGCCGGGTGAGTTCGCTGACCGCCCGCAAGTCCGAAACGTCTCCCAGCGGGTTGGTGATCGTCTCCGTGAACACCAAGGCGGTGCGCTCGTCCATCGCCTGCTCCAAGCGTTCCAAATCCCCCACGCCGACCCATTCCCAATCGAGGGTCTGTCCGTCCAGCACGCTGTTGCGGAGCAGTCCGTAGGTGTCGGTGTAGAGCGTGCCGATCATGATCATTTTGGGCTGTTCAATGGTACGGAGCGCATCCAAAACCATCGTGATCGCCGCCATCCCGGACGGGTAGAGCAGGGCATCGTCCGCCGAGTCCATTTCCGAAAAAACGCGGCAGAGTTTGGAAGACACCGCAGCTGCGGAGGCGCTTGCCGGACCCGCCGTGTTCGAGTTGGGGTGGCCGGGGTCCGCTTGGTCCGCCAGTCGCGTCGAAAGGATGGCCCCGCGCTGTTTGCGCAACTCGTGCAGTTCGCTCATCACGCGATCCACTTTTCCCAACACGACTCCGCCAATTTCCTCGCCCTGGGCGTTGGAAACCGGAGCCGTCCAGTACTTGACGTGCGGGTGGTTTTCGAGGGACGGCGGCAGCGCATCGGAGCAGACGAGCAACGTGCCGCGCCCGACTTCCGAAAGGGGCAGGGTTTCCGGGGTGCCGCCTTGATGCAGCAGGAGCAGCAGGTCGTGACGGCTCCACTCGGTGGGGTCCGGGAGCGGTTCCGCATCCAGTCGCAGGAAAACGCACTCGGCCTGCACCAGCGCAAGGCGTTCGTGCCATTCCGGGGCAAGCTCCCCGGAGTGCAGGACGACCACGCGACGCCCCTTGCGTTCGTGAGCCAGTAGTCGCAGCAGTTCGTAAAGCGCGGCGTGTGCGGAGCAGAACAGCCGGGCGTGGGGCACTCCGCAGTGGGCGGCAAGGGTGTCTTGCGCCCCCTTCAGCTTGGGATGGTCAACGTGGCGGTAGTAGCCGTAGTTCAACGGGAACTGCCCCTCCCGAAAGCGGTGGATCAGTTCCAGTGTGGGCAGTTCCGCCGTGATGCCGAATTCGCCGCCGACGGGCTGATTGAGATCAAGCAAAGGGGAATCGGCAGACATCGGATGCTGAGAGGCGTCAGCAAACGGGATGCGTGTCGAACTCGCCGGAGTCGCCGTTGAAGACCGCGAGAATGGCGCCGTCGCGCTGGTTGGGCTTGATGCCGACGACGAGGTACTGGATTCCGGGATAGCGCGGACGCCCGTCCCACAGCGCGTCCTCCACGTCCTGCTTGGAAAAGTAGGCGCCCACGTCCGGGTGGCTGTGGTAGATGATGCGCATGGCCCGCTCGGAGCGGCGCAGTTCCTTGTCGAGCTTCAGTTGCTCGCGGGGGTCAATCAGGTAGCCTTCGGTGGGCGAGCGGGGGTGGCGTTCGGGATCAAGCGCGTGGAGTTCCACCAGCGCGTTGGTGAGCGGGTGGCAGGCGTCCACCACTCCGGCGGATGCCTTGGGGCCGCTCAGCACCCCGCAGGTTTCGTTGGGGTAGTCCGCCAGCCCTTGGGCAAAGCATTGATCGAGCAGTTCTTCAGGAATCTGGAGGGCTTTTTGATCTGGCATATCTCAAATCAATAGCGCGGCATTTCCAAGTCCACTTCCTCCGCCCAGCGGTCAATCCCCCCCGCGAGGCTGTAGAGGTTGCCAAAGCCCGCCTCCCGGAGCTTTTCCAGTGCTTGCAGGGAGCGTTTTCCTTTGTAGCAGTAGAGCACAATCGAGTCCTCCGGGTGGAGTTCGCGCATCCCGGCATCAAAGGTGCTGAGCGGCAACAGCTTGGCCGAGTCAATGGAGCAGATTTCCCACTCTTGCAGTTCCCGGACGTCCACGAGCGAGAACGGCTCCTCGCCGTCCATCATCGCTTTGAGCTGTTGCGGTTCAATCTCGTCCGGGTGGAGTTCGACTTCCTCCTCGTCGGCGACGAAGGGAATCTCGCAGAAGGCTTCGTAGTCCTGAAGTTCGGTGATCGTGGGCTGGTCGCCGCACAAGGCGCAGCTTTCGTCGCGGCGCAGTTTGAGTTCTCGGAACGAGAGCTTCAGCGCATCGTACACCAGCAGCCGTCCGACCAGCGGCTTGCCCTTGCCGAGTAGCAGCTTGAGCACTTCGGTCGCCTGCAAAGTCCCCATCACGCCTGGGAGCACGCCCAGGACCCCGGCCTCTGCTCAGCTTGGGACCAGGGCGGCGGGGGGCGGTTCGGCGTAAAGGCAGCGGTAGCACGGCCCGCCGTTGTGCGGATCAAGCACCGTCAACTGCCCCTGAAAGCGGAAGATCGAGGCAGACACGAGGGGCTTTCCGGCAAAGTAGGCGGCGTCGTTGATGAGGTAGCGCGTCTGGAAATTGTCGCTGCCGTCCGCGATGATGTCGTACTGCGCGAACAGCTCCGTCGCATTCTCGCGGGTGAGCCGCACGGGATGGGCTTCCACCTGCACATGCGGGTTGATGTCCCGGATGGCCTCGCGGGCGGACTCCACCTTGGGCACGCCGACATCCTTTTCCCCGTGCGCGACCTGCCGCTGGAGATTGGAGCGGTCCACCTCGTCGTCGTCCATGATGCCCAGCACCCCAACGCCCGCCGCCGCGAGGTAGAGCGCCATCGGCGAACCCAGTCCGCCTGCGCCGATCAACAAGACCTTCCCGCCCTTGAAGCGCTTCTGCCCCCGCATTCCCACCTCCGGGAGGGTCAGGTGGCGGGTGTAGCGCGAGATTTCCCCGCTGCTGAGCGCGATCCCGTCGGTCATGTCAGCCTCCGGCGATGGAGGGCACAATCTGGATCAGGTCGCCGTCTGCCACCGGGGTGTCGCGTCCGGAGTGCTGGCGGATGTCGTCGTCGTTGAGATAGACGTTCACGAAGCTGCGGAACTCGCCGGAGTCGTCAAGCAGGTGCGGCTTGAGTGCGGCGTGTTGGGCGAACAAAGCGTCGAACGATTCGCCCACCGTGGTGCCGGACACGGCAATCTCGTCCTCGTCTCCGGAGAACTGCACGAGGGCGGAAGGGATTTCAATGGTAACGGCCATGAGGGTCTTGCGCTGGAGTTTGACTTGCTAGTCGTTAGGGTTCCACTATAATTCAACGAGTTCCGATTGTCAAACTGATGTTCAGTATATTAAAAATTTCGCTATGACGAAGATTTACGAGCAGCAACGCTTCAAGCCCCCCAAGGTAGGCGACGAGATCCAGCGCCTGCGCCGCGCCCACAGCCTCACGCTGGAAGAGCTGGCCACGAAATCCGGCGTCTCCAAGGCGATCCTCTCGCAGATCGAGCGCGACAAGAGCAACCCCACGCTCTCGACCATCTGGCGCATCACCCAAGCGCTGGATCACCCGCTGGAGGATCTGCTGTCCTCCAACAAGCCCGCCTCGCCCTTCGAGAAGCTCAAGTGCAACGCCACCCCGTCGGTGTCCAGCGAGGACGGCGGCTTCACGCTGCGGATTCTGGGGCTGGTGAGCATGCTGGCCTCGGTGCAGTGGTACGAGTTTGAAGCGAAGCCGGGATCGCGCCTCGTCTCCGAGTCCCACGGGCCGGGGAGCCTCGAAAGCCTTTCGCTGACCAAGGGCACGCTGGAAGTCGAATTGGAGGAAGGGAAGGAGGTCGTGACGGCGGGAGAGTCCCTGCGCTACAGCACCGAGACGGTCCACACGCTGACCAACATCGGCAAGGGCACCTGCCACGGCTTCATGGTCAACCTGCTGTCTCCGACGCTTTGAGACGGGCACTGCGCCGCCAGTGCCACAACACCACCCCGTACAGCCCCCCATTGATTGCCAGCACTCCCGCCCCCAGCCACGGCATCAGTTCCGGGGTCAGCCCCGCCGGATAGATCACGGGCAGCAGCACCGACTCCACAAACCCCGCAGGATAACCCGCCTCTCCAGCCCGGAGCCGCCAGTGGTTTTCCCACTCCGTGAGCGGACAGAGCCACCCGTTCCACTCCACCAGCACCGCCCAGCCTGCCGCCGGAAGGTGCAGCCCCGCCAGTCGAGGCCACCACCACAGCAGCCCCGCCCCGGCCACCGCAAATACGATGAACCCCAAATGCGCGATCAAGAGCGCGTCGGCCATCAGACGGGCAAGCATGGAGTGGTGTCACCGTTGTAGAACCAAGGTTCGCAACAAGTTGCCTGTGGCGGGAAAACCTGCCAAGGTGAGGGTTCGTTTGTGAGGCTTTACACCTAACCAGAAACAACCATGCCTGCCTTGACCGCCATCGTTGAGCAAGACCGGGAAACCGGACTCTTTGTGGGGCACGTTCCCGGAATGCCGGGGGCGCACTCTCAAGGGGAAACTCTTGATGAATTGCGCCACAACCTCCAAGAAGTGCTGGAACTTCTTTTTGATGAGGACCTCCCCCTCATGGAATCCGACTTCATCGGCACTCAGCAACTCGTGCTGTCCTGATGGGGACGGTTCCTGTCCTCAAGCCACAGGAGGTGGTGCGCCTGCTCAAGACCTTGGGTTTCATTGAAATCCGCCAACGGGGTTCCCACAAGCAGTTCCAGCATCCGGATGGCCGCATGACCACCGTTCCCTTCCACAAAGGTCGAGACATCAGCCCGACCCTGCTCCGCAAGATCGCCAAGGACATCCACCTGTCTCTCGATCAGTTCCTCCAGCG
>CAZQXS010000086.1:0-16373 GCA_964597275.1 uncultured Pseudomonadota bacterium | reverse complement strand
ATCAAACTTCCCAGCGCTGGGCCTGAAGTTCAAGATTTGATAGGGAACTGGAGGGCAGGGAGGCCACGCAGGTGGCTGGCACGACAGACATCTTCCGGCCTGTGCCTACATCGATTTCCTGGTACATGAGCTTCAACTTTTTTAGGGAGGAGTTGAAACCAAGTTGCCCTGCTGCACCAAACCACCTGCGCGGTGGTAGAAACGCCAACATTATCCTTGATCCAACCAGGGGTTGCAAGCGTAATTTTGAAAAACGGATTTTTGGATTTTCGTCAGCCAAGACTCGACCCTGAAGATTGAAACATGCTCCGATCTGGTTCAACGTTTTCACTGCTGGAGGTGCTTCGAGAGCAGGCTCCGTTGCTGGCCTCTCCCTCCCCGGAGGCGATGCTGAACGGGCAGGGGCTGCTTGAGGGGCTCCCGGCTTGTGTGGCCAACGAGCAACATCCGGAGCAGGTGCGCCGTGTCTGTCGAACGGTGGCGCGGACAGGTGCGGACATTGTGCTGACCAACACCGGGGATGCGCAGTTGCCTCGACTGGAGCCGCATGGGCTGGAAGAGCGCTGCGAGGCGCTCAACAACTCCGGGCGGGCCTTGCTGCAAGAAGCGTTGGGCAGCAGCGTCATCCACGCAGGACACCTCCGTGCCCTGCCCACAGACTTGCCCCAGCAACTCCGGGAACAGGCCTACGGCAACCAAGCGGTGTACCTCTCCGACACTCAGGCGGATTTGCTCTGGTTGACGGGGGTTCCAAATCCAGCGGAAGCTGAGCTTGCGGTTCGCACGATTCGCCGGGTTTCCCACACAGAACTCGTGTTGCACGTCAAGGTGGATTCGGTTTCCGATCTGGAGGCCCTGCTTGCCTTGCACCAACTCGGTGCGACTTATCTAGGAGTCGAAGGCACGCTGGACCAATTCAAGGCGCACGAGCTTGGGGAGTGGGTGGAGCAGCTTGGCATTCTGGGCCTTGACCTGAATGCAGACTCGGTTCCGCTTTCCGAAACGCCAGACCTGCGCCAGTGGCTGTCCCCACTCCTTGAAGCAGGCCTCGCCTTCCTCGGAGGGACGGACCTGCGCCATGAGGATTTTCGGAGACTACAAGGCGTGGTTGCGGATCTCTGCTCTGAGTGAATCCGTGAAGGCGGTTCAGGCCAGCAGTTTATGAGCCTGCGACAGGACTAAGTCCACCGTGATCCCCGACATGCAGCGACTGTCGGTGCAGGAGGATTTTTTTTGGTTGTAGGGCGTGATGCAGGGACTGCACGCCAAACCGAGGTACAACGGGGTGGCCTTGGGACTCATGGGGCCGAAGATAGCCGGGGTCTCTGGGCCGTAGAGGGCGAGGATGGGAATGTCGGTGGATGAGGCAAAGTGGACCGGGCCGGAGTCGTTACTGATGATCAGGCTCCCCAGTGTGTACAGCGTCAGCAATTCCCGGAAGGTGGTCTGTCCAGCAAGGCTGAGGACACGCGGGGAGTCGAGCTGTTGGGCAAGCCGGGCGCACGATTCCTGTTCGTTGGGGGCACCCGTGAGGAGGATCCCCACGTCGTCACGCTCCTGCAACAGTCGCTGTCCCACCTTCGCAAAGCGCTCCAGCGGCCACTTGCGCAGCGGCACAATGTCGCTGGCGTTCGCGTTCAGCAACACCAGCCGCTTGCCCTCCAGTTCCGGAGCTTGCCGAGCGATGCTTTCGTGCAGGGACTGCTGCTGTTGCGAGGTCGGCTTGAAGCGTGCGCGGTTGCGGATTTGTGAGGGCACGACCTGCTTGACGTGCGGCTCCAAGCTCGTATCCTCAGCCAGTGCCTCGACCAGAGCAACGTAGGTTTGGGAGGCGTGCAGGTGCGAGTTGAAGACCACGGGGTTAGTGACGAGCGACCCAAGGTAGCCGCCTTCGTTGTGAAAACGATGGCATCCGGAACGTCGTTCCGCCCCGACCCATGCGCTCACAAGGTGGCTGAAGCGCGTGAACGGCTCCAGCACGGCGGCATGGACCGTTCCCGCCCTGCTCAGGGTGTTGCGCAGTTTCAGGCAATCGGCGATCAACTCGGAAAGCGAGTCGGTGCGCAGGGTCAGGATGTCTGCATCCGGGAAATCCATCACCTCCAAGGCTCCCTTGCCTCCGGGGCCAGTGATGAAGCAGAGCCGGCTTTCGGGAAAGAGTTTTCGCGCCCGCACGATGGCAGGATGCGCGACCAACAGGGCACCGATTTCGGCAATGCAGATCAGCACCACCGTGTCGGGGGCAACAGAGCCGGATTTTCGATTCGGCGCAAGCCACGGCAGCAGCAACGAGGCCACGGCGCACAGTGGGATTCCCGCCCAGCGGTCAATGCGCCTCATTGTGTCCGGGTGCATCAGTCAGCTTGGGTGAGTTCCGGTTGATTCCTGCCGCATTGGCTCATGCCTGCACTTCCTGAATGAGCATCTGCACCCGTCGCCGCCCTCGGAATTCGTTGAATCCGAGCGTCACCGCAAGTTGTGAGGGAGGCTGCTGCTCAAACATTTCGGCAAGGTTCCAGCCGACAATCTCCACTGAGCCGTTGAGCTGCCACTTCACATGCCGGTCCTTCATGGTCTGGAATTCCTGCTCCGGTGCTTGCACGACGAAGATCGGTTCCGGGTTGGCCTCTCCAAAGGGTTGCAAGCGTTCCAGTTGCTCAACAAGCTGGTCCGAGATCACGGATTCATCCAGCATCCCGTCAATTTCCAGTTTTGGGTTGGGCAACTCCGGCAGGGCCGCACGGCAGAAGGCTTCAAAGCGTGCTGAAAACTCGTCCAGTCGGTCAGTGGACAGCGCACACCCGGCAGCGGCGGCGTGTCCTCCAAAGCGGTCCAGCAGGTCCGCGCAACTCTCCAGCGCCTGTTTGACGTGCAGTTCCGGGATCGAACGTGCCGAGCCTTTCAGCGAGTCCCCGTTTTGGCTGAGGATGATGGTGGGCTTGTGGTAGCGGTCCACCAGCCGTGCCGCGACAATGCCGTTCACGCCTTCGTGAAACTCCGGATGCGCGATCACGAGGCTGTGCCGATCCCGCTGTGAGGCGGCAATCCGAAAGGCCGCATCACGCATTTCGGCCTCAACGCTGCGCCGCTCTTCGTTGGTGCGGTTGAGTTCCTCAACGATCAGGCGGGCGCTTTCCTCGTCCGGGCTGCGCAGCAGTTCCACCGCAACCGAGGCATCCTTGAGCCGTCCGGCGGCGTTGAGCAGTGGTGCGAACTGGAAGCTCACCGTGCGCGGCACCACCTTGTCGGTTCTGCGGAGTTCGCGCATGGCCGTGATCGCCGGGCGCGGTTTGGTGTTCATCACCTGCAATCCGTACTGCACCATGATCCGGTTCTCATCCACCAGCGGAACCACATCTGCAATCGTGCCCAGCGCGGCGAGGTCCATGCTGTGGAGCAGGTTTGGTTCGGGGCGGTCCACGCTCCACCAACCCTCCTCGCGCAACGCCTTGCGGATCCCAAGAGCCAGCTTGAGGGCCACGCCGCAGCCGGAAATCCGCTTGAAGGGATAGGGGCAGTCCGGGTGGTTCGGGTTCACGACAATGCCCCCCGGCAGCGTGTCTCCGGGCAGGTGATGGTCCGTGACCACAGTGGTGATCCCGGAGGACTGCAACTGCTCCACTTCCGCCGCCGCCGTGATGCCGTTGTCCACCGTGATCACCACCTCCGGGTTCATCGAGAGCAACACCTCGGTACTCTTGGCGGTGAGGCCATAGCCGTGTTCCAGACGATTGGGGATGAAGTAGGCGAGATGCTTGCAGCCGCACGCCTCAAAAAACTCCAGCAGCAGCGTGGTGCTGGTGATGCCGTCCACGTCGTAATCCCCCAGAATGACGATCCGATGCTCGGACTTGAGTGCGGCAATGACGGCCTTCACCGCCTCCGCCATGTGCCGCAGTTCGAAGGGGTTGCGGAGTTCATCGAGCTTGATCTCAAGGAACGTGCGTGCCGCTTCCGGGGTTTCGCAACCCCTGCGGTGCAGGATGCCTGCAACCAAGGGGTGCAGCCCACAATCGCGAACCAGCGGATCCAGCACCCAAGCGGGGGGCTGCGGCGCGGACACCCACTCCTTGAACATCACGAGGCCAAGTCCTGCGGGGCGGAGTGGGACACGGCGGAGGGAGCTTTGCCCTTTGCTTTCAGGGATTTTTTAGTGATGGGACTGCTCCCCAACTCAAGCGCGGCCAAATTCTGCGCAAAGCCCTCCTTTTGGAGGTAATCCAGCATCTCCACACAAAGCCACGCATCTGTGGCCGCATAGGTTTGCTGGGCCGTGTCCAACTCGGCACGCTCCCAGTTGGAAAGCTGGGCTTTTTTGGAGATGCGCACGTTGAGCAGGATGGCCGCGAGGTTCCGCAGTCCCACCGTCACGATCCCCAACTGCCGAGCCACCTCCGAGAGATCCACAAACCCCTGCGGCTTGAACTCGCTGATCCGCCGCAACGCACGCAGGTCATCCCGGATGGCCACGCCAATCTTGAAGGACTTGGGCGAGGCCAGCAGCCGTTGGAGGTAATCCGGAAGGCCGAGGTGGTTCAGCCGAAAAAGAAAGCACTCCTCCCGCGTGGCGAGTTGCAGAAGCGCCACCTCGTATTCCACGCCTTTGCGGAATGCAGGCCGAGTTTCCGTATCAAATCCCAGCACGGGTTCGTCCAACAGCCGTCGAGCCACCCGACGCGCCTCCTTGGAGTCGGTCAAAACCTGAATTGGCCCTGCAAACGCCAGCAGGGGCAAGTCGTGGATCAGCTCCTTCGGGATGCGCTCAGGGAACTTGCCGGGCAGGGGGGACGGGTGTGAATTGGGTTGCAATGTGAGGGTGGGCTATGGTGCAGTGAATAGAGTCGGTCACGCTTCGGGCTGTGGCAGGCCGCGCAGCACTTCACTGATGGTGTCTCCGGAAAACCCCTGCTGGTGCAGTTTGCTCCAGAGGTTTTGCGGGGTGGAAGTGCGGTTGCGGCGCAGGATTCGCTCCTTGGCTCGTTCGGCTTTTTCCAGCCACAGGTCCGGACTATCGTACTCGCCTAGCAACGATTCTGCAAGTTCCCGCGTGATTCCGCGCTGTTGCAGCTCCGCGAGGAGCCGATAGGGGCCGTGATCCCGACTGCCGAGACGCGATTCCAGAAAACGCCGCGCAAAGCGCTCATCGCTCAGATAGCCGCGTTCCTCCAGCAAGACAAGACACTCTTGGATCGCCTCCGAGTTTGGAAAGCGTTGGCGCAGTTTTTGTTGCAGCTCCCATGAGGAATGCTCCCGGTTCGCCAGCAGGTCCAAGGCTTTGCGGCGAACCCGGAATCGGCCCTCGGCAGTTGCGAGGGCTTCGGCCTGCTCCGAGTCCAAGGCCGCTTCTCTGGGAAGGTCGAGGACGCTCCAGGCGTCCCAGTCGAGGCGGACGTTCAGCCCGGTGCTGAGGTGCAGTTCGACCTCGCCGGAAGCCAGCATCCGGACCTGCTCAACACTCACCCCTGCTTCTATGGTTGCAGCACTCATGCGCTATCGTTCTCAAAACCTGCGGGACACCGATCCCGAAACTTTCAACCGCCTCGTCCTGAATAACCCCTATCTGGGAAAAGTCCACGATTACCCGGAGGTCTTGCTGCCCTATCCCACTGTGCCGCAGTTTCAGGAGGCGTGGCCGCCCAAGGCAAAATCGGCAAAGCGCCTGCACCTTGAGATCGGCTGCGGCTCCGGACGCTACCTCACGCAGTGGGCGGCTGATTTTCCGGAGGATGCCTTTCTCGGCTTCGAGTTGCGCTTCAAACGCATTGCGCTTGCGGCCAAGAAAGTGCAGCGGGAGGGCTTGCCCAACGTGCTGTTGCTCCGGGACCGGGGGGAGTTTTTTGACGACTACCTCCAGCCCGGTTCGCTTGGGGTCTTGCACGTCAACTTCCCGGACCCGTGGCCCAAGAAGGGTCACGCCAAGCACCGCTTGCTCAGCCCGGAGTTCCTCACCCGCCTGCATCCCTACTTTTGTTCAAGGGGCGAGGTGCGCTTCAAGACCGACCACCTCGACTACTTCGATTGGGTTTGCGAAACGCTGGCCGCGCTTCCAGGCTACCGCGTCACCGCCCACACGCATCACTTGCAGGCCAGCCCTCATGCCGAGCGCAACGTTCCCACCGAGTTCGAACTGCTGTTTCGCTCCAAGGGCGATCCGCCGACCGGGTTTCTCATTGCGGAGGTGACGGCGGCTCAAGGTTGAGGGTTTCCGAGACGATGAAACGCGGACGTCGCTTCACCTCGATGTAGATGCGGCCAATGTACTCGCCCACAACTCCCAAGAAGATCAACTGCACCCCGCCAAGAAAATACAGCGGGGCCACCGTGGAGGTCCAGCCCGGAAGCGCCCCTCCGGTGAGCTTGGTGACGAGGCTCCAGAGCAGAGGTTTAGGAGAACCAAAGGCTCTAGGAACGGTTCAAGAAGGTTTCCATTCGCTCCGCCGCCTCCGCCATTTTGGGAAACATCTGCTCGAACGCGGAGTCAGCTTCGTAGTCGGCGTGGGTGTGGTCCACGGGAGAGACTCGCACGGTCAGGCGTTCCGGGGGCAGGTAGAAGGCCGAGCCGGGAAGCACCGCGACCTTGGCCTCTTCCAGCAGTCGGGTGGCCAGTTCGGTGCTGGTGTGGATGCCTTGGGCGGCGAGTTGGTCCCGGAAGGGTTCGAAATCCGGAAAGAGGTAGAACGCTCCCTCCGGCTCCGGGCAGTGAAGTCCAAGGGCGACGAGGGCTTGCCACATACCTTTGGTGGCAGCGCGGTGGATTGCCACGCAGCGTTCCACTTCTGGGCGTAGCGTCTCGTACTCGGCAAAGGCCGGAACCGCCGCATACTGAATCGGGGCACTCGTGCAACTGAAGGTCTCGCTCACCAACGCCCCCCACGGTTGAACGAGGTCGTTCATGGCCTCCGGAAGCAGGGCAATGCCCAGCCGCCACCCTCCTGCGGAAAACGCCTTGGACAGCCCACTGGTGACAATCGTTCCCTCTGGATAGAGCGTGGCCATGCCCACGAAAGGGCGGTCGCTGAAATTGACGAGCGCGTAGATTTCATCCGCAATCACGATCACCTGATGGCGTCGGCAGACTTCCGCGAGTTCCTGCAATTCTTGGGCGTGGTGAACGCTTCCTGTGGGATTGCTCGGATTGTTGAGGATCAGCAGTTTTTGGTCGTTTCCGGCAGTTTGGCAGGCGTGTTCGAGTTCGTCCGCCTGCAACCGATAGCCATTTTCTCGGTTGGTGGGAATGGGCTGCACGGGCTTTCCCAGCATCCGGGCCTGGGGGCCGTAGCTCACCCAGCTTGGTGCGGGAACCAGCAGCGGCCCTTCCAGCAAATACAACAAATCGAAGAGCAGTTCCTTGCTGCCGGGGCCGACAAACACGCGATCCGCCGCCGCGTCGTAGCCGAATTCCTTGCGGAAGAATCCCGCCACGGCTTCCCGCAGTTCGGGCAGTCCCGCGCCGGGCAGGTAGCTCTTGTGGTGGGTGTTTTCGCGCAGTGCCTGCTGGAGCAGTTCTGGAACGGGAAACGGCGATTCGCCGAATCCGAGGTGGCAGATGTCCTCCCCGTCTTCCCGCATGCGCTTGGCGGTCTGGTTGATTTTCAGCGTGGCCGACTCCTCCAGCTCGGCGACCCTTCGGTTCAGTGCAAGTTGCATGGCTTCAGTTGGTTTTGGTGCCCCACGAGTCCCGGAGCGTGACGATGCGGTTGAAGACCAGCCGGTCAGAATGGGAATCCGCTGGATCGGTCATGAAGTACCCCAGCCGCTCGAACTGAAACCGGATGCCCGCCTCGGTGTCCGCAAGGCTGGCCTCCGCCCACGCCTGCGGGAGAATTTCGCGGGAATCCGGGTTGAGGTCGTGCAAGAAGTTCCCGTCCGGCTGGTCGGCCCCAGGGTTGGGGGTGGTGAACAAGCGGTCGTAGAGCCGCACCTCGACCGGAACCGCATGACTCGCCGAAACCCAATGGACGATGCCCTTGACCTTGCGGCCTGCGGGTTTCTTGCCCTTGGCGGTGTCGGGATCGTGGGTGCAGCGCAGTTCGGTCACGTTCCCGGAGTCGTCCTTCAGCACTTCGTCGCAGCGCACAACGTAGGCATTGCGCAGGCGCACCTCGCCTCCGGGAGTCAGGCGTTGGAAGCCTTCCGGCGGGTTTTCGGAGAAATCGTCCTGCTCGATGTACACGGTTTGTGAAAGCGGAACCGAGCGCCGTCCCAACTCCGGGAGCTTGGGGTGCCGTGGCGCGTCAAGGGTTTCGGTGTGGCCTTCGGGCCAGTTGGTGATCGTGAGTTTGAGGGGCCGCAGCACGACCATTGCTCGCGGCACCTTCGGGTCCAAGTCCTCCCGCACACAATCCTCCAAAACGCCCATGTCAATGTTGTTCGCGGCCTTGGAGATGCCGACGCGCTCGCAGAAGAGTCGCAGCGATTCCGGGGGGTAGCCACGCCTCCGCAACCCGGAGAGTGTGGGCATGCGGGGGTCGTCCCAGCCTTCGACTCGTTTTTCCTCCACGAGTTGGATGAGCTTGCGCTTACTGAGGACCGTGTACTGGAGGTTGAGGCGCGAGAACTCGTACTGCCGGGGGCGGCACGGGGTTTCGAGTTGGTCAAGAATCCAGTCGTAGAGCGGGCGGTGGTCCTCAAACTCCAGCGTGCAGAGCGAGTGCGTCACGCCCTCCAGCGCGTCCGAAAGCCCGTGGGTGAAGTCGTAGAGCGGGTAGAGGCACCACGCATCGCCCGTGCGCTGATGCGCAACCTTGCGGATGCGGTAAAGCACGGGGTCGCGCAGGTTGAGGTTGGGCGAGGCCATGTCAATTTTCGCCCGCAACACCTGCTCGCCCTCGGAGAATTCCCCGGCCCGCATCCGCCGGAAGAGGTCGAGGTTTTCCGCCACACTGCGGTCACGGTGCGGGCTGTCCTGTCCCGGAGCGGTGAGGGTTCCGCGTTGTGCCCGGATTTCCTCCGCAGAGAGGCTGTCCACATACGCCTTGCCCTGCTGGATCAAGTCTTCGGCGTACCCGTAAAGTTGCTCGAAGTAGTCCGAAGCGTGCGTCAGCCGCTTCTCCCAATCGAAGCCCATCCAGCGCACGTCCTGCAGAATGGACTGCTCGTACTCCTCGTCCTCCTTGACCGGGTTGGTGTCGTCAAAGCGCATGAAGCACTGGCCGCCGAACTCCTGCACGATCCCGAAGTTCAGGCAGATGGACTTGGCGTGCCCGATGTGCAGGTAGCCGTTCGGTTCCGGGGGGAAGCGCGTGATGACGGTTTTTTCCCGACCAGATTTCAGGTCGTCGAGGATGATGTTGCGGATGAAGTGCGTGGAGGGTTTCGCTTCAGGAGTGGGCATTCAGAATCTTGAAAAAAAGCAGTCAAATCCAAGAGATTAAGCTACCACATTCACCGATGTTGTCCAAGATGAAGCTGGTTTTGGAGGGCTGGGAACTCAACGGCTGAGGGCTTCGCGGACCCAGGCTTCGGGTTCGGAGCGCAAGACGCGCTGGAACTGCTCTGGAGCGGCTCCCTTGAGAGCACGGCCTGCGGAAATCCGCACCTGCGGGTTGGGATGCCGGGAAAGCGCGGCGGCAGTGCGCTGCACATGCTGCGGATGCGTTCGCCCAAACCCACGGGAAAGCGCCTCCACGCCGCGCCGGGCCAAGTGGGGGGCGGTCCGCTGAGAGAAGGCTTCCAGAAAGGCGGCGGTTTCATCCTGCGGGAAGGCAGTGAGCGCCTCCAGTGCCCGGAAGCGCAGGTAGTTCGTCAGCGATGCGTTGTCTGCCAATTCCTGCAACACCAACTCGGTTCCTGCACCGAGCTTCTGGAAGGCCTGCGGGTTCAATTGCCAGTGCCGCCCCTCCAGCAATCCCAGCACCTGACTGCGAAGTGGAACGGCCCAGCTTGTGGTCGCAAGCAGGAGCCAGCCTCCGATCAGTCCGAAAATGGCGAGTGTCTTCAATCTCATGGAAACCTCATTCTGCAAGCGGAGAGTATTGGATGACCTTGACCTGATTTGGGCAAAGCCGCTCTTGGGTCTTTCCGGCGTTTCGGGAGGACGTGCTGTAGGAGGTCCAGAACATCACGTTGCCGCCGCCGTAGCTTTCGCACTCCTCGGCAGAAACCTTGCCGCTGTCGTCGCTGTCGTTGCTGCTGGCGCACTGCGGGGTGTCGGACAAAGGATCGTAGAGGGTGCCTGCGCTTTCGGTGGGGTGGTAGAGCCCCAAGAAGTGTCCCATCTCGTGCGCGGCGGTTTCCGCCAGCAGTTGGGATTGCAAGCTCCCTCCGGAAGCGTGCCCAGTCAGGCCGATCAGCACGCCGTTGTGGTTGCCCGCCACGCCGAGTGAACCGGGAATTCCTGCCGAAATGCCAAGTGTCCCGGTGCTGCTGCCACTGAAATCTTCCACAAAGAAAAGGGAGAGGTTGTCGGTTTGCCCTTGGTTGAGGAGGGCGGAGGTGGTGCTGTCGGTGAAGCTTTTGCTCACTGCGGTGTACTGGCTTCCGGAGATGGTTTGCACGGCGTTGACCGTGAGCGTGACCCCGTTGTTGCTGTAGATGGTCTGCATCGTGGTCAGGGCGGTCGAAAGGTCGGACGCGGAATAGGTTGTGCCAGTGAGGTAGGGCTGCACCGTGAGGGTCGGGGTGTCGGAAACGGTGCCGGAGCGCACCACCACCTTGGCTCCGGTCGCGGCACTGTTGGTGGTCAGGGTCCAGCTTCCGGTGGTGGCGGTGAGCGAGCCGTCGAGCGGTACGAGGAAGTTCACATAATCGGACTGGCCATAGGCAAAAACCGAATAGGTGTCAGCTCCGTTGGGGGAGATCAGCCCCAGCACGTTGGTACCGTCCGCACGGGTCAGGGTGGAAAAACGTGGGGAGGAGGAACCTGTGGCGGAGACCACAAACGACAGCACGTTGGAGGGCAGGGTGAAGCTGGCGGAGTTGCTGCTCAACGTGAGCGTACTGACCGTGTAGCTACTCGTTCCGGTGGAATTTCCGGAAGCCGTGGCCGCTGTGCAGTTGGAGTTGCTGGAGGTGGTCTCGCCAACCTTGCCGCCATCGTTGCTGGCGGTGCAACCCACGAGCAACAGCGCACCAATCAGCATGCTCCCCAGCCTCCCGGACGCTGCCGAGGACGGATGCTTGAAGTGCCTGAAAAATCCCTCGTGCAACCGATTCATGGCAAGGGAGGGGTGAGCAAAAGTGAGACGGTGTTCAAGTCTTTCAATAAACACAAATTTGGCGAGGTTGTCCAGACACTTCGGTGGCGAGTCCTGTAAAGGGAGCCGTCTGAATCACTCCATCGGGACATTTCCCGTTTGGATGGATTGGGAAAATAGGCAATACTGTGGAGTGAAAAAAATATTTCACTCTTTCAAGAGAAGAAAAGGAAGAATCATGCAACTTGATGTGGAGACCCGGCGGCGGGTCATGCGGCTGAGAGGAAGGCGGCCTTGAGCATCAGGACCTACGAGCATCTGCGCAAATCCTTGGTGGAGGCGCATCCGACCCTGCCGGGACGGCTCCGGCAAATGGCGGAGTACGCGCTGGCGCACCCGGATGACATGGCGCTGGAAACGATTGCCGTGCTGTCAGAGCGCTCCGGGGTTTCTCCTTCCGGCATGGTGCGCTTTGCACGGGCGCTGGGTTTTTCTGGATTTTCCGAAATGCAGAAGGTCTTCAAGGAGGGGTTGCTGCACCACATGCCGGACTACCGCGCCCGCATTCGCGCCGCCCGCCGCACGGCCTCCGATGCGGGAAGCCCGCAACTCCAGAACTTCGTCAAAGCCGGAATCGCCTCGCTCCAGCACCTTGGGGAGTCCGAAGCGCTTGGGCAGCTTGACGCAGCAGTGGATTTGCTGGCCAATGCCGAGCGCATCCACGTTGCCGCACAGCGTCGTTCCTTTCCGGTCGCCTCCTACCTTGCGTATGCGCTGGGGCATTTGGGATGCCCCGCCCACTTACTGGAGGGCGTGGGCGGCATGTTCGGGGAGCAGGGGAGCAACCTCCGGGAGCAGGACGTTTTGCTGGCCATCAGCTTCCCGCCCTATGCGCAGGAGGTGGTGGATTTGGTGCAGGAGTCCGCCGAGCGTGGCATTGCCGTGATCACCCTGACGGACTCTCCGGTGAGTCCGATCCACGCCCCGGCGCAGGTGGCCTTTGAGGTCTTGGAAATGGAGGTTTCCGGATTCCGTTCGCTCTCCGCCTCCTTGTGTCTTGCGCTGGGGCTGGTGGTTTCGCTGGGAGAGCGGCTGGAGCAGTCCCGGTGACGTCCCGCCCGGCCCCCTTTGACTTTTACCGCCGAGCCACTTGCGTTAAGATCAAAATCATTTGTGTGCGCTCGTGACACGAAATCAATTCATCGCAATATCCGGATTTGACGATTTCCTCGATTTCTGATAGTTTTGATGCCTGAATTCACAAACCGCAGGACGGCTGTTGGCACACGCCGCCCCGGTTGTTCCCAACCCCTTACCGAGAGAGTTGATGGGTGAGATGCTATTCACCTCCGAAAGCGTGACGGAGGGCCATCCTGACAAAATCGCAGATCAGATTTCCGACAGCATTCTGGATGCCATGCTCGGCCAAGACCCGAAAAGCCGGGTGGCCTGTGAAACGATGGTGACCACCGGAATGGCCGTGGTCGCCGGAGAAGTGACCACCGAAGCCTGGGTGGACCTGCAAAGGGTGGTGCGCAACACCATCGAGAGCATTGGCTACACCGATTCCAAGATGGGCTTTGACTTCAACACCTGCGCGGTGCTGATCAGTCTCGACAAGCAATCCCCGGACATCGCGCAAGGCGTGAACGAAGGCGAGGGCTTGCACTTGGAGCAGGGCGCGGGCGATCAAGGCTTGATGTTCGGCTACGCCTGTGACGAAACCCCGGAGCTGATGCCGTTGCCGATCCAGTTGGCGCATCGGCTCACCGAGCGGCTTTCGCAAGTGCGCAAAAACGGCACCCTGCCCTATCTGCGTCCGGACGGAAAATCGCAGGTCACGGTGCGTTACGTGGACGGCAAGCCTGTTGAAGTGACCACGGTGGTGATCAGTTCGCAACACGCCGAGGGCACGAACCAGACGCAGCTCCGGGACGAGGTGATTGAATCCGTCATCCGCGAGGTGATCCCGGAGCAGTTCTTGGGCGGCTCCCTCCAGTACCACATCAACCCCACCGGGAAGTTCGAGATCGGTGGGCCGCAAGGCGACTGCGGGTTGACCGGACGCAAGATCATCGTGGACACCTACGGCGGGATGGGGCGGCATGGCGGCGGTGCGTTTTCCGGAAAGGACCCCTCCAAGGTGGACCGCTCGGCGGCGTATGCCGCACGGCACGTTGCGAAAAACGTGGTGGCCGCCGGACTCGCCTCGCGCTGCGAGGTGCAGCTTGCCTACGCCATCGGCGTGGCCGAGCCGGTTTCCGTGTCCGTGGACACCTTCGGCACCAACCGCGTGGACGAAGCCCTGATCAGCACCTTGATCCGCGATCACTTCGAGCTGCGGCCTGCGGGGTTGATCCAAGCCTTGGACCTGCTGCGCCCGATCTTTCAGAAGACGGCGGCCTACGGGCACTTTGGCCGGGAGCTGCCGGAGTTCACTTGGGAGCAGACCAACACGGCGGACGACCTCCGCAAAGCCGCAGGACTCTGAGGCATGGAGCGCTGCGAGACGCAGATCATCAACCGCCTCGGCCTGCACGCCCGTGCGGCGGCGGAAGTCGTCAAGCTGGCCGTGACCTTTGAATCGCGCATCAAGATTCATCGGGGCGGCGAGGTCGCCAATGCAAAGACGATCATGGAACTGCTGATGCTCGGCGCCACCAAAGGCACCTCCGTTGCCGTCGAAGCCACAGGCGCGGACGAGGCCGAGGCGGCGGCGGCCCTCACGGCGCTGATTGACGCTCGCTTCAACGAGTTGGAATAAACGCTCCCTTTCGTTTCGGACTTTAGCCGCCAAGTGCGCGAAGGAACACCAAGAGAAAAAACCTTTGTGTCCTTAGCGTACTTAGCGGCTCACAACTCGCCATGAATACCGTCGTTGCGATTTCCGGCAAAACCCAACTTTACGGCGTGATCGGCCATCCGGTCGCGCACACCCTTTCCCCGCAACTCCACAACACCGGGTTCAACGCCTTGGGGCTGGAGTCGGTTTACCTTCCTTTTCCGATTGCCCCGGAGCAACTGGAGGTTGGCATTCGCGGCATGGTCGCCTTGGGCGTTTGCGGGTTCAACGTCACGGTTCCGCACAAATCCGCCCTGCTTGCGCTGCTGGACGAAATCAGCCCGCTAGCCCAGCGCATCGGTGCCGTCAACACGGTGCGCATTGACGACGGAAGGCTGATCGGCACCAACACGGACGCACCCGGATTCTTGCGCTCGCTGGCCCCGTTGGGCATGGAACTGCACGGCCTCCGGGTCGGACTGCTGGGCGCGGGAGGTTCTGCACGGGCCTTGCTGGCGGGGTTGTCCGATTCCGGGGCAAGCCGGATTTGCGTCTGCAACCGCACCCCGGAGCGGGCGGAGGAACTGATTGCCGCGCTCCAGCCCTTTGCTCCGGAAACCGAAATGTTGGCGGTTTCGCTGCTGGAACTGGAGTCACAGCCGCTCGATTTGCTGGTCAACACCACCACCGTGGGCATGGACGGCGTGTCGGCTCCGGCGGATTTGGAGCGTTTTCGTGAGGTCCGCAACGTCGTGGACATCATCTACCGCCCGCCCCAAACGCCACTGCTCGCACAAGCCGAACGCCTTGGCTTGCCGAACCTCAACGGCTTGGGCATGTTGCTGCATCAGGGCACCGAGGCGTTTTCGTTCTGGACCGGACAGCCTGCGCCGGAAGCCAAAATGCAAGCCGCGTTGCAAGCCGCACTTTGAAATGCCACCGCGCGTTCCCTTTCAGGTCGAGCTTCCCCTTCCGGAGACAGAGGCTTCCCCGGATTCCAGCGTTTCTGGAACCAAAAGCCCCCCCTCATCCAGTGCAGCCCAAGCGAACCCTCCTTCGGCAAACCCCCAGCCCCCGACAACCAGCCTCCAGCCCCCAGCGCTCAGCCCCCAGCGCCCAGCTTCCAAACGAACGGAAAAGCCCCTGACCGTTGCGCAACTCACCCGTCAGATTCGCATGGCACTCGAAGGGGAGTTTCGGAGTGTGTGGGTGGAGGGCGAGTTGTCGAACGTCACCCGCGCTGCCTCCGGGCATGTGTACTTCACGTTGCGCGACGAGGAATCTCAGATTTCGGGAGTGATGTTCCGGCGGGCGGCTTCGGCGTTGCCGTTCAAGCCCGTGGACGGATTGGAGGTCACGATTCGGGGGCACCTCAGCGTCTATGCCCCGCGTGGCGCGTATCAGGTCAACGCCTCCGCAATGGAACCCAAAGGCGTGGGGGCGTTGCAACTCGCCTTCGAGCAACTGCGGGACAAGCTTGCCAAGGAAGGGCTGTTTGACCCATCCCGCAAGCGTCCGCTGCCGTTTCTGCCCAAGCACATCGGCATCGTCACCTCGCCCACCGGAGCGGTGATTCACGACATGCTCACGGTGCTGCGCCGTCGCTTTCCGGGCATTCCGGTCACGCTGTTTCCGGCGTTGGTGCAGGGGCCGCAGGCGGTGCCTCTGCTGGTGGAGGGGGTGCAAACGTTGAACGCGCTTTCCCGGACTCCGCCGCTGGATGTGCTCATCGTCGGACGCGGCGGCGGCTCGATGGAGGACTTGTGGGCCTTCAACGACGAGCGGCTGGCGCGGGCCATTGCGGACTCGCGGATTCCAGTGATCTCAGCGGTGGGGCACGAAACCGATTTCACGATTGCAGACTTTATCGCGGATCTCCGGGCCCCCACGCCCTCGGCGGCGATGGAACTGGCGGTTCCAGAACGGCTGGAACTCGAAGCCTCCGTGCAGGAATCGCGGATGCGGCTTCAACGCGGAATGCAGCAGCAGCTTCGCAATTGCCGCGAGGATTGGCTTCAGGCCCAGCGGCAGTTGGGCAGTCCGGAAATCGGAATCCGACAGTTTCAGCAGCGCGTGGACGATTTGGACGTGCGGCTCCGCGAACGCTGGCAGGCCCGTGTGGACCGGACACGGTTTGCGCTGGACGAACCGGACGCTCGCCTGCGCCTGCTGCACCCCGCCCGGCAGCTTCTGGAAGGGCGAAACCGCGTGACGGCCTTGCAGCAGCAACTCCCCAAACTCGCGGCTCAACGCCTGCAAGCGCAACAGGCGCGAATCGAGCAGCAAACCGGACGGCTCGATTCACTCAGTCCGCTCCGGACGCTGGGACGCGGTTACAGCCTCGCCACCACGACGGAGGGGAAAATCGTCAAATCGCGCACACAGGTGCAATCCGGCGACGAACTCACCCTGCGGCTGGCGGACGGCACCTTGCACACCTCCGTGCAGCGGGTGGA
>CAZQXS010000085.1:0-16471 GCA_964597275.1 uncultured Pseudomonadota bacterium | reverse complement strand
GACTGTTGGAGTGAAATGGCAAAACGCAAGCAGCAGAAAGCCGGAGCCAAGGAGGTTCTGGAAGCGGAAGTGGAAGCAGCCTCCGAGGAGGAGGCCGAGGGCGGCGAGTTGAAGATTGCGGCGACCTACCCCTTCACGCGCTTTCGGGAGAAGGTGAAGCCGCCGCGCAAGCAGCGCTACAACCGTCAGGCGGAAAAGCGCGTGGTGCCGGAGGAGTGAGGGCCGCTACTGCTGGGGCTTGCCGCCGGCCCACTGTCCGCTGAAGCGGATCTCGCCCTGCGGATCGAAGTAGGTGCCCTGTCCGTTTTGCTGGCCTTCGGCCCATGCGCCTTCGTAGCGGGAGCCGTCCGGGAAGGTGTAGGTGCCCTGTCCGTGCTGGAGGCACTTGTAGAAATCCCCGTCATAGCTCGCCCCGTTGGGGTAGGTCATCATGCCCTTGCCCTCCGGCTTGCCCTTCTGGAAGCTGCCCTTGTAGCGGGAGCCGTCCGCGTAGTGGTACGTCCCTTGGCCGTCCGGCAGGCTGTCCACAAAGTTTCCGCTGTAACGCGCGCCGCTGGGGTAGCGGATTTCGCCGCGCCCGGAGCGGTCGCCCATGTTGAACTGGCCCTCGTACACGGTGGTGTCCGGGAAGGTGTAGGTGCCGAGGCCGTGGGGCTTGCCGTCGAGGAAGGTGCCCTCGTAGGAGGCTCCGTTGGGGTAGGTCTGCTTGCCCTGCCCATTTTGGACGCCGCCGTGCCACTGGCCGTCGTAGCGGGAGCCGTCCGAGTGCGCAATCGCGCCCTTGCCTTCTGGAGTGCCCATGCGGAACTCGCCTTCGTAGCTGCTGCCGTCCACAAAGGCGTACTTGCCCTGCCCGTCCGGGGTGCCGTCCTTGACCCGGCCTTCGTAGCTTGCGCCGTTGGCGTAGGTCCAGCGGCCCTGTCCGTAGGGCACGCCCTCGCGCCAGTCGCCTTCGTACTGCGATCCGGAGGGATAGCGGACGGTGCCGCGTCCGCTGGGGATGCCCGCCACAAAGCTGCCCTCGTACACGGTGCCGTCGGGGTAGGTGTAAACGCCCTGCCCCTTGATGCTCCCGGAGGCGAAGTTGCCTGCGTAGTGCGAGCCGTCCGGGAAGGTGTACTCGCCCTGCCCGTGCGGGGTGCCGTCAAGGAAGGTGCCGGAGTATACGGCTCCGCTGGGGTAGGCGAGGGTGCCGGTGCCCTGCTGGATGCCGTTGGCGAACTGTCCGGTGGCGATGCTGCCGTCCTTGTGGGTGAAGGCGCCCTGCCCCTGGATGGCTCCGGCGACGAACTGCCCGTCGTAGGCGGTGCCGTTGGCGAAAGCCAGCTTGCCCTTTCCGTGCGGCAGTCCCTTGGCAAAGGCTCCCTTGTAGCGGCTGCCGTCGGCGTATTTGAACTCGCCCGTTCCATCGGGAACTCCGTTGGACCACTGCCCCTTGTAGCGTCCGCCCTCGGCGTACTTGAAGGTGCCCCGCCCGTGGAGCTGTCCGTTCTGCCAACTGCCGGAGTAGCTGCTGCCGTTGGTGTAGGTGAAGGTGCCGGACCCCTGCTGAACGCCGTGGGACCACTGGCCCTTGTAGGTGCTGCCGTCGGAGTACTTGAAGGCGCCCTGCCCGTGGTAGTTGCCCTGATACCAGCGACCTTTGTAGTAGCTGCCGTTGGCAAAGCCGAAGGTGCCGAGTCCGTGGTAGCGTCCGCCCTGCCACGCGCCGCCGTAGTGGGAGCCGTCGGCAAAGAACAAATCGCCCTGCCCGTGCGGCAGGCCCTTGCGCCACTGGCCCTCGTAGCTGGAGCCGTTGGCGTAGGACATCGTGCCCTCCCCTTCGGGCTGGCCGTCGCGCCAGCCGCCCGAATAGCTGGACCCGTCGGGATACTGGTAGTTGCCTTGCTGGTAAACGCCGTTGCTCAGTGTGCCCTTGTACTCGGACTGGTCGGCAAAGCGCAGGTTGCCTTTGCCTTCAATCCGGCCCTCCACGACTTCGCCCTGATAGACGGTGCCGCTTGCGTAGCGAACCGTCCCGCTTCCACTGGGACGCTCGTTTTCCCAAGTGCCTTCGTAGTGCGTGCCGTCGGCATACTTGATGCGCCCCTTGCCCTGCAAGGCTCCCTTGGCGAAGTTCCCGCTGTAACGGGAGCCGTCCGGGTAGGTCAGTTCGCCTCCGCCGTGGAAGCGTCCGTCCCGAAACTGCCCGACGTACTGCATGCCGCTGGGGTAGGTCAGCATCCCCAAGCCGTCCGGAATGCCGTTCCACCAGTCGCCGTCATAGACCGCCCCGCTGGAGTAGGTGTAGGTGCCGCGTCCTTCCGGGATGCCGTGCGACCACTCCCCTTCGTAATGCGAGCCGTCGGCGTACTGATACCCCCCCTTGCCGTGAGGCATTCCATCCACCAACCCCCCCTCGTAGCGGGAGCCGTCGGAGAAAAGCAGTTCCTCGGCGTGGAGAACCGAAAGTGATGGCTGGCTCCACAAAAGCAACGTGAGGGCCAGCAGGCTGAGGAGAAGGCGTGGGAATCGCATGACGGCGTTTGGGAATGGGTTACAAAACGTCGGCGCTTAGAATTCCAGAACCGAGCGGCTTTCCTTGGAGACGTAGGCGATGGTCGCCCCGCGCCACATCGGATACACCCGCCCAACGAGATCGCCGAGCGTTCCGGGGTCTTCGGAAAGCACGAACCGCACCCGGCCACTGGGCAGCACGGCGTGGTCCATCACATAGGCCGCGAACATGATGCGCTTTTCCCCGCTAATGTTCCGCACCGCCACCAGCGGACGTCCGTAAACGTGCTGGAGGTTGTGCAGCACGGTGGGGATGAAAGTCCAGTCTCCGGCGGCGGCTTCGATCACGGGTTTGTCCAAGATGCTGTGGCTGATGTCCACGGCGATGTGGTTGAGGCTCAAGAGCTGCTCAACTTGAAGAGGAGCGTGCTGGCTGTCCATGCTTCGATGTTTTCGTCTGGAGTTATGAGACATTTGCTTCAATCAAGATACCCTATTACTGTGCCAAGGGTGGCTGGGACAGTCAACGCAAACTCACGGCTGCTTGCTCCAAGCCTCTGATCCTGAGAGAATGACAGGAACGTTCATGGCCGCTTCGAACTCCTCAATCAATATACTCAGGACTGATGCAGTTTTCCAACGAAAGTCTTTCGTTCGCCCTGAGCGTGTCGAAGAGGGAACCCGTTCTGCTTCGACACGCTCAGCACGAACGGGGAGCGGCATCACTGCCAAAATTTTGCGTAAGTCCCAACACTGAGGGCATGGCTTGAAAATGAAGGCTTGGGTGAAGATGACGGGCGTGGGCTTGGCGATCCTGTTGGTCGGATGCTCGGTGCCGGAGCGCGAACCCGGTGCGCCCACTTCGGTGCGCAAACCGATTTCAGCGGATTGGAACGATGGACGCTACAACGAGCGCAACTACCGGCCCGTGCATCTCCAGCAGGAGCGCAACTGTGTCCGGATCATTTCCCAAAAACGCTCGTTCACTCGCTGCTGACTTTGGGATGATGCGCGGTTTTGAGTTGAGGCGGAGCCGGAGGTTTGCCGGGAGGCTTGGCGCGATCATGCTGTTCAGCATCGCTTGCACCCCGCCGCCGCCTGTCGTGCAGGAGCCTGCGCCGCGCACGCTTGAGCCGGAATGGAACGACGACGGACGGTTCAATTCCCAGAACTACAGATACATCCACCGCAACTTTGAGCCAAGCTGCTGGAAGCGCTTCCCCGAACCCTCCAAGTACCTGACCCGCGAGTGCTGAACGAAAGGGGCGGATCAATCCCCGGAGTTGGTCGCTGGAGCCAAGGCTTCTGGAGCCGTCGGGTGTTGTTGCAGCCGATGCCAGACGAGTGCGACGACGACCACGCCCAGCAGCGGCAGGGCGGTCAGGTTCAGTTGCCGCCAGTCCATGACGCTGAGCAGCACTCCCGCCAGCAGCGATCCGGACGCCGCCATCGCAAAGACGAGGAAGTCGTTGCCGCCCTGAATCAGCGCCTTTTCGGCAGGACGGTAGGTTTCGGTGAGCAGGGTGGTTCCGGAAATGAACATGAAGTTCCAGCCGACACCGAGCAGGACCAGCGAGGTCCAGAAGTGCCACCATGAATCGTCATGGACGTTGAGCGCGATGCAGACGAGGTTGAGCAGCACCCCGGTGGCTATCATGCGGGGTGCGCCGAAGCGCTGGATGAGCGAGCCAGTGAAGAAGGAGGGCAGGAACATCCCCACCACATGCCCCTGAATCACGAACGCCGTGTCTGCGAACAAATGCCCGCGGTGCATCATCGCCAGCGGAGTGGCCGTCATGATGAAGGACATCACCGCGTAGCTCAGCGACGCGCTGGCGACGGCAAGGATCAGGTTGGGCTGGGCCAGCAGTTCTCCCAGCGGACGCTGTTTGCCGTGCTGTTCCTCAACGGTGGGCTGTGGAAGGTGGAGAAAGGCAAGAATGCCGGCAACCAGCACATACACGCCTGCGACCCCAAGGTAGCTTCCGGCGAAGGGAGCGTGGTCCACCCAGTCCTTTCCTTGGGAGGCAAGCGCTGGGCCGATCACTCCTCCGACCAGCCCTCCGGCCATGACCAGCGAGATCGCCTTTGCCTTGAATTCCGTTCCTGCCACCTCAACTGCTGCGAAGCGGTAGAGCTGGTTGAAGCCCATCATCAGTCCCAAGGTGAAGGTGGATGCGCAAAACAGCGGAAAGCTGCTGATGAGGATCGCGTAAGCACCAGCCAGACTGCCGATCAGTCCAAGGCTGGTGCCGACCAGGAACCCGTTGCGCCGCCCCACCCGGCGCATCAGCAGCGAGGCCGGGAGTCCTGCCAGCATGGTGCCGAAGAGCTTGAGGACGAGCGGGAGGGTCGCGAGCGCCTTGTTTGCGGCAATCGTGTGGCCCACCAGCGAACCTGCCGCAACCGTCAGGCTGGCAACCGAGCCGGTGAGGGCGAAGCAGGTGGCGAGCAGGAAAAGACGAAGATAAACGCGGGATGGCGCTGCGGGCATGGAAATCTCGTTGCGTATTGAGCTAAATTCGTTAGTCTATCAGACAAACCTCGCATCTCCCAAAACAATCCCACGCTCCATCCTTGATGACTGAGTTTCTCAACGAATTCCTGACCTTTTACCACGTTTCCGTGCTGCTCTTCGGCATCGCCGGGTTGATCCTCCTGCTCAAGGTCTTGCTCCGCAAGCGCAAGGCGGGCGAGAAGGAGCCGCACTTGGCCTTCCGCCGTTGGAGCAAGCGCTTCGAGCAGGCCGGGGAGGAACTGGAAAAAACGCTGATCGAGCATCCGGCTCTTTCCAAGAGCGCGATCAAGCTGCTGCGCAAGGCCCGGCGCAAGGAGGATAAAACCGAAAAGAAGGAGGAAAAGTCCAAGTCCGAGCAGACGGTGGCTTCCATCCGGACGGACCTGAAGGCGGGGAAGTCGGTGGAGGACATCGTGAAGGGGCACTCAAACCGAGTCTATGTGCTGGACTTTGAGGGCAACATCCTTGCGTCTTCCGTGGAGCAGCTTCGGGACGAGATCACCTTTTTGCTGGGAGCGGCGCTGCCCTCGGACGAGGTGGTGGTGCGGCTCAGCAGTCCGGGAGGCGCAGTGGCGCAGTACGGCCTCGCCAGCTCGCAACTGGCCCGGCTCAAGCAGGCGGGGTTGCGCTGCACGGTCTGCGTGGACGTGATTGCGGCCAGTGGCGGCTACATGATGGCCACCGTCGCAGATCGCATTGTGGCCGCGCCCTTTGCGTTTGTCGGCTCCATCGGCGTGGTCGCAGGCATCCCGAACTTTCACCGCATTCTTCAAAAGAACGAGGTGGACTACCACCTCTTCACTGCCGGGAAGCACAAGCGCACCGTCACGCCGCTGGCGGAAATCACGGAGGAAGGCCGCGAGAAGTTTCAGGCGGACTTGGAGGCCATCCACGGTGCCTTCAAGGGGCTGATTCAAGAACACCGCCCGGACGTGGACCTGAACACGATTGCGACCGGAGAGTACTGGCTGGCGTCAAAAGCCTTGGAGCTTGGGCTGGTGGACGAGCTGCAGACGAGCGACGACTACCTCTACGCGAAGCAGGAGGACGAGCACGAGGTGGTGGAGGTGTACACGGAAAGCGGGAAAAACCGCGTGGACCGCCTGCTGGATCGCGGGGCGGCGTGGGTGCAGGAATGGTCGGCCCGCCGCGGCTGGGCGGGGCCAGACCCCACGGGACTCCCGCCCTATCGTGCGTGATTTCGCAACCGGGTAGTGCAGTAGTGAATGTTTGCGTAATCTCCGTTCGTCCTGAGCTTGTCGAAGGACGAACCCCGTCCATGCTTCGACAGGCTCAGCACGAACGGGGAGTGTGAGGGCACGGGACTGTTCCCGAAATTTCAGTAGCCGCGAATCTGGAAGAGGGCGCGGTCCACGGCATCGCGGATGCGCTCGCTGGGATGCTTGCTGAGGGCTTCCAGCGTCTCGACCGCACGGGCGTCCTTGAGTTCGCCAAGAATCCGCAGGTGCGCCTCGATCACGCGCAGGTCGTCCCCTTTTTGGGTGTCGCGCAAACCCCGCAGGGTGGGGTCCACCGCTCCGGACCCCAACTGGGAGATGGCGTGGATCACCTGTTCGGCGACCTCCTCATCCGCAAGGTACGGCAACATCAGCGTGGCCACACGAGGATTGCGGATGCGCTTGAGGATGTCGAAGGTGTCACGGTTCTCGAAGAAGGACTTGCCCTTGAGCAGGGGAATCAGCGAGTCGGCCACGCCGGGTCCCGTCTGGATCAGCACCTTGCGGTAGGCCGAACGGTCGTTGCGATGCCCCGGCGAGTCATAACGCTCCACTAGCGGGCCGATGCCGAGCTTGCCGAATTCCGCAAAGGCATCGCCCAGTGCCCGCACCATCTCCTCGTCCGCTCCCGGAACCAAGTCCAGCAAGTCCTCAACGGCGGGTTCGTAGCGCAGGCGTCCGAGAATCCGGACCACCTCGCGCCGCACGCGACTGTCCTCGTCCTTGAGCCGGGGATGCAGCACGCCCCCGGCCTTGCGGTCCTCCACGTTTCCGATGCGCCCGATGAGCTTCACCGCCCGCAGTCGCACCTTGGGGTCGTCGTCCTCCAGCAGCGAGGCGGACATGTCAAAGGCCGCCGCCTTGTCACCTTCCTGATACAGCGATTCCGCCTTGTCGATTCCGGAGCAGGCGGCAAGCACCAGTGCCACCAGCAGCATCAGCGCCGCAAGCCGACTGGAGTGTTGTTGCATGTTCATCATCTTTCTCTGTCAGGGATTCAGCTTTCCGAAGGCATTCGTGTGAACACGAGGTCCGTGAGTTCCGGGGCCACGACGGGTTCGTTGGAATCAATGCCCAGCGAGTCCAACACGCCCATCATCTTGTCCGCCAGCCGCTCAACCTTGCCCGCGTAGCGCACGCGGATGCTGGTCAGCGAGGGCTGGGTGTTCTGGAGGGTGTTGTCGTAGCTGATGTAGCGGAACTCGTCGCTCTGCATCTCGTCCAGCTTGCCACGCATGCGGCGGGCTTCCTTGGCGCTGAAGTCCTTGAGGATCAACTCGTAGGCGACCAGCTTGTCGCCGCCGACCGAAATGTTCGACATCTCCTTGATCACCTGCGGGATGAACTTGTCCTCCAGTTCTTTGTAAGCATCTTGAATCAAGCCGGTGATCATCGCGGACGGGATGGTGTTCGGGCTACCATGTCGTGCAACAGGAAACGCCGCGTTCGCAAACGCCCCGCCGCGTCCGGTGGAAATGCTCTTTGCTGTGACGTTAAGGGAGAGGGAAAGGTCGCCCTTGACGTTGCCGCTCACCGCGAAGATGTTGACCTCCACCACGACCTTTGCCAACTGCTGGAGCAGGCTGAGTCCGGTGGAGTAGAATTCCTCCGCGTTTTGAATCTGCTGGTCGAGCAGGGCACGATCCGCCGAACTTCCAGAGACGAGCGCCATGAACTGCTCCTTGGAAATCTTGGAAAACTGCTCCTTCAGCTTTTCATCGGACTGCATGTGCGTGATTGCGACGCGGTGATCCATCGCCCGCAGCCCCTTCTGGTTGAGTTGGGTCTGCAACTCGTTCATGAGTGCGTTCTCGATGTCGCTGAACGTGAATCCGGAGGCGGAGAGGTCGAGGTTCTTCTTGCTCGTGACCACGGTGATCAGGGTACTGGAACTCGTGTTGATGAGCTTGAGGTCTTTTTGCAGTGCGACCAGCACCTTTTGGCGGTTGACCTTGACGGCAGAGTCAATGCCGTAGTACTTGCCACCGTAGATGCGGCGCTCGTCGTTGACTTCCGAGTCGTCCACGTACTTGTCCACGTTCTTGGAGAGGTACTCCTCGATGTCGGCGAACTTGAGGTTGTAGGTGTCCGCCGGAAGCAGTTCGCGCACCATCTCGTCCACGGCCTGCTTGGTGGCGACCTCCAGTGCCTTGGTCTTGGCCATGCGGATGTTGTTCTGCTTGATGAAGGACTTCGCCTTCATGCGGATCACCCGCACGTCCGGGGAGTCCTCCTTGAGCATCGGGCGTCCGGAGAGGTCGGCGAGGGTGAGGAATTCCTCCAGCTTGGGCTTGGGCGGTGGTGCGGTGGCACAACTGGCCAGCAAGACGGCAGAAAGCACCGGGATCAGGATGCGGATCAGGGAGTGTGGCATGGCTCCTGTGTGGGTTGGAGTTGGTGAATGCGAGGTCATTGCATTGCAGATTGCGAGGAAAACTGACATCCTGAACCTAGCACCACCCTTCTCGAATGAAAAGTCGTTTGCCACTTTTTTGGATTTCTTGCTTCCCGACGCGGCGATTCCTGCTCTGCGGAATCGGGCTGCTGGTTGCCCTTTCCAGTCAGGCCGCCCCTTCGCCGCTTTCGTGGGAAGACCTCCAGCACCAGCTCAACCAGCACGTCAAGTGGTGGCGGATTTACATGGAAACCGAGGTGCAGGTGTTTGATCCGTTTCAGTCGGTGGAGGACGCCAAGGGCAAGTTGCTTCCGGTGGAACGCCCGGCCCGCAGTTACCGCCAGCGCATCCACTGGAAAGCCGGTGAGGCGCTCATTGTGGAATCCACCGGATTCCAGAGTCGGCGGGTGCATGTTCACCTCGAATACAAGGACAACTACGCCGACACGGCGTTGCAGCCCGGCTTCGACTGGCACGAGGTTGCGCCGTGGTACTTGCGGCTGCTGGGGCGCAACTCCGAGAACCGCGAGCAGACGCTCCGGGAGTACGGCCTTTCGGGGTTCCACGTCACCCTGCAACTCGCGGAGGGCAACCACGCCTTCTACCGCGTGGGGCATCCGGAATCTGGCGCCCATGCCTTCATCCGACCTGTCACGTTTCGGTTTCACGCGCTGCACCGCGAGGTTCAGCAGCCGGATGGCACGGTTTGGCGGCTGGAGGTGCGCTTTTCCAAATTCAAGACCTATCGCAAGCAGGCGTTTCCACAAGTCACGGAATACCTGCTCGACGGCAAGCTGCACAAGCGTGTCACCGTCACCAAGATGGAATACCTGCGCCGCATTCCCGTGACCGACCGCAGCACCGAGTTGAAGCCCTTTTCCCAACCGATGACCTCACTTGCGCTGGACCATGCCCGCTAGATTTTGGCTTCTGCTGCTGGGAGCCTTGCTGTTGTCCTCCACGCCTTCCGGGGCCGCCCCCCAGGTGATTGACCGCGTCTTCCTCATCGTCAACAGCCAGATGATGACGCAGAGCGAGGCCGAGGACATCGTGAATTCGCTCAAGGCGCAGATGCAGCAGGCCATCCCGGCAGGCCCGGAGCGCGACCGCCAGCTTGCCGAAGTGGACCGCACGACGGTGGACAGCCTCATTCAGGAACTGCTGCTGCTCGACCGCGCCCACGTTCTCAGGATCGAGGTTTCCGACAAGGAGGTGGACGCGCAAATTGACCGGATTGCCCAGGACAATCCGCAACTGCTCACGGTGATGCCGGAGAGCGAGTTGCAGCCGCGCATCGTCAAAGACCTCAAGAAACAGCGGGTGCTGGCGCGTGAGGTGGACTCCAAGATTCGTGTGGAGGGCACCGAAATCCAGGCCGCCTGCCAAGTGCATCGGCAGTCGTTGCGGCAGATCCTTCTCTCGCAGATCCTGTTCCGAACCTCTGAAGCGGAAGCGCAGAGCCGGGCGCAGGCGGTGCGGGACGCGCTTGCGGCAGGAACGTCGTTTTCCGAGATTGCCCGCGAGGTGTCGGACGATCCCGGAGCAAAGAAGAACGGCGGAGCGCTGGGGGCCTTCCAGAAAGGCCAACTGCTCCCGGAGATTGACCAAGTCGCGTTTACCCTTCCTGTCGCCCAGCCCAGCGAACTGGTGCAGTCCGGTTTCGGCTTCCACGTCCTCTTCATCACCGAAGACGCCTTCCCCAATGCCCCGGACTGCGCTCAACTCTCCGCCGAACAGTCCGACGCCCTCGCCAATTCCGTGTACCAGCAAAAACGGGCCGAGGCGATCCAAGCCTACCTCAACGAACTCCGGCAAGCCGCCCGCATCACCATCAAATCCGCCTCTAGTGACGGCTAGAGTCGCGGCTAGAGTCGCGGCTGGCCGCAAAGGTCATCCTTGCCTTGCATGAGCAGGAATCACACTTGGAGCATTTCCAGGAGGGCGGTCTTTGAAGTGTTGGAGGCCTTGTCTTGGAAAACCACCTGTCCTTGATCCATGACCAGAAAATCGGTGGCGATTTCCGTGGCAAAGGACAGGTTTTGCTCCACAATCAGGAAGCCGACCTCCTGTTGCCTGCGTTCCTTGATGAAGCGGGTCATGAGTTCAATGTTTTCTGGCTGCACTCCTTCGGAAGGTTCGTCGAGAATGACCAGAGGGTTTTCCTCTGCCATCGCTCTCACGAAAGACAGGAGCTTTTTTTCTCCTCCGCTCAGGGTTCCGGCTTTTTGGTCCAGTCGCTCAGACAGTTTGGGAAAGACATCAAAGTAAGGACGGTAGCGGCTCAAGTCTGGTGACGGATGCACTAGCGACAGGTTTTCCCGAACGGAAAGCTGATCGAACACACTCCGTTCTTGGGGGGCATAACTGATTCCGAGCCGCTGATGCTGGTGGGGGGCGAGACGGTTCACGCTCTGTCCCTTGAACCGGACGGACCCTGCTTTGAGAGGAAGGTGTCCCGTCAGCATTTGCACCAAGGTGGTCTTGCCCACTCCATTGCGGCCCAACACGGCCAGAACCTGCCCGGCTTGCAAAGTGGCAGACACCTCCCGGACGATCACCGCTCCACCGTAACCGCCGCTCACGCCAGAAAACTCGAAAAGCGGACTCATGCCTTGCTTCCTCCCGCATACACCGCTTTGACCTGCTCGTTCGTCTGGATGTCCTGCACCTGTCCTTCCGCGAGCAAGCTCCCCTGATGCAAAACAAACACATGCTCCGCCAACTCCCGCACCAGTTGCATGTCGTGTTCAATGATGATCACCACCAAGCCAAGCTGTTTGGCCGCCTCCCGAACCGTGTCAATCACTTGCTGGGTTTCCTGAGCGGACAGTCCGGCGCACGGCTCATCCAGTAGGAGCAACTTCGGTTCTGCCACCAAGGTCATGGCCAGTTCCAGCACCTGCCGCTCTCCATGCGACAAGGCAGAACTGAGGTCGTGCCCATTTTTCAGAAAGGGAAAACGCTCCCGCAGATTCAGCCGCATTTCGCTTTGCCAGCGATGCAGACGAGGATCGAGATACTGAAGTGGCTTGGCAAGATTGCTCCACAGGGGAATGCTCAAGTGTTCTTGGAGAGTGAGTTCCGGGAAGATGGCAGGATACTGGAACTTGCGGCTGATTCCCAAACGTGACAGGTGATGCTGTGGCAACTTGAGCGGATGCTTGTTGATCTCAACTTCGCCACTTTCGAGGGGCAACTCTCCCATCAACACGTTGAACGAGGAGGTTTTGCCTGCACCGTTTGGACCAATCATGCAATATATTCCCGGTCGTTCGATTTGGAAGGAGAGGCGGTCAAGAATCCGTACCGTGCCAATTTGGGAGGAAACCTGCCGGAACTGGAGAGACAGGGCATGCAGCCCGGATTCGGCAGGTTGGAGAGCAATAGGAAGTGGGTCAGAGGTTTTCGGTTTTTTCAAACCCAGTCGGGGGAGAGGAATTCCGGCGAGGCCATTCGGCAAGTACAGGACGGTGCCGATGAAAATCAGGGCGACCAGCACTTCCCAATAGGCGAACGTGTCTCGGAGTTCCGAAGTCAGCAGCCCTACCAGCAACACGCCCAACACGGGACCAAGCAGGGTTTTGCGTCCACCGACCGCCGTCCAGATGACCAACTCCGCCGAGAGGAGAAACCCGCACAAATCCGGGGTCACCAAGCCTTGGTGGGGTGCGTACAAAACTCCGGCCAAGCCTCCCAAGGCCGCGCTGTAACCAAAGGCCAGCGCCTTCAGTCCTCCGGTGTGGAAGCCGAGGAAGACCAGCCGCGCCTCATTTTGGGAGATGGCTCGCCACAACGTGCCCAAGGGGGCTTGCAGTAGCCATGAGCTTCCTGCCAAGGCCAAAACGAGGCAGAAGGCGATCACATAATAGAGGGAGCCGAAGCTGTCCAATCCGGCCAGTTCAGGAATACCCCCCAGCCCGTTGAAGCCTCCAGTGACGCTGTTCCAACTGGTGGCCGCCTGAAACGCCAACATGCTCAGCGCCAAGGTGATCAGCGAAAAATAGGGGCCGCTTTCCTTTTTTCTCTGAAAGACCAACCAGCCGATGCCCCAAGCCAGCAATGCCGGAACCACCACCGCCAGAGGTAGCACCAACCACACGCCCCAACTTTCTTCAAAGCCTTTCAGGGTCCATCCGGCAATGTAGGCTCCCAAGCCCAAAAACACCGACTGTCCAAGCGGCAGGAAGCCCAACTGCCCCCAGCAGATGCCGACCCCCACAGCCGCAATCGCATAGATGAGATACAGCCCCAACTGGTAGGTTCCGTAATCTCCGATCAACGCCGGAAGCGTCCAGAGCAGGACAAGCAGGGCTGAGTTACGAGCGACGGAAAATGCCATCCGGATTCCGCCACAGAAAAACAATGGCCACGATCAACACCGTGAAGTAGCCTGCCATTTGATCGGCCATGACGGCCACTCCGCTTTGCAGCCCCCCGATAATTCCAGCACCTGCGAACAACCCCCAAAGACTGCCCACGCCGCCAATCACCAAAATGAAGAAGGAACTCAAGAGAAAGTCGAGGCCCATTGCCGGATAGACCGAGTACAGCGGAGCCAGCAAAGCTCCGGCCAGTCCTGCGCAGCAAACCCCGCTGATGAACGTCACGCAAGACAAACGCTGGGTGTTGATGCCTACGGCCTCGGCGAGCTCTGGATTGCCAATCATGGCCTTGATGCGGGAAGCCGCAGGGCTACGGTGGAACCACACCATCAGTCCTACGGTCAATATGACAATCACTCCCATCAACAAAAGCCGATAGGCCGGATAATCCGTGCCCCAGACGGACACGGAACCCTGTATTGGAAGATCCAAGCTCTGGTAACCCTTGCCGAAGCCGAGTTCCAACAATTTACGCAGGAGAATCCCCAGCCCCCAAGTGGCGACCAGAGTATCGAAGGGACGGTTGTAGAGTTTCCGGATCAGCAGGCGTTCGATGAGGAAGCCCACTCCAGTGCAGACCGCCAGAGTTGCCGGAATTGAAACCCAGTAGGGCCAGCCCGCCATTTGGCAAGAGACTGCCGTGAAGGCACCGAGGCTGATGAACTCGCCGTGGGCCATGTTCATCACCCGGAGCAGTCCGAAGATGATGGCTAGGCCCAGTGCGGCGAACACGAGGCCCGTGACCTCGTACAGGATGTTGAGGCCGTTCAGAACCAGCAGGGATTCCATCAGGCCACAGACCGAATGGGGTCAGGTGCAGGTCGAGCCAGACCCGACATTTTGGAAAGTTTGCACAACTTCAAAGCCCACCCCCTTCGCCTCCGCCAAATAGACATCGGTATCAACGTGACGGCTCTTCATGGTGACGGCTCCTCGCGGACTGCTGAAGCTTGTGCCCTCCGCCGCAGCCATCAGGTCCGCATTGTTCCATCGGCCAGCTTTTTGAGCCATTGCCTCCAGCAACAACACTCCTTGATAACACGACTGTCCCAAGGTGTTCAGGACGGGGGCGCTCTGACCGAACTTGGCGTGATACTGCTTCACGAACGCTTGGTTTTCCGGCGTGCCCACATTGCCGAAATACCCGGCAGAAGAAAACAGGTTCTTGCTGTTCTGCTCCCCAATGCCCAACAGCGTGTTCTCTTCGATCAACGTTCCCAAGCGATACACGGAATCGGACAGCCCGAATCCCGCAAAGCTGCGGTTGAACCCTACGGAAGCGCCTCCCACCAATGTGATCAGAACGCCCTGTGCGCCAGAATTCTTGATCTGTGTGATGTTGGCATCGAAGTTACTGACGTCAAAAGGCAGGTACTGCTCGCCCACCACCTGACCTCCTGACGAAGCAATGTAGCCTTTCGCCGCTTCGTTGGACAACCGGGGCCAGTTGTAGTCATTGCCGATCAAGTACCATGACCGGATTCCTTTCTGCTGTGCAAGCCAAGGAACCACTGGTGCCAGTTGTTGCGGGGGAGTCTCACCCAGCACATAGGTGTTGGTGGCGCACTCGCCGCCTTCGTAAACAGGAGTGTAAACATAGGGGATTTTGGCCTTGATGGCTCCTATCACGGCTTCCCGCACCGCGCTGTCGTGCATGCCGATGAGCGCATCCACCCGCTCGGAGAGCATCAGGCGGATGGCCGTTTTGGCCGCTTCCGCAGGCGGCACCCCCGCATCGGCAAACACCAACTCGACCGGACGGCCAAGAATCCCACCCCGGCGGTTGACGACCTCCGCCGCCAGCTCCGCGCAGTTCTTGCTGGAAGGCCCGAACAATCCTGCGGGGCCGCTTAGTGGAATCATCACGCCGACCTTCATACTCTTTGCTGCATACGCCGGGTTCCAGTTCGAGGTTCCGGCAAGCATAGCCGAAGAAGCGGCCAATGTGCCAATCATAAATTGGCGTCGATTGAACTTCTGGTTGTTTTTCATCTGGTCCTCTTGTGGTATTCGGTTGATTGTTAGGGCCGGGGAAGCGACGGAATGACCGATTCTAGCGCCAGCCCGATTGAAAGAACACGATGATCCTCACTTTGACGCCCCGCCAACTCCATCCCCACTGGCAAGCCCTCCGAGGTCATTCCCACCGGAATGCTCAGACAGGGAATCCCCGCATTGCTGCCGGGATCACAGTTGCGGATGTAGGTCGGAAAGGTGGGCACAGCAACTCCATTCAAGCTCACCGTTTCATCCTCGCCGATGGGACGGGCGGGCAACGGTGTGGTGGGATAGACGATGGCCGCCACCCCGTGCTGCTGAAAGTAGTCCCGGAAGGCGGCTTGCAGGGCAGGACGATGGGTTGCGAGGGCCGCCTGATATGCCGCTTCCGGCATGGCCTCCTCTCCCAACTGACTCCCCAAGACCCCCTTGACATCCGGGCTGACAACCTGACCTGCTAGTTCCTCTAGGGTTAAGCCTGCACCATACGTTTTCAGGTAATCCGCCAGATCACGCATGACCTCGTACAGGGCCACGGGAAAACTGCATCCCGTGTTCAGTTCCTCCACGCTCGGCAGGTCCACCTCCACCCACTCGACCCCTTCCGAGGCCAGCCGATTCACCGTCTGGTCAATGATGGCCTCAAGCTGAGGGTCTAGGTTTTCCCGGAAGTACGCCTTGGGCAACCCCAACTTCAATCCTTTCAGGGAGACCGAAGCGGGTTGTGCGGAATCACCAGAGATGGTGCTGTGGATCAGCAGCAGATCCTCCACGGAACGCGCCAAGGGGCCTGCGGTGTCCCGGGTGTGCGAAATGGGGATCAGGCCCTCCTGACTGTAACGGCCAACGGTGGGGCGAAACCCGGCAACTCCGCACAAGGCGGCGGGAATGCGGCAGGAACCACCGGTGTCCGTGCCCAATCCTGCCGGAACCATACCGCAGGCAACCGCTACGGCGGTGCCGCCGCTGCTGCCCCCCGGAATCTTCTCCGGGTCGTAGGGATTGCGCACCGGACCGAAGCTGCCGTTGTTGCTCGTGATTCCAAACGCCAGTTCGTGCAGGCCGGTCTTTCCGAACAACAACGCTCCCGCTTCCCACAATGCGCTTCCCACCGGAGCGTCCTCTTGGGGCCGATGGTTTGCCAAAGCCCTTGCTCCCCCGGTGGTGGGCAGTGTGGCGGTGTTGATGTTGTCCTTGAGCGCCAAGGGCACCCCAGTGAGCGGCCCAACCGAATCCCCGCTGGCATACCGTTTGTTGGCTTCACTGGCTTTTGCTAGGATAGCCTCTTTGTCCTGCGTGATGAATGCGTTCAGATTTGCGTTTGTCTGACAGCGTTCCAGCAAGCTTTCAACGTAATCCGTCACTTTGAGAGAGCGGTTTTGAAAGCTCCGAAGCGCCTGAACCGCTGTCAGTTCATGATGTTTCATCCTCCTCCTACAGTTTA
>CAZQXS010000084.1:0-16723 GCA_964597275.1 uncultured Pseudomonadota bacterium | reverse complement strand
TCCTTCTGTGACCCTGAATTGGCAGCGGAAGCCCATGCGCAAGGGGAAGGGTCCGAGTTTGAGGCAGTCTTCAATCGGGCTGGAGAGACCGAGTTTGTCAAGCGGTTTTCCGTCCATGCAAAAGTGCTGAAGCTCTCGGATGGGTTCCACGTTGGGCGGCTGGGCATCTCCGCCGGGCGCAGCATCGAGATGGGGCCGTCTGCGGCCCTGCAAGTTGGTGGGCCGGAAGGTGTAACGGTGATCGTGATGACAAATCGGCATCAGACTGCAGACCCAATTTTCTTTGAAGCCTTTGGACTTGATATCTCCAAGGCGCGCATCGTCGTTGTCAAGTCACGGGGGCACTTCCGGGCTGGGTTTGAGCCTTGGTTTGCTCCAGAACAGGTTTTCGAGGTGGACACCCCCGGACTGACCGCACCAGTGCTGGATCGCTTCGACTGGAAAGCTCTGCCCCGTCCCGTCTATCCCTTGGATGCTGAAGTCACATGGGTTCCGCCGGATTGGTGAACCGTTGCCGACTCATGGGGTGATCGCCCGGCTCACGATGGCCAGCCAGGGCTGCTCGTGTTGCGGCTTGCCCGTCGGGCGATAGTAGTGATACAGGATCTCAAAACCCGCGTCTTCCAGATAGGACTGGCTGGCTGGCAATTCCATGTAGTGCCCGTAGCGCTGTCCCTGCCACCCTTCGGCGCTACCACGAGGATTGGACGAGAACAAGATTCCGTTGGGCCGCAACGCATCGTGCAGTTCCTTCAGGATTCGTGGCAGTTCCTGACTGGGAACATGGAAGAGCGAGGCATTGGCGAAGATACCATCGAATCCGGCTTTCGGCAGATCCAGTTCAAGAAAATGCTGATGCAGGACCGGACAGCCCGTGTAGTCCCGTGCAACCCGACAAAACTCTGCACTGCCATCCAGGCCGACCGGACGGTACCCCAAGGATTTGAAATGCTTCACGTCCCGCCCCGGCCCACATCCAAAGTCGAGGAGGTCGAGCGGCTTTTCCGGACCACAAGCCGAGAGCAGGGCTTCGTAGTTTTGGCTGACATCGTGGTCCTTGGTCCCTTCCCAAAACGCTTGGGCGTTGTCCTCGTAATGCCCAAGGGTGACCGTTTCGATGGTTTTCAATTCTGTGGAATTCCAGTGGGGCTGCATGGCTTCTGTGATGCTTGGAGGACGACGGTGCTTCGTGGTTAGTAATCCCGCCGTTGCTTGGCTCCCCGGTACAGGATGTCTGCGAAATTTTCGTTCACCTCTTTCCGCTTCGCCACGCTCTGCGGCTCCATGTCGAATCGGGGGCGTTGCAACTCGATCCGGTTCTCCCCCCCGTTTTCCCCCCGAATCGGCATCCAGTAGTTTTTCCCGATGGTTTGCTGGACGTTTGACGGCGCGTACGATTGGAGGGCAAAGCCAATCCGGCGGTGCTTGCCGAGATTGGGCTGCGAGCCGTGAATGATCTCGGCGTGATGCAACGACATCTGTCCCGGCTTCAGGATCAAATCCACCGCAGTGGACTCATCAACGTCGCGCACCACCTGTCCGCGAGTGAGGATGTTGTTCTCTCCAAAAGTGTCCTCGTGCTTGCGAATGTGGTCGGTGTGGCTTCCGGGGATCATGCTCATGCAGCCGTTTTCCCGGTTGCTCGGAGTCAGCGCGAGCCACGGCGTGACAAAGTCATGCGGCCATAGCCCCATGTAAGTGGCGTCCTGATGCCAACTGACAAATCCGGTGCTTTGGGGTTCCTTGATGAACAAGACGCTTCCCCACAGCGACAGGTTGGGGCCGAGCAAATCCTCTACGGCGTTGACAATCACCGGGTGATGCACCAGTTCGTCAAGGCAGGCCAACGACAAATGGGCGTTGTTTCGGTTTTTGGAATGAACCTCCTCCGGATGGTCCCGCTCAATCGCCTCCAGACGCTCCTTGTACGACAGTGCCTCCTCTTCGGACATGATGTCAATGGGCGAGAGGAACCCCTGCTCGTGATACTGGTCAACCTGTTGTTGGGTGAGGATTTTGGGCATGGCGTGAGCTTATGTTGCGGACATGCTTTTTAAGCTGATGGGAACGACAATTGATCCGAAAATTTTTGAATCTGGATTCCGGGGAGTTGCCGATAATGCTTGTCGTTTCCAGTCAGCAGAGGCATTTGTTTGATGATCGAGGTTGCGCCAATCAAGGCATCTGCGAGTTCCATGGAGTGACTCAGGGTGTACTGTTCCACAAAGAACATCGCTTTGGTTGAGATGAGTTCGTCAATCTGAAGGGTCTTGACGTTCAAGACCCCCAAGGCTTTTTTGAAGGCATGGAGTTCCTTCTTATTTCTGACCCCTTGAACAATTTCCATGTAGGTTACAACGGAAATTGAAAAACTCTCAAGGGCATGGAGTTGGGCAATCGCGTTGGGGTGTCCTCTGGAGTACCAAATCAGAACATCAGTATCAACGATCAAAACTTCGCCCTCGTCTCAGATTCCGAACGTAGTCTTGGACATCGTCCATGTCTTCTCGATCTTTCCAGATTCCACAAAAATCGTTTGACTTGTCATGGGTGTGGGAAGATTGGGCAGAAATGATCTTCACATAAGGCTTTCCATGATAAGTGATCACCACCTCCTCTCCTCGGATTGCCGCATCCAGGATTTCTTTTGTGTGGAATCGGAGATCTTTACTGGTCGCTTGCATAAGGTTCTTTGAAAGTTTTATTTTTAAAATATAAACTTTTTGTGTAATGTCAAGAATCTTCTTGCTGAGGAATCCGGTGGAAGGCCGGAGCCTCGATCACACTTTGGGCCTCAGCACCTGAATCGCTCGTCCTGTGGCTTCTGGAACGGGCAGGGTGCGGTGGCCTTCGGCAACGGCCTTCGCCTTGTCGAGCAGTTCCGGACTCATGGGGCAGGCGCGGCCCGCATGGGTGTCCACATGGAGCATCATGTGCTCTCCGGTGGCGAGCAGGGCGTTGTCCTCACTGCGGAACAGTTCATGCCAGAGGTGGATGCGTTTTTCATCGCAGCCCAGCACTTGGGTGGTGACGTGGAAGGGTGTGCCGACCTTGGACTCGTTGAGGTGCCGGATGTGCGTCTCGACGGTGAAGATGGAACGTCCGGAGGCGAGGTAGTCGGCATCCAGTCCGATAAAGCCCAGTACGGCGTCGGTGGTGTCGCCAAAGACTTGCAGGTAGCGGCTTTCGTTCATGTGTCCGTTGTAATCCAGCCACTCCGGCAAGACGGTGCCCTGATGCAGGGCGAGGGGCTGGGAGAGGTCCGGTTCGGTCGAGGCCGCTTGTCCATGAAAGCGCGAGTAAAGCCGCCCCTCGTGCGTTTTGAGGACGGACCCCGCGCCCCAGTCCTGCGTCTTCAAGCCTTGCAGAATGGCGATCAGGCCATCGTCGCGCCGACGCTCCAGTTCACGGATGGACCGCCCGGCGGCTTGTTCGTCGGACTGCTCGGAGATCTTGTCCAAGAAGGCCTCAGTGAGTTCCGGCACGTCCATCAGCTTGGTCCACGGCCACTTGAGCGCGGGGCCGAACTGCGCCATGAAGTGCCGCATGCCCTCCTCGCCGCCTGCGATGCGGTAGGTCAGGAACGATCCCATCAACGCCCAACGCAGGCCCGCTCCAAAGCGCAGAGCGTCATCCATTTCCTCGACCGTGGCGACATCGTCATGCACAAGCCAGAGCGATTCCCGCCAAACCGCCTCCAGCAACCGATCCGCCAAAAATCCGTCAATCTCCTTGCGCAGCTTGAGCGGGCGCATCCCAAGGCTTTCGTAGAAGATGGCGGCTTGATCAATGAACTCGCGGGTGGTCTGGTCGCCTCCGCACAGCTCGACGAGGGGAAGCAGGTACACGGGGTTGAAGGGATGCGCGGCCATGAAGCGTTCGGGCCGGGCCATATCTGCCTGCAACTTGGAGGGCAACAGCCCGGAGGTTGAGGAGCCAATCGGCGTGTCCGCAGGGGCGGCCTCGTCAACTTCCTTGAGGATGCGACGCTTCAAGGCTTCGTCCTCCGGGGCGCTTTCCTGAATGAAGCCTGCGTCCGAAACCGCTTCGGCGATGGAGTCGGTGAAGGTGATGCTGCCGCGCTGACCAAGGGGCGCGAGCGTGAGCTTCGACCACGCCCGCTCAGCGTTGGCAAGCATCTCGTTGAGGCGGCGTTCGGCCTCCGGGTGGGGGTCATAGACCTTGACATCAAGATCGTTCAGCACGAAACGGGCGGCCCAGCCCCCGCCGATCACTCCGCCGCCGATGACGGCAACCCGCTTGATTTCGCTCATCGTCACTCCGTCATCCCCGCTTGGTGAGTTGCAGCTGCTCGCGCACGTCTTGCGGCCCCAGCACCTTGCAGTTCATGGCTTCGAGGATCGTGACCGCCCGCTCGACCAACTGCTCGTTGGTGGCCAGTACGCCACGGGAGAGGTAGATGTTGTCCTCCAGCCCCACGCGCACATGGCCACCAGCCAAGGGAGCCATCGCCACATACGGTAGCTGCATCCGCCCGATTGAGAATGCGGAGAAGACGGACCCCGGAGGCAGGTTGTTCGCAAAGGCCAGCAGCGTGTGCGGATCGTCCGGAGCGCCATAGGGGATGCCCATGCAAAGCTGGAACATGGCGGGTTCGTCAATCAAACCCTCCTTGATGAGCTGCTTGGCGAACACGAGGTGGCCGGTGTCGAAAACCTCGATCTCCGGGCGCACTCCTAGTTCCTTGATGCCCTTGGCCATCGCCCGCAGCATCGAGGGCGTGTTGGTCATCACATAGTCGCCTTCGGCAAAGTTCATGGTGCCGCAGTCGAGGGTGCAGATTTCCGGGCGCAGTTCCGCCACATGCGCCAGCCGTTCCTCGGCCCCGGCCATGTCGGTCTGCTCCATGTTGAGCGGCAGGGGCTGTTCGGGCGGCCCCAGCACGAGGTCGCCACCCATTCCGGCGGTGAGGTTCAGCACCACGTCCACGCCGGAATCGCGGATGCGGTCCACCACGCCTTTGTAGAGCTTGGGGTCGCGTGCCGGAGCGCCGGTTTCGGGATCGCGGACGTGGATGTGGACGATGGCCGCTCCGGCCTTGGCAGAGGCAATCGCACTCTCGGCGATCTGTTCCGGAGTGATCGGAACGAGGTTGCTCTTGTGGGTGGTGCCCCCGGCTCCGGTGAGGGCGCAGGTGATGAACACTTCGTGGTTCATGGAGTCTCCTTTAGTTGGATGAGATGGAAGAAGAAGTTTCGGTGCTGGCGACCTCCGCGATCAGCCAGTCGCGGAACAGCCGTGCGAGCGGACGTTCCAAGGTTTCCGGAGGGCAGACGAGGTAGTAGGCACCATCGCTAAGGAAGGTGTAGTCAAAAAGCCGGGTGAGCCGTCCGGCGTCAAGGTGGTCTTGGATCATCTCCAGTCCGCAGAGGGCCACGCCGTGCCCGTCAATCGCAGAGTGCAGGATGACGTTGAAGTCGTTGATCACGGAACCCCGCCGATACCGCAGCTTCGGATAGCCCGCCTGCTCCAGCCAGCGTTTCCAGTCCTCGTAGCCATAGCCGTGCAACAGGGGGTAGTGCCGGAGGTCTTCCGGGGTGCGCACCGGATGTTCTGGGCGCAACAGGTCCGGGCTGCACACCGGGGTGTATTCTAGGTGCATCAGCCGTTCGTGGTGCAAATTCTGCCACTGGCCCCGGCCCCAGTACACCCCAAGGTCCACCCGCTCCCGCGTGAAGTTCGGCTCCTGATGTGAGATGTGGAGGTGAAGCGTGACCTCCGGGTGCTGTCGCTGGAAACTGCCGATGCGGTGGGCCATCCAGTTGGCTCCAAACTGTGGGCCGACCGCCACGATGAGCGCCTGCTCTTCGGGACTTTCCTGTATCTGCTCCAGTGCCTCGCCAAGCCCTTGAAACGCGGAGACCACTGCCGGGAACAGCACTTGCCCCTCCGGACTGAGCAGCACCCGCCGATTCTGTCGCAGGAAGAGCGGGATGCCAAGGTGCGACTCCAGCGCACGGATTTGGTGGCTCACGGCGGACTGCGTGATGTGCAGCTCGCGGGCGGCGTTGGTGAAGCTCAGGTGGCGGGCGACTGCCTCAAAGGTCTGGAGGAGATCCAGCGATGGAAGTTCTTGCAAGGACGGCATGAGTTCTCTTCATCAGTTGGATGAGAAAAAACCATTTTCATTGCATCCAATTTTGGTCCATGCTATCCGGTTGGAGTTGAAAACAGAAGCCCATAATCAATGATTTGTTTTCATCCAGAGGTGACTTGAGTTCATTTCAGAAAGGTGGGCAAGCTGGACAAAGCGCCGAGAGGCGCACCGATCCAACACGAGGTGTACGACACCAACTGGCCTGAGCCATACCGGAGACGACCTTCATGGAATTCAACCACTTCCTCTCCAGCTACCTCCCCGACCGAGCCTATGGGGGCCAGCGGCTGTTTGCCGACATGGTGGAGCAGGCCCAGATGGCCGAAAAACTGGGCTATCGGGGAGTCACCATTCCAGAGCATCACCTGCTCAACATCCTCCTGACCCCCTCCCCGCTGCAAATGGCGGTGAAGGTGTCGTGTGTCACCGAGCGCATCGAGCTGGTGACTTCAGTGGCGGTTTTGCCGGTTCGGGACATGCGGGTCTTTGCTGGGGAGGTGGCGCAGGCGGACATCCTCGCGGACGGGCGGCTGATCCTCGGCGTGGGGCGTGGAGCCTTCGCCTACGAAATCGAGCGCTTCGGCGTGCCGATGGAGGAGACGCGCCCGAAGTTCGACGAAAGTCTGGAAGTCCTCACGGCCCTGCTTTCGCAGGAGGAGGTGGGTTGGTCCGGAGAGTACTACAATTTCGAGCCGCTGACGATCATGCCGCGTCCACTGACCCAGCCGATGCCGCACATGATGGTTGCCGTGATGAATCCGCCCGGCATCGCCGCCTGCACCCGCCGGGGCTTCAACATCCAAACCACGCCCTTGGCGGGGAACCCGGAACTGCTCCAGGCGCAGGTGACAGCGCACAAGGAGGCCAAGGCCGAAATGGGCAAAACGGGCGAGCACCTGCGCCTGATGCTCTCGCGGGTGGTCTATTGCGCCGCAGATGAAGCCGAGGCCCACGAGATCCTCGTCCGCGCCCATGACTACTACAGCCGCTTCGACAACGTGTTCACGGGTCCGGGAGAGGTGAAGCACGGTTGCATTGCGCCCTTACCTCGGAAGCAGACGATTGAGGAACTGGACCGCAATCTGCTCATCGCCACCCCGCAGAAAATGATCGACAAACTCGCGGAATACGCAGAGTTGGAGATTGACGAGTTGATCCTCAGTTCCAACCTCGGTCAGCCGCAATCTCAGCACCTGGAGGCCATGCAACGCTTCGCCGAGGAAGTGATGCCACACTTTCGGAACTCTGCCCGCATGAAGAAAGCGGCGTGACCGCTTCATCCATTAACCAACCATCGGAGAAACCGCATGAGTGCTGTTGAAGTCGCTTACACCGTTGAGGGGGCAGGACCACCGCTTTACCTAGTGCATGGCATTGGCTCGCGGCGGGCGGCATGGAACTCGCTGGTGGCCGACCTCAAGGCTGACTTCACTTGCGTCTCCTACGACTTGCGGGGGCACGGGGACAGTCCCGTGCCGCCTGTGCCGTATTCGCTGGACGAACTGGTCGAAGACTTGGAGGGATTGAGGCAACGTCTGGGGCACGAACGGATTCACGTGGCCGGGCATTCGCTCGGCGGACAGATTGGCCCGGCTTACGCCCGCACCCACCCGGAGCGCGTGAAATCGGTGAGCCTGCTCAGCACGGCGGCAGGACGCACCCCGGAGGACAGCACGAAGGTCAAGGGCGTGGTGGCCGCAATGCGGGAAAAGGGTGTGGAACCCGTGTTGAAAACTCTCATCGAACGCTGGTACACCGATGACTTCATCGTTCGCCGCCCCGATGCGATTGAGGCCAGAATCAAGCAGGTGGTGGACACGCCGGAAGCGGTGTTCCTGAGTGTGTTTGATGTTTACGCCAGCACGGAAATGCTGCCGTGGCTCCCGCAAGTGTCCTGCCCGTGCCTCGTGTTGACCGGGGCATTGGACGGCGGCTGCAATCCGCGCCTGAACACGTTGATTGCCGAAACGCTGCCCCATGCGGAACTGGTGATCCTGAAAGACCTGAAGCACTCGATCTTGATCGAGGGGCCGGAGCAGGTGCTGCCGCCTTTGCGGAATTTTCTGAGGCGTCATTGCTCCAGTGCTTCAGGTTCACGTTTGTGCATCTCGGTGTAGAAGCGTCTCTTTGGATGCGATTTGCGGGCATGGAACGGCTGACACAAATAAAGGGCAACGCTCCCATGAACATTGCTAGAGATTACTCCCAGCCGATTGCGGCCAAGCCCCAGCCGCTGACCTTGGAGCAGGCGGCGCAAATCACGCCTCCAAAGCAGTTGGTGGACACGGAGGGCATGATTGACGTGCCGCGCCTGCGACGCTATCGGCTGGAGCGTGTGCGGGAGCAAACCAAGGCTCATGACTTGGGAGCCGTGGTGCTGTCCGATCCACTCTCGATCCGCTACACCACCGGAGTCCGCAACTGTGCCCTCTTCCAGACACACATTCAGGCAGGCTACCTGTTTGTGCCTGCCGAGGGCCCGGTGGTCTATTTTGACTCCGAGCCGGGCCGGGAGACGGGTGCGCAGTTGGAGACTATTGACGAAATCCGGGACGACCTGCTACCGCTCTCCTACATGTTTTCTGGACCTCGCCAGCAGGAGTGGGCCAAGCGTTGGGCGCAGCAAATGTCCGATCTTGTGGATCAGCATGGCGGCGGCAATCGGCGACTGGGCGTGGAGCGTGTTGGTGTTTCCGGGACACGAGCGTTCGAGGGCCTGGGCATCGAGGTCTGCGACGCGACTCCGGTGCTGGCCCACGCCCGCCTGATCAAGTCGCCGGAAGAAATCCTTTGCATGAATCAGGTAATCGCCGTGGCCGAAGACGGCATGACCCGGATGCGCCGTCACTTGCGTCCCGGAATCAGCGAGATCGAGCTTTGGTCACACATGTGGCAGGCGAACATCGAAGGCGGCGGCGAGTGGATTGACTACCGCCTCTGCGCCTCCGGAGACCGCACCAATCCTTGGATGCAGGAGGCGTCCTCCCGGACGATCCGCGCAGGCGACTTGTTTGTGTTTGACTGCGGGTTGGTGGGTCCGTGGGGCTACGGCGCGGACATCAGCCGGGCGTTCTTCACGGGGCCGGGAACCCCGACGGACGAGCAGAAGCGGCTCTACACGCAGGCGTGGCGGGAGGTCATGCACAACACCGAATTGCTACAACCCGGCATGAGCTTCCAGGAGGTCATTGAAAAGCGCTATGTCCAACCAGAGGACATCGGCGGTCAGCCTTATCCGTGCATCGCCCACGGCTTGGGCATGGCGGACGAGTACCCCGTGATCTACTATCCGGTGGATGAGCAGTTCCACTTTGACGGGGAGGTGGAGGTCGGGATGGTGCTGTGTGTGGAGAGCTACGTCGGCGCAAAGGGGGGCCGCGAGGGGGTCAAGCTGGAGAATCAGGTGCTGATCACGGAAAAGGGGCCGATCAATCTGGCGCGGTATCCGTTTGAGGACGAACTGCTGCTGAAGGAAATTTAACCGAGGAGGACGATGACGGAACCGCTTTCTTGTCAGGAAATCATCAACCGCCACGACTACCCGATTGACGAGTTGCAACATCCGCTACGCCAGCAGGTGAGTGATCAGGTGCAGGCGGAACTGGCAGATGACGGATGTGCGGTGATCCGCAATTTTTTCAGCACCGCCGGACTGGCCACCCTGCTGGGCGAGGCTCAGGAGCGCAAGGCTCAGACGTACTTTTCGCCGAACAAGAAGTGCAACATCTATCTGGGGAAGGGCAACCCGGAACTGCCGCCGGAGCATCCGCAGAACATCTTCCTCGACCGCACCAACGGCTTCATCACCTCCGACTTGCTGGGCGAGGAAACCGCCTCGCATCGGCTCTACTACTGGGAACCCCTCCGGAGGTTCTTGGCAGGCTGCTTGGGCAAGCAGGAGTTGTTCATCTACGAAGACCCGGTTTCCAACATGATCGTCAACGTTGGAGAGCCGGGGCAGCAGTTCAACTGGCACTTCGACACCAACGAGTTCACCATCACCATGCTATTGCAAGGAGCGGAATCCGGAGGGGTGTTCGAGTACGTCCCCAACCTGCGCACCGCCGAGGACGAATGCATCGAAGAGGTCAAAAAAGTGCTGGGTGGTGACCGTAGCCGGATCAAGCCGTTGGAACTGAACGCCGGGGATTTGCAGTTCTTCTTGGGGCGCTTCTCCCTGCATCAGGTGACGGAGAACACGGGGCGCACGGATCGCTTGCTGTTGATCCAATCCTTCACCGAAAAACCGGGCGTGATCGGCAGCATGTACCGCGTGAAAGACCTCTACGGCAAAACCACCACCGCCCACGAAGCCAACGGGCGCAATCGGGTCCGGGCCGACGACCTGCTCGATTGAGCCGCTGCTTCGGCGACTCGCCCTGCCAGTTCTGCTTGTGGCCTCGCACGTCACGGGCTATCATGTTGGGTTCTTTTTTTTGCACAATCCACTTTTGGTGAAGGATCCTTTGTCCGCCGTCTTAGCTCCAGAATTCCAAGCCATTCTCGATGAAGAGCTGTCGTTGCTCCGCAAGGTGCAGCAGGGCTTGCTGACGGTGACTGCTGAGGAGGATTCGGCGGATTTGTATCACGATATCATTGAGTTGCGAGACTCCCTTGGTGAGGCGCGAGCAGAGGACGTGCCCGCCATCATGGCGCAGATGGAGCAGCTCATCCTGATCACGCACCAGCAGGATCAGTTCCGCAAAGCCTCGCTCCCGGAGGTCAACGCCCCCTACTTCGCCCATCTGCGCATCCGGGAAAACGGACGGGTGCGTGACCTCTTGCTGGGCAGTCGCAACTGCCTTTCCCAGCACCTGCCCTGCCCGATCATTGACTGGAAAAACGCCCCCATCAGCAAGGTCTTCTACCGCTACCGGGAGGGGGACGAGTATGTGGAGGAGATTGGCGAGCGCGAGGTGGAGGGCGAAGTGCTGTTGCGCCGTGTCCTGCGGATCAGCGAGGGACAACTGACGCAGGTGGTGGCCACCGAAGGGGTTTTGCTCCAGAAGGGGGCCGGGTGGGAGCGATCAACCGCCCAGCAGCCTCGGCTGGAAGGCGGCGGTGGGGTGGCGGTGCGTCCAGAGTATGCAAAAGCAGCCAACAGGCTGGGCACGGGTGACGCCGCTCCCGGATATCAGGTGGACAAGCACCTTCAGGAAATCACGGCGCTGATTGACTCACAGCAGTTTGAAGCGATCACGCATCCCGAGTCGGGCATCCTGCTCATTCAGGGTGGGGCGGGATCAGGCAAGACCACGGTGGCGTTGCATCGGCTGGCCTACCTGATGTCCAAGCAGGCGGGGTACTTTTTCCCGAACTCGGTGCTGCCTCTGGTGTTCGGCACGGCACTGGCGAACTACATCTCCAAGGTGTTGCCCTCGCTGGGAGTCCAAGGAGTGCCTGCGCAGGTGTACCAGCACTGGGTGTCGCGACATCGGCAGCGCCTTTTCCAAAAATTGCCCAGAACCCATGCCGCCAACACCCCGGTTGTGGTGATTGAACTCAAGCGGCACGCCTTCGTGCTGCGCTGGTTTGCCGAGGAAGTGGCGAAGCGGGTGGAGGACTTTGGGATAGAACTGAAGCGCCGCTTTTCTGGAATCGCCGAGGCTTCGGTCATTTTGGAGGCGTGGACCCGGCTTGAAGGCACGCCGTGGGTGCCAAGGATGCAGCACCTTGGACGGTGGATTCAGGGACGGGGTCGCATCGGAACCCTGCAAGTCGCGCAAACGTCCGCCGTATTGCGACGCTGGGAGAAGCTGGTCGAAGAACTGGTGCCGGAACTTGAAGAGCAGCCGGAGCAGTTTGTGGTGCAGGTGTGGGACGATTGCCTGATCCGCAAAAAAACGCTTGTCAGCGCCGCCCAGCGTTTGGCACCGGGAGAGTTTTCGGAGGGGGAACTGGAGAGCGTGTGGGCATGGACGAGCCAGCAGTACCACAAGCGTCTGGATGCCGAGCGGATGCGCAATGACTTTGCTCGGAAGCAGCTCAGTCACGAAGCCGAGGAGGAACGCATTGCTCCGGAACTGCGCTATCAGGAGGAGCAGCCTATGCTCGACGAGGAAGACGACACCCTGCTGTTGCTGCTATATCAACTGGTGATCGGGCCGATTCGCCGCAAGCAGGGCAAGCTGCTCCAGTACCGCCATTTGCTGGTGGACGAGGCACAAGATTTCAGCCCCACGGAGTTCAAGCTGCTGCTGAACCTCACGCCGCCCAAACGCCCCAGCGTGACGCTGGCAGGCGACATGGACCAGCGCATCATGGCCGGTCGTCGGCACCAGAACTGGACCGAAGCGCTGGAGGTCTTGGAGCAGGAGGTCACGGAACTGGAACCGCTCCGCATCGGCTACCGCTCCACCCACGAGGTTATGGAACTCGCAAGGGCGGTCATTGGCGAGTACAGCGTGAATCAGGAGTGGGAGGCCACGCGGCACGGGGCACCGGTCGGGCAGTTTGGGTTTCAGGAGCCTGGGGCGTTGCTTGCGTTTCTTGCGGAGGCGCTGGAAAGCTTGTCCGTCCGGGAGCCGCATGCGAGCATTGCGGTGTTGACCCGTCATCCGGGATCCGCCGATGCGATCCACGAGGGTTTGGAGCGGGCGGATGTTTACAACCTGCGGCGCATCCGCGATCAGGAATTTCCGTTCACGCCCGGAATCGAAGTCACCGATGTGACCCAAACCAAGGGGCTGGAGTTCGACTATGTCGTGGTGGCCGATGCCGATGCCCAAACCTACCCCGCCGATCTACGTTCGCGGCATCTGCTCTATGTCGCCGTGACCCGTGCGGCCCACCAGCTTTGGCTGCTGCACTGCGGCAATCCCTCCCCCTTGCTGCCCAAGCAGGAACGCTAGGCCCGCGTTCTTTCCTCACGTCTCCAGCGTTCCAGCACGGCAGAAAGTTGCTCCAGAGGCAGGACGAAGCGTCCAGAAGGCGGAGGCACGATCACTTCGTGTCCGGGCCACTCCGGGGCGAACAGCGCGTCGAAGCAACCGCCTCCGCTTTCAGGGACGGGGCGGATTTCGAGAATGCGGGCGGAGCGCGGCAGGAACAAGCCGTTCACCAGTCCGGCTCCGTGCGGGGCGATGAGGTGGGTGGTTTCCCGGAAGAGCCGCACTTGCTCAGGAATGGAAAGGGCTTCGGCAACCACCCGTTCGTAGCCGTGCTGTCGAAGGAGCGGTAGCAGTTCCTCCTCGTTCACCAAATGCCGCCGCTTGGCATTTTTTCGCGAGAGGTAGAGCTTCCGGAAAGCAAGGGACTTGGCGGCAGGAACCGCGTTTGCGAAAAACGCGAGCAACGCCTGTCGCTTCTCTGAAGTCCAGTCCGGGAATCCCATTGCTGGAATCGAAAGCTCCTCGACACGGTAAACCCCCGGACACAAGCGCCTCACCTCAAATCCGGTCTTCTTCAGAAAATCTGCAAAAGGCTGGGGCCAGTCTTCGGGCACCAGCACTGGACGTGGTGGTGTGGCAAGCAGGTGCGGAAGCAGGTCGCAGAACAGGTGGTAATAGCTGTGGATGTGGGGGCTGAGTCCGAGGTGGTACGATCCGGGGAGGGGGGAAGCAGGCTTTGAGTCCGGCAAACCCTCCGCAAGTCGCTGATGCAGAAGGCGGTGGTGGTCCCCGGAGTCGGGGTTCGTGCTTGGAGCGTCAAGGCTCCACGGGAATTTCTGGAAGTGGAACCAAAGGCGGTTCTGCTGCTTCACCAGCCCATCCGGGCTGGAGAGCAACACATCCTGCAAGACGAGCGACCGCTTGGACACCCCTCTCCTTGGGTGGGTCAGAACTCGGCGGTGAAGAGCCGAAGCTGATACCGGGACGCTCCAGAATTCGCATCCACGGACCATTCCGGGGTCAACCGTGCGGGCCGCAAGGCAAGCTGTTGGGTGCCGTGATTCCAGTGAAGCAAGCCTTTGGGCGTGTGCTGGCTGAAGGCATCGCCCTGCTGCGCGTCCCAAAAACCATAGGCGATTCCGGCAAACACCCCCAGCGCCGCTCCCCGCAGGATGTAGCCGGAGAACAGTTTTTCGTCCCCGTCCTTTTCCTGCAAGGCCCACATTGCCGTTCCCGCCAGCGCTCCAATCGCAGAACCCCAGAGGCTGTCAACGAGTACGGTTTTGAGCTGCTGGGCCTGAGACTCTCGGCCTGACCCCAGCACCGCCACGCCCAAGAGCAGGCCAACGAGCAGCCCTCGTGTCAGTTGTCGCATTTTCCTTTTTCCTGTGAACAGTTTTGGTTGGGAAAAGACCGCTTCAAGATTCATGCAACCGTCCCAAAAAAGTCACCCCAGCGCAGACTTGGGATGCAGATCAACTCAGGATCGCGGATTCGACTTGTCCTCGCGGCACAATCAGGAGAGACTTCCCCTTTTTCATGAACAGGGGATGGGATGACAGCACAACATCAATCAGGGCGGGTTGCGGGCAAAACCGCGCTCGTCACCGGAGCCGCCCAGGGGCTGGGTGCGGCGATTGCGCGAATGCTGGTGCGCGAGGGGGCGAGGGTGGTCCTCACGGACATCAACGGACCCAAAGTTCGAGAGGTTGCAGACTCGCTGGGCGAAGCGGCCCTTGCGCTGGAGCATGATGTCACGCAGGAGTCGCAGTGGCAGAGGGTTTTGTCAGAAGCGGTGTCGCACTTTGGCGAGTTGCACATTTTGGTCAACAACGCCGGAATCGCCTCCTTGGGGAGCGTGGAAGACCTCAGTTTGGAAGAGTGGCGGCGGGTTCACGCGATTGATCTGGACAGCGTGTTCCTTGGCTGCAAGCACGCGATTCCGCACCTGCGGGAAAGCGGCGGCGGGGCTATCGTCAACATCGCCTCCATTTCCGGACTCGTGGCGGCTCCCAACACGGTGGCGTACAACTCTGCTAAGGCCGCCGTGCGGCATCTCACCCGCTCCGTGGCCCTGCACTGCGCCCGCGAGCGTAGCGGAATCCGTTGCAACGCCGTCCTGCCCGTGTTCATTGACACCCCCATCCTCGACACCTTTCAGGGAGATCGGCCCCGCGAGGAACTGCTTGCCAAGCTCGCCCGCCAGATTCCGCTGGGCGAAGTGGGGAAGCCCGATGACGTGGCCCACGCGGTTCTCTACTTGGCTTCGGAGGAATCCCGGCTGATGACGGGAAGCGAGATTGTGCTGGATGGTGGCATCAGCGCCATGTGAAGCCGCTCAACCGCCAGTGATGCCGGACCAATGGAGGGCGGCAAAACACAGCAAGATGATCGCTCCGGCGACCACCAGTTTCATCATGCGGTCTTCCATGCGGCCCGTTTAGCAAATCCGGGGCAGTTGTTCGCCCACCAGCATGTCCACAATGCGCTCGCCACCAAAGCTGGTGTTCAGCACCACACATCCTGCGGGTTTTTGCTGCACACGCCCCACCACGGCGGTGTGCTGACCCGCCGGATGCGACTTCATCACGTTCAGCACCGCATCGGTGCGGCTTTCGGGAACCACCGCCACGAGCTTGCCCTCGTTGGCCAGATACAGCGGGTCGAGTCCGAGCAATTCGCAAATACCTCGGACTTCAGGCCGGATGCGCAAGGCGGCTTCTTCCAGCACAATGCCCACGCCGCTGGCTTCGGCAAATTCGTTGAGGACGGTGGCGACCCCGCCACGGGTTGCATCTCTCATGCAGTGGAGGTCCGGGCAAACGTCCAGCATTTCGGCAATCAATCCGTTCAACGGCTGGCAATCCGTCTCGATCGTGCTTTCCAGCGCCATTTCCCCACGGGCGTCCACAATCGCCGCCCCGTGATCTCCGACGTATCCGTTGAGCAGGATCACGTCTCCGGGCTGGGCGCGGTGGGCGGAGGGGTTCACGCCTTCCGGAATCACTCCGACTCCTGCGGTGTTGATGAACAATTGATCCGCCGCGCCTTTGGGCACCACCTTGGTGTCTCCGGTGACAATCGAGACCCCTGCGGCATCGGCGGTGGCCTTCATGGACTCGGCAATTCGGCGCAGGTCCGCCACCGACAGGCTCTCTTCGATGATCATTCCACAGGTCAGGTAAAGCGGCTTGGCCCCGCCGACGGCGAGATCGTTGACGGTTCCGGCGACCGCCAGCTTGCCGATGTCGCCTCCGGGGAAGAACAGCGGATCCACAACATAGGAATCGGTGGTCATGGCCAGCCGACCTCCGTGCATCGCAAGTTCCGAGAGCTCAAAACGCGCCTGATCCTCCAGTGGGGTGAGGTGCGGATTGTCGAACGTGCGCACAAACACGTCGTCAATCAAGTCGCGCATCGCCTTGCCCCCGCTGCCGTGGGCGAGCGTGATGGTCTTGGCGCTGAAGTGCCGCAAGGGCCGGGCTGGCGCGTTCATGCCGCCACTTCCTGCTGCTGCTCCCGCTGGGCCAGCAGTTCCGGCAGATTGCCAAAATTGTAGTACGCGGCGCAGGCTCCCTCCGAGGACACCATCAACGCGCCCATCGGAGTTTCCGGGGAGCAGGCCGTTCCGAAGACTTTGCACTCCCACGGGCGGATCGCACCCTTCAGCACTTCGCCGCACTGACACGATTTGGGATCGGCAATCTTGAGATTGGGCATCGAGAATTTGCGCTCGGCATCAAACTCCGCAAAGGCTTCTCGCACTTTCACTCCG
>CAZQXS010000083.1:0-16920 GCA_964597275.1 uncultured Pseudomonadota bacterium | reverse complement strand
CCTTGGGCACCTCGCCGGGACGCTGCCACCACTGTCACACTGGACTCTGCCCGGTTGGGATCACCACGCAGGAGCCGCGTCTTGAGGAGCGCATGGACGTGGCTGCCGGAGCCGAGCGCGTGGCCCGCTTCCTGACGGCGATGACGATGGAGATCACCCTGCTGGCCAAGTCCTGCGGGAAGTCCTCGGTCCACAACCTTGAAGTCGAGGACTTGCGGGCACTCACGCTGGAGGCCTCCGCTTTCACCGGAGTCAAGCTCGCTGGGATTGACCGCCCCTACGAGTGGTGAGCAGGTGAATTCAGCGTCCGGAGGGGGAGTCTCCGGCAGAGAGGCTGTTGCGTGAGCCGATCTTGAAGCGCGGGGCGGTGCCCCATTCGCGCAAGCCGACCCCGGCGGCGAATTCGCCGAACACCGGGCCGTGCTTGAAGAGGTGCCCGGAGCAACCGCCCGCGATGAGCACATTGTCGTGTTCGGGGTGGAAGTCAATGATGAAGTGCGTGTCCGGAGTGAGCGCGATCTGGCAAGCCTTCTGGTCAATCGCCCGCTGGCCCACAAGTCCGGGAAAGCGATACGCGAGGTACTGGCGGCAACGGGCCATCGTGGCCTGGTCCACAATGCGGTCATCGTGGTCGAGGTCAATTTCGGTCTCGTGCCATGCGATGGCAGCCTTGACCCCGTGCCCGAAGATCGAGGGAATGCCGTAGGCGCCGTAGCCGTGGTCAATCCAGCAGGGCATGTTGGCGGCATCGTAGGAGGTGTCGGCGTCTGGAGTGGAGGTGTAGATGATGTCCTGCCTCACGACCTTGGAAATCGGGCGGATCGTGCGGGGAAAGAGGCCGCCCAGCCACGGTCCGGCGGCCATCACGATCAGGTCGGCCTCCAGCGGCTTACCGTCGAGGCAGGGGCGCTCGGACTCGTCGGTGGTCACGCGCCCGCGCAGAATGCGACCGCCCAGCCGCTCGAAATGCTTGGCGGTTTCGGTGACGGCGCGGTGCGCCAGCACCATCCCGGCTTCCGGCTCGTAAAGGCCGTAGGCGACTTTGGTGAACTTGAATTGCGGAAAACGGATGCGCAACTCGTCTGGATTGAAAACAAAGTGCGGAATGCCCAGCTTCTGGAAGGTCGGGATGGTTGCATCCTCCCAAGCACTGTTGCCGTCTTCCGCCATCACCAGCGCCCCGCACTCGATGTACAACGAAACGCCGAGTTCCTCCTGCAATTCCATCCAGCGCAAGCGCGCCTCCCGAATCCATTGCGTGTACAACTCGTCCTTGCCATGAATCGAACGGAAGATGCGATTGTAGTCCGAAGAGCTGGCCCGCGTGTGTCCCGGCTCCCAGCGGTCGATCAGCGACACACGATGTCCCCGGCGAATCAAACTGAGGGCGGTCATCACTCCGGCGATGCCTGCTCCGGCCACGATCACATCGGATTTTTTCTCCATTCTTCAATCCCCGGTTGACTAATGTATTCTGAATACAGTATAGTCAGGACGGTCAAAAAACAACAAGTGGTTCTTCTGAGAACTGCGTAAAAACACTGAACGAGGAGACGCCATGACCACCACATCACTCAATGTCCCGGAGGGCATCCACACCGTCGTCCTGGGGATGGGCGACACCAACGGAGTCCTGCGCGGCAAGCGCATCCCTGCCGAACACTGGCCAACCGTCTGCGAGAACGGCAACGCGCTTTCGATCGCCATGTTCGCCATTGACATGACCTGCGATGTCTGGGACACGCCGTATGTGAACTTCGACAACGGCTATCCGGATTTCCACATGATGCCCGTTGGGCCGGTGTATCCCTTGCCGTGGGAAGAAGGCGTGGCCTTCTGTTTTGGTCGGGCGGAAGGCATGGACCACAAGCCCGTGCCGATTGACCCGCGCAATGCCTTGCTCCGGGTGCTGGAACGGGCGGAGGCGATGGGTTACGAGGTCAAGATCGGGGCCGAACTGGAATTTTTCCTGCTCGACCGGGAAACCCGCCAGCCGCGTGACCAGGGCATTCAGGTCTATGGCCTCGCCCGCGCTGCCGAACTGGAGCATGTGCTGGGGCCGATCCGCCGCAGCCTCACGGCGGCGGGCATTCCGATTGAGCAGTCCAACCCGGAATACGCGCCCGGACAGGTGGAGGTCAACATCCGCTACGGCGGGGCGTTGGAGTCCGCCGACCGCGTGGTGATGTTCCGGAGCATGGTCAAGGAGGTGTCCGCGCAGCAGGACTACTTGGCGACCTTCATGTCCAAGCCCTTCATTGACCAGTCCGGAAACGGCTTCCACACGCACCACTCGCTGTGGAAGGACGGCAGGAACGTCTGCGCCGAAAACGGCAAGCTCTCCGCGCTCGGCCTGAATTATCTTGCGGGCTTGCAGAAGCACATGTCGGAAATGGCGCTCGTCTCCGCGGCCACCCCAAATGCCTACCGCCGCCGCCAGCCCTACACCTTCTGCCCGATCAACACAACATGGGGCGTGGACAACCGCACCGTCGGCCTGCGCATCATTGAGGGCAAGGACTCTGCCGTGCGCATCGAAAAGCGCGACGGCTCGGCGGACTGCAACCCCTACCTGCTGCTCGCCGCCGAGATCACAGCGGGCCTCAACGGCATCGAGCAGGGCTTGCAACCCACGCCGATCACGGAAGGCAACGGCTACGAAGCCGAGGATGCCGAGCCGATTCCCACCGATCTGGCCACAGCGGTCGGTTTGGCTAAGGACTCGGCCCTGATGCAAGAGGTCTATGGCGAGGATCTGCTGACAATCAACATCATGCAGGCCGAGCGCGAGCTGGAATTCTTTGCTAATCAGGTCACGTCGGTGGAAACCGATCGCTACCTGGGGAATTTCTGATGCGCATCGCCACGGTCACAGGGGTCGTCACGGCGACGGTCAAGGACGCGCAGCTTGTCGGCCACAAGCTCTTGGTCGTGGACATCACGGACGCACAGGGCAAGGTGCTCGAGCCGTCGGTGGTCGTCACCGACGTGTGCGGAGCAGGACTCGGCGAGCGCGTCTTGGTCGCCAGTGGTTCGGCGGCGCGTTTGCCCGCAGGCACCAGCGGCATCGCCACGGATGCCACGGCGGTGGCTATCATTGACGAAATCAGCCTCGGCTGAAAACTGAATCAACCCACTCAAAGAAACACGAACATGGCACAAAAAACAGTAGCACCGGGGCAAACCGCCCTTGGCATGATTGAAACCCGCGGACTCGTCGCCTCCATCGAGGGGGCCGACGCAATGGTCAAGGCCGCCAACGTTACCATCGTCGGACAGGTCAAGGCCGGAGGCGGACTGGTCTCCACGCTGATCCGGGGCGAAGTGGGCGCAGTCAAGGCCGCCACCGATGCCGGAGCCGTCGCCGCCAACAAGGTGGGCGAGGTCGTTGCGGTTCACGTCATCCCGCGTCCGCACGACGAGTTGGAGGGCATCCTCGGCAACCTTGGCGGTTCCGCCGAGTAACGGCATTCGCTTTCCATGAGCATCAGTGATTTCCAAAAGGTCACCGAGGCCTTTTCCTCACAAGGTTCGGCCTTGGAGCCTCCGGTGCCCTCCCTCCAGAACGTCACGATTCTGGGCGGAGGCCCGGACGCGCGGGCACTGGCCGCCCTCTGTCTTTCTGAAGGAGCGCAGGTCACGCTGTTCTCGGCCTATGGCGCGGAACTCGCCCCCATCCGCAAGGCGGGTTCGGTCACGATTCGCGGCGAGGGTCCGGTCGGCAGCTATCAGGTGGATCAGGAGGGCATTCCCTCGATTCGGCTGACGGCAGAACTGGACGCAGCGGTTTCCGGAGCGGACGTGATTTTCGTCACGGGGCCAGTCCTCAAGCAACGCACCTATTCGATGGTGTTGGCCGGACACTTGCGCGACGGGCAGGTTCTGGTCCTCGTGCCCGGACGCTCGCTGGGGGCCATCGAAATGGCATGGTACCTGCGGGTGGGCGGCGAAACTGCTTCCGTGGCCATCGTCGAGTTGCAGAACGTGCCGTTCTGGGTTCGCAGCGAAGGAACGGTCCTGCACCTCAGCCAGCCACCGTCCTTGTCGGCGGCAGTCTTGCCACGTCCGCAAACTGGAGTTCTCAAAGCCTTGCAACGGTTTTTTCCAGCATTGCAGCCCGTGCAATGCGTGATCCGTTGCAGCTTTGGGGAGGCCAGCGGTTTGGTGGAAGCGGCGTCTCTGATGTGCGGTGGTCCCGGATTTCCGGACGGCGGCACGGTATTACCGACAGGAGCCGAGCCGTTGACGGAGCGCAACGTCTTCCGAAAGTTGATCGGACCTCGACACCGACAGTTGATCGAACAGTTGGCAGAGGAACGCCGCTCGGTCGCCGCCCGTTGGGGGGTGCGCGACTTGCCGGACACGCAAACGTGGATCGAGCAGTACGCAGGTTCCGAAGTTGGGGCTCGTGCCCGTCCGCTTCCAGACGAAGCGCAGGCGCAGGCGATGATTCGTTGCGCGGTGATCGGCTCGCTGGTGCCGTTGACCTCGGCAGCGCGTTTGGCGGGCGTGGCAGTTCCAGCAACACAGGCCATGATCCAAATCGCACGGGCCAGCCTCGGCGGGGATTTGCTGAACGCCGGACGGCGGCTGGAGGCGATTGGTATTGCGGCGGGAAATCTGGATGAGGCCCGGAGGTCGCTGGAAATGCGATCCAAGGGAGATTGGTGATGGACGCAGACTTACGCTCAATTGACGCGGCCCGTCGGGCGGCGGAAACCGCTTGGGACGCCTTCCTGAAGTTCCGGGGCACCGATCCGTCCGTGCTGGACGAGATGGTGGACGCAATGGCGCGGGCCATTGAGCCGGAAGCCCGGCGGCTGGGCGAACTGGCGGTCGAGGAAACCGGATACGGCAACGCCTCTGACAAGCGCATGAAGAACCTCTTCAACTCGCTTTCGGTCGCGGATTGGCTCCGGAATGTGCGGACGCTGGGTGTGCTGTGGCAGGACGATGTGACCAAGGTGGCCGCGATTGGCGAGCCGATGGGCGTGGTCGCCGCGCTAGTTCCAGTGACGAATCCGACCTCGACGATCATCTTCAAGGTGCTGTCGGCGATCAAGTCCGGGAACGCCATCGTCTGCGCTCCGCATCCACGGGGCGTGAAAAGCGGGATCGAGACCACCAAGGTGATGGCGCAGGCCGCCGAGCAGTTGGGGGCACCGCGTGGGCTGATTCAATGCCTGGAGCAGGTGACGATCCAAGGCACCGCCGAGTTGATGAAGCACCGCCGCGTTTCGGTGGTGATGGCCACGGGCGGGCCGGGGATGGTGCGGGCGGCGTATTCCTCCGGGAAGCCCACGCTGGCGGTGGGGGCCGGGAACGTCCCGGTGTACGTCCACCGCTCGAAGGCCAACGACCTCGCCGAGGTCGCCGAGCAGATTTTGATGTCGACGAGCTTCGACTACGGAACCGCCTGCGTGTCCGAACAGGCCGTGATCGCCGACCGTCCGATTGCCCGCGAACTGCGGCACGAACTGAAGCTCAAGGGCGGCTATTTCTGCACTCCGGCGGAATCGGATCGGCTCGCCAAGTTGATTTTCACCGACAACCTCGGCATCCATCCGGACCATGTGGGCCAGTCGGCGGAACGCTTGGCGCAACTCGCACAATTTGATGTGCCGCCCCGCACCCGTGCGCTACTTTGCGAGCAGACCGAAATTGGCCGCAATGCCCCGCTTTCCGCCGAAAAACTCAACCCCATCCTCGCGTGGTATGAAGCCCCGGACGTGCCCAACGGCATCGAAATGTCCCATGCCGTGGTGCGCTTTGGCGGCTGGGGGCATTCGGCGGTGATTCACTGCGACGATCCGGTGGTGGTTGCCGAATTCGGACTCATCCCGGCGGGCCGTGTCCTCGTCAACACCCCGGCGATTGCAGGCGGAATGGGCTTTTCCACCGACCTCGAACCAAGCTTCATGCTCGGCACCGGAACGTCCTCCGGCTCGATTGTTTCCGACAACGTGACGGCACTGCACCTGATCAACATCAAGCGCATCGCCTACGAATCGCGTCCGTGGCGCGACCTCATTGAACTCTATGGAGAAGACTGATGGCGAAAAACCTGACCATCCGCGCCCTCATGCAGATCGATCGGCTGCAACCCAAGTTTGCGGCCTACAACGGAGCCACCGTGCAAGGCTCGATTCCGCTGGCGGGAGACACCATCCTGATCGGTGAACTCGCCCCCGGAAACGAGGTGTTCCGGCTGGTGGACATCGCCCTGAAAGCCTCACGATCCGAGGCGACCTCGCAGATTGTCGAGCGCGAGTTTGGCTTCTTCATCCTGCGCTCTCCCGTCAATGCGGAAATCTCTGCTGCCCGAGACGCGATTCTCGGTGAGCTTGGCCTGAGCATGAGCGACCGCGTGAAGCCAACGGTCGAGTCCACGCAAGTGATCACCTCAGTCGAACCCTATCAGGCCCAACTGCTCAACAAGTGGGCCTCCGGATCACTGCTGGTTCCGGGGCAGACGCTAGGGATCATCGAATGCGCCCCGGCGGCCTACATCTCCCTTGCCGCCAACGAGGCTGAGAAGACGGCGGACATTGACCTCATCGAAGTCCGGGCGTTGGGACGCTACGGGCGTTTCTTCATGTCCGGATCCGAAGCCTCGGTGCAGACCGCGATTGAGGCCGCAGTCGCCGCCATCAACAACGTGCAAGGGGTCTCAGCCGGATGAACCCATCCCGGAAGGTGATCGGCTCCGAGCATGTGCAGGAGGCCTCGCGTCGCGGACGCCGGATGCTGGAAGTCCTGCCCGGCGACATCGTCACCGCGCAGGCCCGCGAATCGGCGAAGCGGCTGGCCATCACCTTGGTGGACGGCCCCATCGAGAAGCCGCAGGTGGTGCAAAGCGACGGGGCCACGGCAGCCCGCCGGATGCTGTACCGCCGCAACCCCAAGTGGATTCCACCGAAGCCGAGGGTCAACCTTTCCCCACAGCGTCTGGGTCGCTTGGCGGTGGTCGGGGCCGGAGGGGTTGGTTCCAACATCGCACACTTGGCCGCAAACGCCGGAGTCGCCAACGAGATTGCGCTGATTGACGTGACTCCGGGGCTGGCGGAGTCGGTGGCGCTTGACCTCAACCACTCGTCGGGCATCACCCGCTCGTGCAGTCACGCTTCCGGGGGAACGGATCTCGCGCTGGTTCGGGATGCACAGGTGGTGGCGGTCACGGCAGGGCGCCCCAGAACTCCGGGCATGAGCCGGGCGGACTTGCTGGACATCAACCGCCGTGTGATCCGCACGATTGCGGAGGCCATCCGCACCAACGCGCCGGAGGCGATTGTGATCGTGATCACGAATCCGCTGGACGAGATGACCACCGAAATGCTGAGGGCCACGGGGTTTCCGCGCAATCAAGTGTTGGGCATGGCCGGAACCCTCGACTCCAGCCGCTTCCGCCGTTCGCTTGCGGAAAGCACCGGAGTGCCCGTCACGGACGTGGAGGCCATCACGCTGGGCAGCCACGGCGACGAGATGTCCCCCATCGTTTCCCGTGCCCGCATCCGTAACCGTCCGTTGGCGAAATTTCTCACCGAGGATGCCATTGCGTCGTGTGTGCGGGATGCCGTCACCGGAGGGGCGCAGGTCGTCGCGCTCCGCAAGACCGGTTCGGCAATTCTCGCCCCGGCCCATGCGGTCATCGAGGTGATTGACCACATCCGGGGATTCCGTGCAGGCACGGTTCCGGTGTCGGTGAAACTTGAGGGCGAGTACGGCATTGACGGTGTGGTGCTGGGGGTGCCCTGCCATCTTGGGATGCAGGGGCTGGTGGAGGTCGAGGAACTGCCGCTCCCGGACAACGAACTCGCCCAACTGAAAAAAGCGGCGGACGCGATTCGCTCGCGTCTGGACGGGTGACGATGACGGTTCAGACGGCATCCGGCGGGGGCCGCTTCGAGAAGATCGGTGCCTACTCCCGTGCCAAGCGCGTGGGGCCGTTTGTCTATGTCGCGGGCACGACGGCGATTGAACCCAGCGGCAAGCTCCACGCGCCCGGAGACACCTACGCTCAGGCACTCTATGCCTTCAAGCGTATCGAAAGCGCCTTGCAGGAAGTCGGTGCAGAACTGCGCCACGTCGTCCGTACGCGGGCGTTTTTGACCGACATGGCGCAAGGCAGCGGTTTCATCAAGGCGCACGGCGAAGTCTTTGCCGGGATTGCTCCTGTCACCAGCGGAGTGGAGGCCGGACTCACCACCCCCGGAATGATGATCGAAATTGAAGTGGACGCCGTGATCCACGATGAAAACGGCAACATAGAATTCTGACCGTGCCGAATTCCGAATCTTCCCGCGTTGCTGATCTTGTGGAAAGCCCCGGTTTGCACGGGGTGAGCCGTCCTGCCACAAGCTTTCTGCAAACGGATGCGCGGACGTGGGAGAGCTTCTGTTCCGCCCTCGTTCTCTTTTTGTTCATCTGCACCCTCGTTGCGCTGGTCGGTGGATTGGGACTGGCGAGTGAAAAGCTCTTGATGCTCGGTTGCGTGAACGTGATCGCGGGCATTGGCATCGGCCTGTTTTCCGGAGGCAGCGGCATCCTTTCGCTGGGGCACATCGCCTTCTTCGGGGTGGGCGCGTATGCCTCCTCGTGGTTTTCGCTCTCGTCCGCGCTCAAGCCGATTTTGCTGCCGAACTTGCCGGAGTTCATTCTGCAAGCCGAGTGGCCGCTGCTGGCTGCGCTGGGTCCGGGGGTGCTGGCGGCGATGCTGGTGGGTGCCTTGACCGGAGCCGCACTGGTGCGTTTGCGGGACACGTCGGCGGTGATTGCGAGCTTTGGATTTCTGGTGATTGCCTACCTGATTTTCGTCGGTGCGAAAAACTTGACCAACGGCAACCAAGCGCTCTACGGCCTGCCGATGGGCGACTTGACGTGGCCGCTGTTGCTGGGGGCACTGGCTGCGGCGATGATCGCCGCATTTGCATTCAAGAGCAGTGCGACGGGCCGGAATCTGGAAGCCCTGCGGGACAACGAAATGGCGGCACGGTCCATCGGCATCAGCCCGGAACTGGTGCTGTTTTCCGGCTGGGTGCTGAGCGCCGGGATCATGGGGCTGGCGGGGGCGTTGTTCAGTCACGCGGTGGGTGTGGTTTCTCCCTCGGCCTTTTACCTCGACAAAACCTTTGCGCTGATCGTTCTCATCATCCTCGGCGGCTACCGTTCACTGAGCGGCTGCGTGGTCGGAGCTGTTCTCATCACGGTGGCGGAGGAGGTTTTCAAGAAAACCGAAGAGGCACTCGGCACATTTGCCGGAACTGAGCTGTTTGCCGGGCTGGTGATGCCCAAGGTCTTTGGGCTGACGGCCCTCAGCTTTTCCGCACTCATCCTGATCGTGCTGTACCTGCGTCCGGAGGGCGTGGTCGGCTATCGGGAAATCGCCGTCCTGCCGTGGTTCCGAAAGCTTTTTGGGGGTGTTCTGCCGGGGCAAAAGCACGAAGTCTTACCAGAAACGCACCCCCCGGAGTATCGCGTTGCGGAAAGCGCCTGCCTGCAAGCCGAGCATCTGGAGAAGCAGTACGGGGTCTTCAGCGCGATGAGCAACGTCAATCTGGAGGTCCGGGCCAGAGAGATTGTCGGCCTGATCGGCCCGAATGGCGCGGGCAAGACCACCTTCATCAATGTGATCACCGGATCACTGTTTGCGTCCGGAGGCACAATCACGCTGAACGGCAAGGACGCGACCTTGTGGAGCGCGGCACACTTGGCCAAGGCCGGGCTGGGGCGCACCTTTCAAAACATCCGACTCTTCGGCTCGCTGACCGCGCTGGAGAACGTGATCGCCGCCGTGACCTCTCGGCAAGCGAGCCTTCGCCGCTACGACGCAGAGGAGCAGGCGCTGGCGTGGCTGGACACGCTGGGCCTGTCCGGACGCGCTCAGGAGCTTGCGAGCAATCTGGCGTATGGCGACCAGCGCCGCTTGGAGATTGCGCGGGCGTTGGCGCTGCAACCGAATTTTCTGCTGCTGGACGAACCGGCGGCAGGCATGAACCAAAGCGAGACCTTGGCTCTCAAGGAACTCCTTCGCCAACTGGTGACGCAGTTTGGCGTGGGGATTCTCTTGGTCGAGCATGATCTCGCGATGGTGATGGAACTGTGCGACCGCATCGTTGTGCTCAACAAGGGTGAGCAGATCGCCAGCGGGTCGCCCACTTCCATCCGTAATCATCCAGCCGTCATCGAAGCTTACATCGGTGAGGAACTGGATTAACCGCCCCTTTGGGCAAACCAAAAAAACAGGAGACTACCATGCTCAGAAAAATGCTTGTGGCCGCAACCGTTGCTGCGTTCGTGGTCCTGCCCGCACAGGCCGCAGACTTTGTGATTGGCGCAGTCAGCGCCAAAACCGGGTTCATGGCGGCCTATGATGCGCCGTTCATGCAGGGCGTGAACATGTACGCCGAACACGCCAACGCCAACGGGGGGCTACTTGGCAAGCATCCGGTCAAGGTGATCGAGCGGGATGACCGTTCGGACATCCAGCAGTCCACGATTTCCACCGCCGAAATGCTGGCCTCGGAAGACCTCAACCTCTTCATTTCCAGCGCGATTGCGCCCCACGCACTCTCCGCAGGCGCACAAGCGTTGAAGAAGGGGCTGCTGGCGGTTCACACCATCGCCTCCCAGCCGACCATCCCGAATCGCTTGGGAGAGGGCAGTTATCTCGTGATGATGTCCGATGCACACATGGGCGGCACCTACGCCAAGTACGCGATTGAGGACTTGGGCGCAAAGACCGCGTACATCGTGACCTCCGACTTCGATCCCTACACCGAGTTCCTTCCGATTTACTTCAAGGAGAAGTTTGAGCAGTACGGAGGCAAAGTCATCGGGCAGTCGGACTTTGCGTATGACCAGCAGGAGTTCTCCTCGGTCGTTTCCGCGATCAAGGCGCTTCCGGAAGAGCCGGACGTGCTGGTGGCCATGCCGTTTGACAACGACTTCCCGATCTTCATCAACCAGCTGCGAGCGGGCGGCGTGAAGTCCACCTACCTTGGTCCGGACGTGCTTGATCTGCCATCCGTGAAGGGTTTGGGCAAGGTCGTGGACGGCGTTCATTATGTGACGATGGCCGCACCTTCAACCAGCGCAGAAGCCGGAGCCTTCGCTGAGGCGTACATCAAGAAGCACGGCAGCGAGGATAGCGTGTATCCGGCGATGGTCGGCTACTCCTTCATGCGCATGGTGGAGGCTGCCGTCAAGAAGGCCGGAAGCACGGATGCCGGAGCGGTGCGTGCCGCCTTCGGAAAACTCTCCCATGTGAAAACGGAGATCGGCGAGATCACCTTTGACGGCTTCGGCCCGTTGCCCAACCTTCCGGTGCACATCATGCGCATCGAAGGGGGCGAAGGCAAGTACATCAAGTCCATCAAGCTGAAGTCCAGCGAGATCCCCACTCCGCGTTCCTGACCTTTTGCGGGAGATGCTTCGCGGCATCTCCCGTACAGGACCGTTCCCAGCTTGTTCCCATCCCATGCTGACCGTCCACGACCTGCAAGTGACCTACGGGCCAGTCCGTGCGGTGCATGGGATTTCCTTTCATGTGGATGACGGAGAACTGGTCACCATCCTCGGAGCCAACGGCGCAGGCAAGACCTCCACGCTCAATGCGGTGGTGGGCTTGGTTCCGGTGGCGGCGGGTGCAATCACATTTTCCGGAGCCGACCTGTTGGCGCAACCCACCGAAGCACGGGCACGGCTGGGCATTGGCCTGACCCCGGAAGGTCGCCGCGTGTTTGGTCCGCTGAGTGTGCGCGACAACCTGCGTGCGGGAGGCTCCACCCTTTCCCCAAATCAGTGCGAAGCCCGCATGGAAGAGGTGATGGGACGCTTTCCAATCCTGCAACAGCGAGCGGAGCAGGAGGCAGGGACGCTTTCCGGAGGGGAACAGCAGATGCTGGCGATTGCGCGGGCGCTGATGCCCAACCCCACGTTTTTGATTCTGGATGAACCCTCGCTGGGACTGGCACCGAAAATCGTGAGCCAGGTGTTTGAGTTGATTGCGGAACTGAAGTCAGAGGGCACGACCATTTTGCTGGTCGAGCAGAACGTGAAAAAGAGCCTCGCCGTGGCCGACCGGGCCTATGTGATGGAATTGGGACGGATTGTGCGGGAAGGCGCGGCGGACGAACTTGCCGCTGATCCCGTGATTCACGAAGCCTATCTTGGAGCCGTGTAACTTCTGGAGCCGCATGGACACCTTCTTCCAATTTCTGATTTCGGTGCTGAGCTTGGGGGGCGTGTACGCCCTGCTGGCGCTGGGGCTGGTGGTGGTGTTCGGGCTGCTGGGCTTTCTCAACTTTGCCCACGGCGACTTGATGACGCTGTTCGGCTATGGCCTGTTCTACCTGATTGCTGCCGGGGTGGCGTTTCCGGCGGCGGCGGCAGGAGCGATTGTCTTTGCCGGAATCTGCGCCCTGCTGATGGAGCGCATCGCCTTTCGCCCGTTGCGGGGCAGAAGCCCGATGACGCTGCTCATCACCTCCTTTGCCATCTCCGGGGCGCTACACGTCGCCTTCCAGATTTTCATCAGCCCCAAGCCCCGGCCCATCCCAATTCCCGACGTGCTTTCCGGCTATCTCACCGTGGGCGGGGTTTTCATCAGCCGCGCCCAGATTTTCGCGATTGTGATTGCCGTGTCCTGCCTACTACTGCTCAACCTCTTTTTGGCACGGACTCGCATGGGGGTCGCGCTCCGGGCGTCGGCGGCGGATTTTGACGTGGCCCGTGTGATGGGCATCCGCGCCAATCAGGTGATCGCGCTCGCGTTTTTCGTCTCTGGGGTTTTGGCGGGAGTGGCGGCCCTGCTGTGGATTTCCCAGCGTGGGGCTGTTTTCCCGACACTCGGGCTCACGCCCATGATCAAGGCGCTGATCGCCGCCATCATCGGCGGGCTGGCCAATCCCAAGGGGGCGCTCTACGGCGGGTTCCTGCTGGGTGTGCTGGAGGCGGCATTTCTTTACCTCCTGCCCGATAACCTTGTGCTGTTCCGGGATGCTGCCGTCCTCTTGGTGTTGATCCTCTTCCTGATGTTCCGGCCCAACGGCATCATCGCGGTCAACCCGGAGCCGATGCGCTGATCCTCCGCTTTCCCGATCCTCCCTCCTGAAAAGGGCTACATGTTGCATGGCGCAAAGCGGATCGCTGTGCCTGACACCATGATGTTTAAAAGACCGCTCCCAACCACCACACTCGTCGTCATCCTTCTGCTGCTCCTGTGTGGGGCCGGAGAGCTTCGTGCGCAGAACTACGACTACGTCAAGAAAAGCCGCTTCCTCCAGATGTATCTGGGCGTGGATTGGGTCAACTACAAGGATCAGATCAAGCTGAACTACCAAAGTTCAGGATCCGGGGCGGAGAGCATGTTCGTGCAGCCCTCCAGCAACGCGAGGCTGGTGGTGGGCGGCTTGGGCGCAAAAGGGCGCACCGACCTCTACCTTGCAATTCCCACCACATCCTCCACCACCGAGGACGGAATCACCGCCACCTACAACAACGGCATCGAGTTGGGGCTTCGGGTGTATGTCCTCAAGGTGAAGCCGAACTCGGTGAGTCCGTTCCTGGGAACTTCGGTTCACATCCGGTCGTTTCAGCAGGCCACCTCTTCCGCCGAGTCGGACACGGGTCCGGAGCACACCTCCATGGGCACCTCGTTCAGCTTTGGATTCCTGCTGCCCACGCCCTACGGACTGGTCGAACTGGGCACCCAAAAAGCATCCAGCTCAAAGGTCTCCTATCCCTACTACCGGAGCGGCTCCACCGTGGGGATCAGAGACATGGAACTCCCCGATTCTTTCACCTGGTTCGGGTACCGCTACCTCTTCGACACCGCGAATCCAGACAAGTCCAGTGGCCGCTCCACCAGCGGGTTTACCCTGGGATTGGGATTCAACCAGACGCTTTCCCTCAAAACCTCTCCGTACATCTTGAATAACGGGGAGTCCGGTGCGATCAGGTCCCTCGCCAAGCGTCCGGGCACGGGTCTCTACTCCGAAGCCAACCTCGGCTACTACTTTGGCGGGCTGGACAGCTTTTTCCAGGTGTCCTCCCGCACCGCACCCTATGTGCAGAAGGGCTACGGCTACGAACTCAAGATCAACCGCAGCATTACCGGAGCGGAGATGGCCACCTTCATCGCCAACTGGGGCAGCGTCCATCCGTTCTTGGGATTGGGCTACAATCAGGAGGCCATTGCGATCACCGAGTCGGACAGCGGGAGCAGCGCTTCCAGCAGTTCGACCAGCACGGTTTCCCGCAGTTTGATCGGCGGCTTTGACCTGCGTGCGGACAACAAGGGCATGTTCGTCATCCGCACCCTGTTCCGCTACACCCCCAACGTGCGGCCTGCCGTCAGCAGCGGGGGCACCCTCAAATTGGATGGCTTGGAGTTCAGTTATCTCCAACTCGTGATGCACTTCCGCTGATTCCTGCATTTTTCCGTATCTTCCTGCTTCAAAAACCGGGGCGTTTGGACTAGACTGTAATGTTGCCCAAACTTTTGGCGTTCTGATCGCCACCGTCCATGCCTCAACTGCTCACCCTGCCTGAAGCCGTCAAGCTGCTACGAGTTCCGGAAACCACCTTGCAGCGCTGGATTCGGCTGGGGGAGGTGCCGTGTCAGGTGCGGGGCGGCGAGGTCCGCTTTCAGCGAAACACGCTGCTCGCTTGGGCGAAGAAGAAGCACCTCTTTGTCGGAACCACTCCGGGAACCACCCAGCAGCGTCATCAGGCGAATTTGCTGGCCGCCTTGGAGCGCGGCGGGGTGCACGCCGGACTTGCTTCCGAAAACCGAGGCGCGCTTTTTCAGGCGCTCGAAACGCAGATCAACGCCCACCTGAACACCAACGCCCCGCTCGCCACCTTGCTGGAGGAGCGCGAACAGCTCGCCTCCACGTCAATCGGCCAAGGCATCGCAGTGCCGCATCCGCAAGCCTCCGGAACGCTGGGGCTTCCAGATTCGGCGGTGGCGATTGGCCTGCCCGAAACTCCAGTGGAGTTTGAAGCGGCAGACGGCCAGCCGATCCGGACGGTTTTTGTGCTGCTCAGCGTGGACGCCACGCACCACCTGCAACTGCTGGCCCAACTCACCCGACTGCTCCGTGACCCGGAGTTGACGGGACTTCTACACACGCAACCGCTTCCGGATGCCCTCCTCGACGCCTTCCGAAAAAGACTGGACTCAGCGGCTCTCTGACTTCCTCCCGCGTGCGCTCGGAGCCGAAGGGGACGATCCGCTCCAGCACCTTCAGCGGGTGTCTGCCGGAGAAACCGCGATCATGATGCTCTCGGCCTTGGGCATCGGACTCGTCTGCGGCTTGCTCGCAGTGGGGCTGAACGCCAGTGTTCACATGGTTCGGGGGCTGCTTGGCGGGGCGGAGTGGGGTCCGTGGGCGATCCTGTTTCCTGCGGTGGGAATGGGGTTGGCGGTTTACCTGATCCGCTCGCTGATGAAGGACTTTGCGGGGCACGGGGTTTCGGACGTGATTCAGGGGATGACAGCAGGGACGGACTCCCTGCGACGCCGGATGATCGCCTCGCGCTTTGTGGGCAGTCTGCTGACGGTCGGAAGCGGAGGCTCCACCGGACTGGAGGGGCCGATTGTCTGCGTGGGCGGTGCATGGGGCACGCTGATCGGACGCTGGCTCGACATGAACGAGCGGCGCAAGCGGCTGCTCATCGGCTACGGCGTGGCCGGAGCCGTGGCCGGAATTTTCAACGCGCCCCTGACCGGATTGATCTTCACGCTGGAAATCATCGTTGGGGAGTACACCGCCCTCACCATCCTGCCCACCATCATTGCCGCCGTGAGCGCCACGGAGGTGAGCCGTCTGCTAGCTGGCAACAAGATCGCATTTTACCACGAGATTGCCCACTTTTCTCCAACCTCGCTGGTGGCATGCGTGGCTCTCGGACTCCTGACTGGGCTGGTTTCGGTGGTGTTCGTGCGCAGCCTGCCGTGGTGGGAGTCCGTGTTTGCCCGACTGACCGAGCGGCTTTGGCTGAGGGCTATGATCGGAGGCTTGCTGGTGGGGCTGCTCGGCTACTGGTTCCCGGAAGTGCTGGCGGAGGGCTACGTCACCACACAGGCGTTTCTCACTGCCGAAATGCGTCCGACGCTACTGTTCGTGCTGGGCTTCGTGGTCCTCAAGCTGGTGGCTTGCGGCATCACCTTGGGCAGTGGCGGCGTGGGAGGCGTGTTTGCCCCCAGCCTTGTGATCGGCAGTGCCGTGGGGCTGGCGTTTGGCATGGTCCTGCAACTGCTTCCGCTGGAAGGGGTGGCGGATGAGGCCGCCTTCGCGCTCACTGGAATGGCCGGGATGGTGACGGGGGTGATGCACGGGCCGCTCACCGGAATCTTTCTCGTCATGGAAGCCACGCGGGGCTATTCGCTGATCCTTCCCCTGATGCTCACCGCCAGCAGCGCAATGGTGGTCAGTTCCTACTTCGAGTCCGGATCAGTGTACACCCGCCAGTTGATTGCGCGGGGGCACCTGATGCGCCGGGGCACCGACCGCTACCTCCTCCACACCCTCAACATCCGCGACATCCTCGACCGCGATTTCGACATCCTCCGGGACACCATGCTGCTCGGCGAGTTTGTGGATGTGTTCAAGAGCGCGCACCGCAACTACTTTCCGGTCGTCAACGAAGCCCAGCAGTGCGTGGGCGTGGTCTTTCTCGATGACGTGCGCTCCTACCTCTTCGACTCGCAGCTCTACCCGCTGGTGACGATGGGGTCCATCATGCGCAACCTCCCCAACATTGACCTGCAAGAACCCACGGACGAGGCGCTGGAAAAATTCGAGACCTCGCAGGCCTGGTCGCTTCCGGTGGTGGAAAACGGCCGCTTCCTCGGCATGCTCTCCAAATCCACCCTCTTCGACCACTACCGCCGTGAACTCCAGATTCAGGAAACCT
>CAZQXS010000082.1:0-17117 GCA_964597275.1 uncultured Pseudomonadota bacterium | reverse complement strand
GCACCTAGAATTTTCTTGAAAGAAAACATACTTCTCTCCTCAATTGAAGATTAAAATCGGAAGACAACGATTCATCAAGCAACATTGATTCATCTGCCTCTCCATGAAATAATCCACAAGAGACCATCTCAAGTGGATTTGGTGAGAAATTCTACAGAGCGACCCGTATATGTCAAGGTTTAAGACCTAAGCCATGGCGGAGGCTCTTCAATTCCTCACAGCCTCATGCGGGACTTTGTAGACGTGCCCCCCTCCCCACTCATCCTCCGGTTCAGGTCTGCCGGACTGTCTCCAGCAAGCATCAGCCCCCAAAAGAGTAGCGTGAGAAAAAAGAATAACAAGACTTTTTCGCACCCCCTCGCATTTTCATCTTGACGCAGCGCCCAGTCTGTCCGATATTGTTGGGGTCTGTTTGCCCACCAAATTTTTGGTAAACTTCACTTCGATTTGAATTTCATGGCCTCCACGGACCTCGCTAACCCTGCAATCGCCACCCGCCTCCTAGAGCCGGGACTGTGGCAACTGGACCCGAATCGGGAGCGCTACCGCGTTCCGGGATGCGGGGCCATCGTCATTGACCTGCACCCCGATGATGTGCTGGTGGTGCAGGATCCGGAAGGCGGACAACCCGCCGAAATCGTGCCCTTCTCCCCAGAGGGCAAGGGCGATCCGGGGATCCTCGGCCTCAAGAAATCCCAGCCCGCCAACGGCCTGCGGGAGATTCTAGCAGGTGAGTCTGAGAGCGCCCGCCGTGTCCGCTCCGGGCTGGAGCGTCGCGGGTGCAACCTCGCCTCGGCAAAGGCGGCGGCGCTTTTTGGCCCAGACACCCCTCCGGGCGAGGAAATGCGCTTTGAGGTCACGGCCAAGGCCACCTGTGCGATTGCGGCACCCGGAAGCTTGATGACGGTGGAAGGCGAGACCTTTCCGCCCACCGACCTGCGAGTGTTCGTGCATCGGGCCGCCCCCCCGGAAGAACGGGAAATCGAACTGCCCGACCCCCTGACGGACACCCGTCTGGATTTCCGGATTGACCGCTGCACCGCCCAAGCCTACGAGGTGAAGGCCGGCGAGTTCATTCAGGTGATTGATGTGATGGGCCGCGAGTGTTCCGACTTTCAGGCCTTCGACCGACGCAAGCTCGACCAAAGCCTTGAGCGCGGCATCGACGTGACCACCACCCGCACGCTGATGGGCTTCGGCTATCCGGGACCGGGACTCTACTCGAAGTACTACGACGTGGACATGCAGCCGCTCGTCGAGGTCATTCAGGACACGGCAGGACGGCATGACACCTTCGGCCTCGCCTGCGCTGCGAAGTACTACGAGGACATGGGCTACTTCGGGCACGCGAACTGCTCGGACAATTTCAACAACGCACTCACGCCCTTCGGCATCGCAGCCCGCAAGGGCTGGGCGGCAGCCAACCTCTTCTTCAACACCGGAATTGACGACCACAACGTGCTGTACAGCGACGAGCCGTGGTCGCGTCCGGGCGACTATGTGCTGTTTCAGGCGCAAACCGACCTCGTGTGCGTGTCCTCCGCCTGCCCGGACGACACCAGCCCCGCCAACGGCTGGACCCCCACCGACATCCACGTCCGGGTTTATCCGGAAAAAAACACTTTCTCTAAAGCCATCGCCACCAGAATGACCCCGGACGCCGACGCAAAACTGACTCAGGAAACCGGCTTTCACCCTCGGACCTCGGCCCTGACGCGCAACTTCACCGAATACCGAGGGTACTGGCTGCCCACCTGCTACCGCAACAACGGGGCCATCGAGGAGTACTACGCCTGCCGTGAGCGGGCCATCGTCACGGACCTCTCGCCGCTGCGCAAATTCGAGGTGCTGGGTCCGGATGCCGAGGCGCTCATGCAGTGGACGCTGACCCGCAACGTGCGCAAGCTCGCCGTCGGGCAGGTCGTCTATTCCTCCATGTGCTACCCGCACGGCGGCATGATGGACGACGGCACGCTGCTGCGGCTCTGCCAAAACAACTTCCGCTGGGTCGGCGGCGACGACTACGGCGGCGTCTGGCTCCGGGAGCAGGCGGCCAAGCTCGGCCTCAAGGTCTGGGTGAAGTCCTCGACCGACCAGCTACACAACATCGCCGTGCAGGGTCCGAAAAGCCGGGAGATCCTCAAGGAAATCGTCTGGACTCCGCCCACGCAGCCCAAGCTGGAGGAAATCGGCTGGTTCCGCTTCACCATCGGGCGTGTTGGCGACCTCAACGGCATTCCGATCATGGTCTCCCGGACAGGCTACACAGGCGAGCTGGGCTACGAAGTCTGGTGCCATCCCAAGGACGCGCCTGCCGTTTTTGACGCGATCTGGGAAGCCGGGCAGCCGCACGACATGCTGCCGCTGGGGCTGGACGCGCTCGACATGGTGCGCATCGAGGCTGGGCTGGTGTTCGCAGGCTACGAGTTCAGCGAGGAAACGGATCCGTTCGAGGCCGGAGTCGGCTTCACGGTTCCGCTCAAGACAAAGGAGGACGACTTTGTGGGCAAGGACGCCCTGATCCAGCGCAAGGCCAACCCGCAGCGCAAGCTGGTCGGCTTGGAGTTGGAGGGCAACGAACCCGGAGCGCACGGCGACTGCGTGCATGTGGGACGGGCGCAGGTGGGCGTGATCACCAGCGCGATGCGCTCCCCGCTGTTGCGCAAGAACATCGCGCTCTGCCGAATTGACGTCACCCACGCCGAGGTCGGCACCGAGGTGCAGGTCGGCAAGCTGGACGGACACCAGAAGCGCATTCCGGCGCAGGTGGTGCCCTTTCCGTTCTACGATCCGGAGAAGCTCAAGCCGCGCTCCTGACGACTTGCGCATGGCGGAGTTCCTCTCTAAGATTTCGGTCGCAGAATTTTTCAGCGCGAATCAAAACTTTAGTGAAGGGCAGGGGTGTTGCCCTCATTCCGTGAGAGTCACCGCAATCCTAGGGATTGAGGAGCAAGAACTCTCATGTTCAATAGGACAACCACACGCCCCATGTTGTGGTTGCCTCACAACTCTCTGGAGAGACAATGACTGACTTGGAAGCTCACGTTAGTGCCGAGGGGCGCGATAAACTGGTGAAGCAGGTTCGTGAAAAGATCAACGAGCTTGGCGTCACCTACATCTACTACCAGTTCATCTCCGTCACCGGGCGGATTGTCGGAAAAGGGATTCCGTCGGATCACTGGGAACGCATTGCCGAAAAGGGGTTTCAGTTGGTTTACGGCTCCACCGCCAACCTCTTCATTGACCGGCACGGCGACTACATCGGCTACGGCCCGGAGGCTTCGGAACTGGTGGGGATCCCCGACCCGGAAACCTTCTGCCAACTGCCGTGGGACAAGCGCGTGGCCCGCGTTTTCTGCACCTGCTTCCGCAACCGCGAGGAGCGCGAGAATCCGGGCGGACATTTGACCTCCGACTGCCGGGGCAACCTGCGCATCATCCACAACGAGTTCCAGAAAAAATTCAACGGCCTGCACATGCGCGCCGGGACGGAGCCGGAAATGATGTGGCTCAAGCGCGGCGAGGATGGGCGGCCCAATGGCGGCGTCACCAAGCCGAACTGCTACCACATTGACCAGTTCGAGGAGCTGCGCCCGACGTTCATGAAAGTCATCGAGTATTCGCAGGCGATGGGCTTGGACATCATCCAGGGCGACCACGAGGACGCTCCCGGACAGTTGGAACTCAACACGATGTTTGACGACGTGATGCGCAACGCGGACCGTCTCACGACCTATCGCCAAATCTGCGCACAAGTCGCCCGCGAGCATGGCTTGATCGCCTGCTTCATGTCCAAGCCGTTCATGGGAGTCTCCGCTTCCGGGTGTCACCACAACATGTCGCTCTGGCATGGTGGAGAAGACGTTGTGAACGATTTGCACAACTCTCCGCTTCCGGGCATGGAAGGCGCGTTTTCCTACCGCGTCGGCGGGGATAACACCTTCATGCCGGACCCCTCGATCGATGAGCGCAAGCCCGGCCCGATCGGCTTGCAGTGCATCGGCGGGGTGATGAAACACTTGGGAGCCTTGACCTCGATCGGCTCATCCACGGTGAATTCGTACCGCCGCTTGTGGGACACGGGCTTCTGGGCGCCGGTCTTCGCCGACTGGGGCTACCAGAACCGCACCTGCGCCTTGCGCATTTCCGCGCCGGGACGCTTCGAGTACCGCTCGGTGGACTCGATGGTCAACCCCTACCTGATGGGCGCCGCGTTGCTGAAAGCGTTTGATGACGGCATCAGCAACGACATTGATCCGGGAGAAGCGGAAGAGCGCAACATCTACCAGGCGATGGAAGAAGGCAAGCAGGTCAAGAAGCTGCCGATGTCGCTTGGCGAAGCCCTCGATAAACTGGCAAACAACGAAGTGATCAAGTCGGCAATGCCGGACGAGATGTACAAGGTGTTCCAGCACTACAAAAACGACGAGTGGGAGCGGTTCAACCACACCGTCACCGACTGGGATTTGGAAACCTACATTGATTGTCTGCCCTAAGCCTGGGGCACGCAACCGCCGCCGTGTGAGGACACGGCGGCATTTTAACCCACACTCACAGAGGAGAGAGACCAAACATGTGTGGTATCGCTGGACTCATCCGCCGGGGGAATCCCGGAAACATCGGAGCCGAGATGACCTCGATGCTCCGATCCCTGAAGCATCGTGGCCCGGACTCCACTGGATTCGCCGTGTACGGCACTCCTGGAGCCGACCAGTATGTGATGCGCTTCAAGGTCGCCGAGCAGGAAGACCTGAGCAGCGGCTTCGACATCCACCAGCAAATCAAGGATCGTCGGGCCACCGTCAACAGCCGGATCACTGAGCTGGGCGCCGAAATCCTTTCCCAAGAGGAAGCCACCGAATACGCCTTCCGCTATGCCCTGCGCTACAGCGGGGACATGCGCCGCCTTGCGGACTACATCGAAGACGTTGAGGGGGCCGAGGTGATGTCTCTGGGCCAAGGCCTGGAGTTAATCAAGGACTTGGGCGACGCCGATGTGGTGTCCGACCAATACGGCCTCAGCAACTTCAACGGCAGTCACGCCCTCGGACACACCCGCATGGCCACGGAGTCCGATGTGGACATCCGCTCCGCCCACCCGTACTGGGCCTACCCGTTCAACGACGTCTCCGTCGTCCACAACGGGCAGTTGACCAACTACTGGAACTGGCGTCGGACGCTGGAGCATCGCGGGCACCGCTTCATGTCCCACTGCGACTCGGAACTGATCGCCGTGTACCTTGCGGACAAGATGGACCGAGGTTCGGTGCTGGAAGACGCCATGCAGGATTCGCTGGACGAGCTTGACGGCGTGTTCACCTACCTGGTGGCAACTGCGGACAAGCTGGGCATGGCCAAGGATTTGATGGCCGCCAAGCCGATGGTGCTGTATGAATCGGAGGATTTCGTGGCGCTGGCTTCCGAGGAAGTTGCGATTCGCAGCATCTTCCCCCATGAGATTGATACGTTCGACCCCTATGAAGGAGAGGTGCGGGTATGGCAACTGTAGATAAATCCTTTGATGCGGGTTTGCACACGGAGCAGCTTCGTGGGCGCACCCAGCAGATCTTCTTCTCGGCAACGGAAGAGGAGAATTTTGTTTATCCCTACAATGCGTTTGAGGTGGACACGGACAAGAGGGCCGAGTTCGATGCGCAGGACATGGAGAACAACGCGATCAACCTGAAGATCCGGGAACTCATGAAAGAGGGCTACGGGCACATCGTGGTGAAAAACCCGATGGCCAAGCACTCCGTGGGAGTCGGTATCCTCAACCGCCTCAAGCTCGACTTCGAGGGCAGCCTCGGCTACTTCGGATGCGGCCTGATTGACGGCCCGAGCGTCAGCATTTCCGGACGGGTCGGCTGGTCGTGCGGAGAGAACATGCTGGCGGGAACCATCGTGATCGAAAAGAACGCAGGCTCCACCTTTGGCGCGGCGCTGCGGGGCGGTGACTTGGTCTGCAAGGGCGATGTCGGTTCCCGGACCGGGATTGACCAGAAAGGCGGCACCATCATCGTGGGCGGTCGCGTGGGCACCCTGACGGGCTTCATGATGCAGCGCGGACGCATGATCATCGTGGGCAATGCCGGGGACAACCTGGGGGACTCCATGTACGACGGAACCATCTATGTCGGGGGCGAAATCGCCTCGCTGGGCGTGGACGCGGTTCACGGAGAAATGACCGACCTGGACGTCGCCTGGATCGAGCGCAAGCTGGAACTCTACGGAGTCCCCGGCCCCAAGGCGGGCGTGCAGAACATGAAGAAGATCGTCGCAGGCCGCAAGCTGTGGAACTACGACAATCTTGAGCCGACGGAAAAGAAGATCGTGCTTTGAACCCATTTTCCTAAAAGAAAAACAAATGGCAAGAGACAAAACTTCCCTCGGCAAGAGCTTCATCTTCAAGCCCGAGGTGATTGACGACATCCACATCAAGGCGGAACTGGGACGGTACCGCATGCGTGGCATGTCGCTGTTCAAGAAGATCCCGACGTGGGACGACCTGACCTTCATGCCCGGAACGCTGACGCGCTTCGTGATTGAGGGCTACCGGGAAAAGTGCCTGACGAAAACGGTGATTGGCCCCAAGGCCAAGCGTCCGCTGGTGTTGGACATCCCGATCTACATCACCGGCATGAGCTTCGGCGCCCTGAGTTTTGAGGCCAAGACGGCACTGGCTCGCGGTGCAACGATGGCAGGCACCGCGACCTGCTCCGGTGAGGGCGGCATGATTCCGGACGAGCGCCGCTATTCCTCCAAGTGGTTCTACCAGTGCATCCAGTCGCGCTACGGCTTCAATCCGCATCACCTGCGGTTGGCCGACGCCTGCGAATTCTTCATCGGGCAGGGCTGCAAAGTCGGACTCGGCGGGCACCTGATGGGCCAGAAAGTCACCGATCAGGTGGCGGAAATGCGCTCGCTGCCCGCAGGGATTGACCAGCGTTCCCCGGCGCGTCACCCCGACTGGCTGGGGCCGGACGACCTCGCCCTGAAGATTCAGGAAATCCGCGAGGCCACCGACTGGCAGATCCCGATCCAGCTCAAGCTGGGCGCGGCCCGTGTGTACGATGACGTGCGCATGGCCCTGAAGACGGGTCCGGACAGCATCTACATTGACGGCATGGAAGGCTCCACCGGAGCCGGCCCGCACCTGGCGACGGAAGAAACCGGAGTTCCCGGCATCGCCGCCATCCGTCAGGCCCGCAAGGCGTTTGATGACCTCGGCAAGACCGGGGAGATTTCCCTGGTATACGCCGGAGGCATCCGCAACGGTGCCGATGTTGCGAAAGCGCTGGCCTTGGGTGCCGATGCAGTCGCAATTGGCCACTCCTCGATGATGGCCCTGAACTGCAACAAGGACATCCCGGAAGCGGATTTCGAGAAGGAAATGGGGGTGGAAGCCGGCTACTGCTACCACTGTCACACGGGACGCTGCCCCGTCGGCGTGGCCACTCAGGATCCCGAACTGCGCAAGCGGCTCGATCCCGACAAGGCCGCCGAGCGCGTGTACAACTTCCTGCACTGCCTCGCCATCGAGTGCCAGATGATGGCGCGGGCTTGCGGAAAGACCAACGTCCACTCGCTGGAGCCGGAAGACCTGGCTGCCCTGACGATGGAGGCCTCGGCCCTCGCGCAGGTGCCGCTGGCTGGCTCGCAGCACACCGTGGGCCGTCCTGACATGACCCGTTACTAAGAGGTTTTAAGCTGTTCGGCAATAGGCTGTAGGAATTTAGGACCATTCCTACAGCCTAACCCGCTACAGCCTGAACCCCTACAGCCTAACCCGCTACGGCCTAAACGCCTATCAAGGAGAATGATGAGTGAAAAAGACGCCCTGATCCCAGAGGATTTGGGAACAGAACGGGAAAAAGAAATCGGCCAGCACATTGGCTACCGCTACGATGTGAACCTTGTCCCGGACTACAACCGACTCACCCCTTTCCTCAAGAAGTACATTGAGATCATGGGGTGGCCGGACCTCAACTGGCTTGAGGACGTCCACATGGGCTACGAGGAAGACAACCCGGCGGTCTTTGACCGGAACATCAACGGATGGGTCACGGTTCCCGACGACATCCGTAACAACCTTCCGGACAACCAGCAGGACCGGGACATGATTGCCCGCGAACTGCTGATCAAATTCCAGATGTCCAAGCAGCACCCGATGGTGGTGTTGAAGGACACCTACGGAAAGTTCTAAGCAGGCACAGAGGGGAGGCGGCTTGCCCGCCTGCCCTGCTGTGTGTCTACCTATTGCTGATCGAGTTCCGGGTCAGCACTCGCCTTGGGCCATTCCGGCTCAAAACCAAGCACCTTGATTTCCGGTGGGATGTTCGGATTGAAGAGGTGGTTGTGCCAAAACGTGAACTGGTGCGCCAACTCCCGCTTGGGCAGCACTCCCACTCGGCACGGGAGGGTGAAGCGCTGTTGCTGGTAGTTGAATTCCAGCACACACCGCTCCTCCTTCACCAGCGTCATCACGAGGTCCGAGCCTTTCAGGAACAGCCCGGTCAGCATTCCGCTGAAGTCCTCGATGTGCTGATAGAAGGTGGACGACAGCAGTTGCACCGCCTTCTTGTAGCGTTCCTGCGGGTCGTGGGTTTTTTGAACCATGTAGCGGAACTGCTGGATGTGCTCCTGCGGCTCGCTCGGCAGCAGCAGCAACGTCACCGCTGAAGCGACTTCCGCTCCATCCTCCAGCACCACGCGAGGCCGCATTCCGGTCGAGGGGCGTCCCTCGTCCTGCCGCATCGCGTAGGCCCGCACCCGGCACTGCCAACCCAGAAAGTGATCCTGAATCGGCAGGCGCTCCTGCTCCGGGGGGGAGGGGCTTTCCATCGTGTCTGCACTCATAAAGCTTCCCTCGTTGAAGGCTCCCAATGGTAAGCGAGCATGTAGGGCGGATGAAGCGAAGCGCATCCGCCGTGGCGGTTCCGTTGTACTTGAACCGCCCTACTGCCAAAAACTCCTAGCTCCAGGGGAAGGGGCTGTTGGAGACTGGATGCAGCTTGCCTTCCTCGAAGCGCGAGAAGCGGAACGGCTCCAGCAGCTTGCTCGACTCGCCCACGATGTCCGCCGCAACCAGCTTGCCCACGCCGAGCATCTTGTAGCCGTGGTTGGAGTCGGCGATCACGTAGCAGTTCTCGCGGTACACGTCAAAGACCGGGAAGCTGTCCGGAGCCAGGGCGCCCAAGCCGCCGGAGGCATGCTCCGTGCGGTAGAGGTGCCGCGTGTCCTCGAAGCGCCGCTGGCAGAACGCCAGAGCCGCACACCACATGTCAATGAACTCGTTGCCGACCACGAAGTCCGGGGACTCGGTGCCGTAGGGGTCCACGCTGAAGTTCTCGTCCGTGCCGTCCACATCGAACGGCGCAGCCCCGCCCTGCACACCGTCAAAGCTGAAGTCCGGCTTGTAGTAGATGCCCCACATCTTGTCGGTGATCAGGCTGCCGTCAATGTCGGAGTAGAGCGGCGCGTCCGTGTCCACATGGATCACGGGCGGCATCTCGCCGTCATTGGTCGTCAGCATCTTCGGGTCCACGCCGAGTGTGCCCTCCTGCAAGCAGTAGTAACGCCACATCTCCACGTTTTCGTGAACCTTGTCGCCATCCTTGACCTTGATCTTCGTGGGCAGGTCGAGCATCTTCCAGAAGGTGTTGACCCACGGGCCTGCGCCGACCACGACGTAATCGGTCTGGATCGTACCCCGGTTGGTGACCACGGCAGAAACCGCATTCCCGGAATACTGCACTCCGGTGACTTCGACATTGCCAAGGATCGTGACGCCCTCGCCCTCGGCCTTGGCCGCCAAGCCCTGCATGCACTGCATGTTGTTGGAGTAGCCGCCTTTCTTCTCGTGCAGCACCGAGGTGATGCCCTTGGCCTGCCAGTCATCAAAAAGGCCGCGCATGTAGGCCATCGAATCGGCACTGCCCTCGATGAACTCCGAGGGGTAGCCGATCGCCTGTTGCTGCTCGTAGATCGTCGCGATGTCGGAGTGCATCACTTCCGGGCTGATCTGCATGTAGCCCACCGGATGGTAGCTGTATGCCTTGGGATCGCTCTCCCAGACCTCGACGCTGTGTGCCATCAATTCACGCATCGCGGGCTGGAAGTAGTTGTTGCGCACCACGCCGCAGGCGATGCCAGATGCACCTGCGCCAATGCCGGACTTGTCAATCACCAGAATGTCCTTGCCGCTGCCGAGGCCGCGCTGCTTCAGCTCAAGCGCAAGGTGATAGGCGGTGCTGAGTCCGTGAATGCCAGCACCGATCATCAGGTACTTGGTGGAACTGGGTATCATACTCTCTCCTCATCGTATGAATGGGTTTGAAAACGCCACCAAATTTAGCTCAGGGGTGACAATATAGGATGGCTTGTTTTGGCCTCAAGTGCAAGCCGAGAGCAACGCGCCTCGCCCCGAAACTCACCAAGCCACTTCGTCTCGTTTCACGCCCCCTGCCAGAGTTCTGCTTGTCTTTGTTCAACCAGTTCACTACAGTGGCGTTTTCTGCACACCCCTATTGAGACTTCAAATGTCTCAGGCACCAGAATTTCACATCCGCCCCTTTGCCACGGGCGACACAAAACCCGTCGTCGAACTCTGGACTGCCTGCGGCCTCACACGCTCGTGGAATGATCCGGAAAAGGATATTTTCCGGAAGCTGAACGTGCAATCGGAGCTGTTTCTGGTCGGGGTGCAGGACGGGAAAATCGTCGCCTCCGTGATGGCCGGATTTGACGGGCACCGGGGCTGGATCAATTACCTCGCCTCACACCCGGATTGCCAAAAGCAGGGCTGGGGCCGCCGCATGATGGAGGTTGCGGAAATCGGCCTCCGCAAACTCGGCTGCCCGAAGGTCAACCTGCAAATCCGGGTCTCCAACTCCGCGGCCCGGGCCTTCTACCACCGCATCGGCTACACCGAGGACGCCGCCCTCAGTTTTGGTAAGCGGCTGGAGTTCGATTCCGCCGAATCGCAAAATGCGGGTGGCTCCGGAACCGGCGGGGTGGTGATCCGCAACGAATGGCATCCGGGAGACCTCGGCAGCCTTATCCAAGTGCAGGCCACCTTCCACGCGCAGGAGTTGGGCTTGGATGCCAGCTTTGAGCCCCTGCTGGCGAGTTCACTCGCGGACTTCGCAAAAGCCCAGAACCCGCGCAACCGGATTTGGATTGTCGAGCAAGAAGGCCAGCTTCGGGGGTCGCTCGCCTTGGAAAGCACCTCCGCACAAGCCGCGCAACTGCGCTGGCTGTGGCTGCACCCGGACCAGCGAAGGCAGGGGCTGGGGTTCAAACTGGTGACGGAAGCCTTGGAAGGTGCCCGCGCTTCCGGGCATGAGTCCGTGTTCCTCTGGACGGTGGATTCACTGGAAGCGGCAGCCCGGCTCTACCAATCGCTGGGCTTCCAACTCGTGGAGGAGCGCACCACCACGGTGGGAGGCCAGCAAATCACCGAGCAGCGTTACGAGATGGCTCTTCAGCCACTCAGGTGATCGGCAGCATGACTTGAGACTGGAACGCCGAGCGGGTGGTGAGTCGTTCGTACCACGTCCGCACCGCAGGCAACTCATCGCGCTCGATGTCGAGGTTGTACCAGCGATAAGCGATTGCTCCGGCAGGGATGTCGCCCATTGAGAACGCAGCTCCGGCAACGTAGTCCTGCTGCTGGAGATGGCCGTTCAGCAGGCCAAGCAGTCGGTTGCACTCCTTGACCCCCGCATTGATCTTGTCCCAGTCGCGCTGTTCCGGAGGCGTGCGAACCAGCCCCCAAAACGGCGGGGTGAACGCAGGCAGCAACTCGGAAACGGTCCAGTCCATCCACTGCTCGGCGACGAAACGCTGCCGGGGATCGTCCGGACACAGCGTCCCGGCCCCGTAGCGGTGTGCGAGGTAGCGCACGATCACGTTGCTTTCCCAGAGCGACCACTCCCCGTCCTGCAACAGGGGAATCTTGCCATTGGGATTGAGCGCGAGGTACCAGTCCTCGTTGTTCTTGCCAAAGGCCATTCCGGCATCCAGCCGCTCAAAGGCTACCCCCGTCTCAGTAGCGGCCCACACCGCCTTCTGCACGTTGATCGAATTCGCACGTCCCCATATTTTCAGCATGTCTCAAAATCCTTTGTTGTGATTGGCATTCCTCAGCCCCTCAAAGCGAGGGGTCGGAGTAAACCTCGACCCGGCGATTCGCCCGGTGCGCCGCCCGGTCCATGCCCAGCACTGCCGGCTCGCTGGACCCCTTGGAGGAGACGGTGGCAATCTGATCCGGATCAATGCCGGCCTCCACGAGCGAATCCATCACGGCAAGCGCACGCCGCAAGCCAAGCTTCGCGTTGTTGTCCTCCTTGCCGTATTTGTTGAAAATCCGCCGATCCGTGTGGCCCACGATGTGGATGGGCTGTCCCGGATTTTCCTTCATGCAGCTCGCGCTTTTCTTGATCGCCCGTTTGGCCGATTTGTTGAGCTTGTAGCGCTTCGCCGAGAACAGCACCGTGAACGCACAGGTGTTGTGGTTGTACTTCGGAGGCACGGTCGTGGCCCGCAGCTCAAGCTTGCGGGCGACCAGCAGCCCAAACTGCGTTTGCGACCCCGCCACGCGACGGGAGAGGTGCAGCAGTTGGTAGTGGTGGTCCTTCTCCTTCCACTTCAGCTTGACTGGCTCAAACTCCTTCAGGTTGGGCTTGGCGAAATACACCGAGGTTTCCGGAAGGTTGTTGACCTGAAGCTTGAAGCGGTTGGAGCGGTTCACCATCTCCGAGTACACGCTCACCAATGGACGCCCAATCAGCCGGATCGCCTGGCTGGTGTCGCTGGTGGGGGCGTTGCTGCGCAGTCCGAGCAAGACGGGCTGGAGTTCACCGATCTTGGAAGAGTCGGTGCGCAGCACTCCGTCTTCGGCCATCACAAACCGCTCCAGCCACATGACCTCCTTATTCTGGTAGTGGACCGTGTAGTGCGTCAGCGCCGTGTCCATCATCCGGAATGCGGTGTCGCTCTGCTCGATCTCCTTGCGCATGTTCGCAATGTCCTGCTGCACCTGCAACTCCTCCTGCCCAAGGCTCGCCAGGTCTTCGTTAAACCCGGACTTGAGATGCTCGTAGTGGGAGAGGGCGTTGTTGAAGGCTTTCAGCACCTGATCGTTGCGAACCGCCAGCGAGGAGAGTTCCCCCTGTGCCCACGCCTCCAGCCGATTGTCGCTGATCTGCTCCTGTTGCAGGTAGGACAGGAAGCCTTCGGCCTCAAAAAAGGTGAGAGCCTCCTGCCCGTCCAGCGTGCCGGACAGCCCGGCCTGCTCCTGCTCCACATATGGAAAGACGTCAATGCGGGCAAAGAGGTAGGCGAACTCGCTGATGTCCTTGTTGAGCCGCGAGATGTTTTCCGGGTAGAGGAAGTTCACCTGAAAGCGCCCGGACCTGAAGGGGAAGGAACTGCGGGCGGAGTAGCGCTCAGTGACCGCTCCGATGGCCACGCCTCCGGAATTTTTGAAAAGCGTGTCGTCCTGCACCAGCGCGGGGAGTTTTTGGACCAGGTCGCTGGTGAGCTGACTGCGGATGACCACCAGCACCGAAAAGCTGGTGCTGGTGAGCGATTCCAGAAACTTCTGCTTCTCTTCCTCAATGTGGGCAATCTGGTCGCGGTAGCGGTCCATTTCCTCCAGCAGGCTGGCATGGTAGAGCTGGAGCTGCTCCAGCACCGCCTTGCGGGCGCGGATGGTGAGTCGGGCTTTGCGGGCGTTGGCCACGGCGCGGCGGTATTCGCGCTCCAGTTCCCGGAGTTTGCGGGTCCACTCCTGATCGGCGCTGATCACGCGGTTGAGCCATTCCTCCTCCAATTGCGGGGCCACACCAAAACCGCTGGTGTTGACCTGCGAGAGCATCTGCTGCTCGACGAGATGCCGATATGCCTCCGTGCCGTTCTTTGCAATCGGCAGCCACTCCTGTGCAAAACCACAAACCCCCCAAAGCTGGAGGACGAGCAGAACCGAGAGAACCTGTGAAATGCGTCTGGTCATGGAATTCCTTTGGGAAACAGATTGGTGCTGAGGTGCTGTGAAAAGCAAATCCCATTCCGGAAGATGCAGGATGCCCCAGACTCCGCGAAAAGACTGCGGATTTGTGCCCGATTAAATTTGGCGGGTGAAGGTCTGCCCGGAAATGGGCAGGTTGCGGAAGCCGCCCTGCGCGTCGTAGCCAATCGGCTTTTTGCCGCGCTGGAGGGCGCTGACGAGCAGCATCCCTCGGAGGACCTGGCTGGAGGTCTCCGAGGGGTCTGGCGAAATTGAAGGTGCGGACATAAAGGTCGGAAATCCAAACATGTTCCTTGGTTGCCTGTCGCAAGAGGCTGTTGCAGGGAAGGTGCCACGTCCGGCCTGTGTCAGGGAGAGTGTTTTTCGAGCAGGGGTTCCAAATGCCGCAGCACCGTCCGGGCGATGATCTGGTGCCCGTCCGGGTTGGGGTGGATGCCATCGCGGAGGTTTTTGTCGGGACGCCCCCCCACCCCTTCGAGCAAAAACGGCAGCAGCGCGACCTCGTGTGCTTCCGCGAGTTCCGGGAAGGCGTTGCGGAAGGCGGTGGTGTAGGCCTCGCCGTAGTTCTTCGGCATCTGCATCCCAGCCAGCAAAACGACCATGCCGCGCTTTTTGGCAAACCCAATCGTCGCTCCCAGGTTCGCCTTCATGCGCTCCACGCTGAGGCCGCGCAGTCCGTCGTTCGCCCCCAGCGCGAGGATGATGAAATCCGGCTTGGCGCGGGCGTACCACTTCAGGCGTGAAAGCGCACTCGCACTCGTGGAGCCGCTGACCCCGCCGTTGACCATCCGGACAGCGCGGCCCTGATCCAAAAGCAGTTGCTCCAGCACGGCAGGGTAGGCTTCGGTTTCGTCCACCCCAAAGCCCTCCGTGAGCGAGTCGCCCAAGGCGAGGATGCGGATTGGCCCGGCGGCCAGTGCTGCCGTTGCGGAAAACACCAGCACTCCCAGCAGAAGTACAACTCGGGAAAAACCGAAGGCAGAAGACATCAGCTCGCTTTCATTTGTTGAAGTTGCAGGAAGAAATCGGAGCGCGACTGCTCGCGCTTTTGTATTTTTTGGACGGGGCTGGCCTCGCCGATCACCGGAGTGGAGAAGAGTTCCGGGGAGATTTCGAGCAGAAACCGTGAAGGCTCGCGTTTGATGAGTTCGCCGTAGCGTTTCTGAGACTTGGCCATCGAAAACGTGAGTTCGCGCTGCGCCCGCGTGATGCCCACATAGCAAAGACGGCGCTCCTCGTCCTCCCCGGATTCGTCCAGCGCACGCTGGTTCGGAAACACGCCATCGGCCATGCCGACGAGAAAGACGTAAGGAAACTCCAGCCCCTTCGCGCTGTGCAGGGTTATCAGCGTCACCTGATTTCCGGACGCTTCGCCCTCATTGTCGCGCTCCGTGAAGAGCATGACGCGCTCCAGATAATCCCGCAATCCCCGCTGCGGCTGGTCGCGGGAATACTTGTCCACACCACTGAGCAGTTCCAGCACACAACTCCGCCGCCGCTCCCGCGTCTTGGGATCGCCGGGCTGCTTTTCCAGATACCGCACATAGCCGACTTCCTCGATCAAGGCTCGCACCGTGGCACCGAGTTCGGCTTCGGCAAACTGCTGCTCGTACTTGCGGATCAGCCACGCGAAGGACTCCATGGACCTAGCCGACTCTCGCGGGATTTCCGGAAACTGGCTCGCCTGCTCGAAAATCCGGAACAGTGAATCGCGCCGGGACTGCGCCAAGGCATTCGCCTGCATCAGCGAGGTTTGGCCGATGCCGCGCCGAGGGGTGTTGATGACGCGGTGCAGGCTGACCTCGTCGCGGGGGTTGTGGACCACCTTGAGGTAGGCCAGCACGTCCCGGATTTCCTGCCGCTCGTAAAAGCTCGTCGCTCCCACCACGCGGTAGGGCACCCCGCCGTCCCGAAAGGCTTCCTCAATGGCCCGCGCCTGAAAGTTGGAGCGGTACAGCACGGCGAAATCCTTGTGCTGCCGCCCGTGCCGCAGGCTCTGCATCCGAATGCGGCGCACCACGGTTTCCAATTCTTCTGACTCCGACTCGGCAGCAATCCAGTCAATCCGCTCGCCTCCGGGTTTTTCGGACCAGAGTTGCTTGGGCATGCGCTGCGGGTTGTTGGCGATCACCTGATTTGCCGCATCAAGGATCACCTGCGTCGAGCGGTAGTTCTGCTCCAGCCGGATCACCTTCACGTCCGGATAGTCCTTCTCGAAACTGAGCAGGTTCTGCACATCGGCTCCGCGCCAGGCATAAATGGATTGGTCGTCGTCGCCCACCACGCAGAGGTTTTGATGCAGGCGCGTGAGGTGCCGGAGCAGGCGGTACTGCACGCGATTGGTGTCCTGATACTCGTCCACCAGAATGTAACGAAACCGCTCCTGCACCGCAAGCATCGCCTCAGGATGCTGCTCAAAGAGTTGCAGGGTGAGGTTGAGGATGTCGTCAAAATCGAGCGCGTTGCAGCCCTTGAGCGTGCGCTGGTATTCCTGATAAATCTGCCCCACAATCCGCAAACGGCGGTCCCCGGTCTGCCCAAACGACTCGGCATCCAGCCCGGCGGTCTTGGCACGGCTGATCTCAAAATGCGCCGATTTCACGTCCACCAGCCCCTCGTCGTTGCCAAAGTCGTGTTCCTCCAGCAGCGACTTGAGCAGCCCGCGCTGATCCTGAGTGTCGTAGATCACAAAGTTCGGACGGTAGCCGAGGTGCTTGATGGACTTGCAGAGCAACGAAACTCCGAGCGAGTGAAAGGTGCTGAGATGCACCCCCCGGCTCGCCTCTCCTAGCATGTCGTGCAGGCGTTCCTGCATCTCGCCCGCGGCCTTGTTCGTGAAAGTCACGCCGAGGATGCTGCCGGACGGCTTGCCCAGCGTCTGGATCAGGTGGGCGATGCGGTGGATGATCACGCGGGTCTTGCCGCTTCCGGCTCCGGCAAGGACGAGGACCGGCCCGTGCGCAGTCGTCACGGCCTCGCGCTGCCGAGGATTGAGGCTGTCAAGCAGGTTGGTCAACGGTGAAAATGCGGTGGGGGCTTCAGTGCCGCAATGATTCTCCCATTCTCGCCCCAAGACGGCAAGGGGGTT
>CAZQXS010000081.1:7398-17224 GCA_964597275.1 uncultured Pseudomonadota bacterium | reverse complement strand
TTGATCCCAACCGCCCTCTCGACCTCATCTGCATGGGCCGAGTGGCGGTGGACCTCTACGCCGAGCAAATCCACAGCCCGCTGGAGGACGCGCAGAGCTTCCGGAGGTACCTTGGGGGCTGTGCGGGGAACATTGCGGTCGGCACCTCGCGGCTTGGGTTGAGGTCGGCCATGCTCTCGTGCGTGGGCACGGACGACATGGGCAAGTTCCTGCGCAAGCAACTCCGTCAGGAGGGGGTGGACACGACCCTGCTTCAGGACACGGACGACCACCTGACCGCTCTCGTCCTGCTGGGCGTGAGTCCGCCCAATCGCTTCCCGCTGATCTTCTACCGCGAGAACTGCGCGGACATGCAGATCCAACCGGAACACGCCGATCCGGCAGTCTTCCAGCAAGCCAAAGCCTTACAATTCACAGGAACCGGCCTCTCCACTCCGGCCATGCTGGAAGCCAGCAAACACGCGATCAAAGTCGCTAAGGAGGCTGGATGCGCCGTGATCCTCGACATTGACTACCGCCCCGTGCTGTGGGGCTTGACCGCAGCAGGCGATGGGGAGTCGCGCTTTGTCGCTTCCGAAGCCGTCACCAGTGTGCTGCAACCGCTGCTTCCGAACCTTGACCTGATCATTGGCACCGAGGAGGAGGTGATGATTGCGGGCGGGGGGGAATCGCTGGAAGCCTCGCTTCAGGCCATCCGGAAACTTTCCACGGCAACGATTGTCCTCAAGCGCGGAGAGCAGGGCTGTGAAGTCTTCACCACCAGTGCCACCGCGTCCATCAAGGCGCGATCCTTTCCGATTGAGGTGCTGAACATCCTTGGGGCGGGAGATGCGTTTGCCTCCGGATTTCTGCGGGGCTGGTTGCGGGACGAGCCGCTGGAAACCTGCGCCTTGTGGGGCAATGCTAACGGCGCCCTCACCGTGACCCGTCACGGCTGCTCCCCCGCGATGGCCTCCTTCGACGAACTGCAACACCTGATCGAACACTTTGACCGCGACCCCAAGGTGCTGTCCAGTCCCACCCTGCTGAAGCTGCACCAGCGCACGGTGTTGGGGAGACCTCGAAACCTGCCATTGAAGGTGTTGGCCTTTGATCACCGGGGGCAATTCGAGAAGACCTGCACGTTGCAGGGGATCGCCTCTTCGCAAATCAGCGAGTTCAAAAACCTGGTGTTCGAGGGCTTCAAGCGGGTCAATGCCGAGAACCGTGGCGAGTCGCTGGCCCTGCTCGTGGACCCTCAGTTTGGCGGAGACATCCTTCAGGAGTCGGCCTATGGGGATTATCATGTGGGCACCCCGATTGAGCGATCGGGTTCGTTTCCGGTGGAGTGGCTGACCGAAAAGAATCTTTACGAATACCTCGTTCAGTGCCCCAGCACTTGGTTCGTGAAGGTGCTGTGGAACTTCCATCCGCATCTGGAAACAGAGAAAAAGCGGGAGCAACTCGCCCTGCTCCAGAAGTTGCAGTCGGTCTGCGATGCGCTGGAGCGGCGTTTGATGCTGGAGATGATCCTTCCGGAAGGACTCAGCAAGAACGGCGAAATGCTGGCCCTCGCCATCGAGGAGGTTTACGCGCACCAACTCTTCCCCTACTGGTGGAAGATCAACCCCACCGACACGCAGGCCGAATGGGAGCAGGTCACGTCCACCTTGGACCGCTACGATCCGGAAGCCGGGGTGATTGTGCTGGGGAACAACGCGCCGCTCGCCCAGTTCGAGAAGTGGTTTCGGATTGTGCGCAGCACCCCGCATGCCTGCGGGTTCGCCATTGGACGCTCGATCTTCTGGGAGCCGTGGCTGGAGTTTGCCTCCGGAACACTGGAAGCCCAGGCGGTTCCCGCACGGATTGCCGAACGCTACCAGCAGATGATCGATTTGTGGCGGCATTCCGAAACCGCTCTTCCCGCTTGAGTTTATTAACAAATGCGTTAATTTTATGAAGTGGAAAATCCACTACTACAGTGACAAGGTTCAAAAAACGATCGAAAAATGGCCGATTGGAGTTCGGGCTTTTTATGCCAAAGTCACTGAGCGTATGGCCGTTTATGGGCCGAACCTTGGAATGCCGTTCACACGGGCATTGGGGGCTGGGCTGTTTGAAATTCGAGCGCGTGGTAAGGAAGGGGTCGGTAGAGCCTTCTTCTGCACCGTGAGGAAAGGCAACATCGTCATTCTTCATGCTTTCCAAAAGAAAACCCAAAAAACGCCCCAACAGGAGTTGGAGGTGGCGCGAAGACGTTTGCAAGAGGTCCAAAATGAAGACGCATGAAGAGATGGTCGCGGAGTGGATGCGTGATCCTGAGTTTCAGGCCGAGTACGATGCCCTTGAGTCCGAATTCGCGCTCTTTGACGAGTTGCTGAAAGCGAGGAAGCGGGCGGGGTTGACACAGGCGGAAGTCGCCGAGCGCATGGACACCAAGCCTCCGGCGGTGGCACGACTGGAGGCGGGGGGCGGCAGTGCCCGCCATTCTCCTTCGGTGGCGACGCTGCGCCGCTATGCGGAGGCAGTCGGCTGTCAGCTTGAAATCCGCTTGGTGTCCCGGAACCCCGCTTGATTGTATCCAAACGTTACTCTCGGAATTTTCATGACATCCCTACTCAGTCGTTCCCAAACTCCAGACACTCAGGGGCGCACCCAGCGCATCACCCCCGCATCGGCAGGCTGGAAGCATGTGGGCTTCGAGGTCTATCATCTGAAGCCGGGACAGTCCCTTTCTCAGCAATCCGGGGGTCAGGAAGCGTGTCTGGTGCTGGTTTCCGGCAAGGCCGACATCGCCACGCGGAAGGAATCGTGGAGTGATTTGGGCGACCGTCTGAGCGTGTTTGAGGATAAGGCACCGTTTGCGGTTTACGTCCCGAATGAGGACGAGTACACTGTGAAGGCCACCACGGATGCGGAATTGGCGATCTGCCGCGCTCCCGGTTTTGGGAACCATCCGGCCCGCCTGATTCGCCCGGAAGCGATGGGCCGCGAAACCCGTGGCAGTGGCACCAACACCCGCCACGTTTGCAACATCCTTCCGGAAACCGAACCCGCCGACAGCCTGCTCGTGGTCGAGGTGATCACCCCAAACGGCAATTGGTCGAGCTACCCCCCGCACAAGCACGACCTGGACAACCTTCCGGAAGAATCCTTTCTGGAGGAAACCTACTACCACCGCCTCAACCCGCCCCAGGGCTTTGCCTTTCAGCGCGTGTACACCGACGATGGCTCGCTGGACGAAACGATGGCCGTCCATGACGGGGACGTGGTGATGGTGCCCCGTGGCTACCATCCCGTGGGGGCACCGCATGGCTATGATTTGTACTACCTCAACGTGATGGCCGGACCCAAGCGCGTCTGGCACTTCAAGAATGCTCCGGAACATGAGTGGATTGTGAAGCAGCCGTAATTCAGAAAAAGAATATACTAAATCAAAGGAGGAAAATGGAAACCGTTCGATTGACGATGGCGCAGGCGCTGCTGCGCTTTCTGGACGCACAATTTGTGGAACTGGACGGCACGGAACACAAGTTCGTGCAGGGCGTGATGGGCATTTTCGGGCATGGCAACGTCACGGGACTCGGCGAGGCGCTGGAGTACGGAGGCACGAGCCTGCGCTACATTCAGGGCAACAACGAGCAGGGCTTGGTCCACATCGCCACCGCCTACGCCAAGCAGAAGAACCGCTTGGGTATCTACGCCTGCACCAGCTCGATTGGTCCGGGAGCCACCAACATGGTCACGGGTGCGGCGGCGGCAACGGTGAACCGCATCCCGGTGCTGCTGTTGCCCGGAGACATCTTTGCCTCGCGCCAGCCTGATCCCGTGTTACAGCAGATTGAAACTCCGTGGGATTATGGTGTCAACGCCAACCACGCCTTCAAGCCCGTCAGCCGCTACTGGGACCGCATCGAGCGCCCGGAGCAGTTGATGAGTGCCGGGCTGAACGCAATGCGCGTGCTGACCGACCCCGTGGAAACCGGAGCCGTGACACTCTGCCTGCCGCAGGACACACAGGCCGAGGCGTATGACTATCCCGTGTCTTTCTTCGAGAAGCGCGTCTGGCATCAGGATCGGAGACCGCTGCATTCACGGCAATTCGATGAGGCGGCGGAGCTTTTGCGAAATGCCAAGAAGCCACTGATCGTTGCCGGGGGTGGGGTGCATTACTCACTTGCGGCGGAAACGTTACGGGGGTTTGCGGCGGAGTTCGGGATTCCGGTCAGCGAAACTCAGGCGGGCAAGAGCGCGATGAGTTGGAAGGACACGATGAGCGTGGGAGCGATTGGCGTCACCGGAACCTCAGCGGCGAATCTGCTGGCTCAGGATGCGGATGTGGTGCTGGCGGTCGGTTCGCGTTTGCAGGATTTCACCACGGCCTCCAAGCAGGTGTTTGCGGAAGACGTGAAGTTGCTGCACCTCAACGTCAGTAGCTACGACGGACAGAAACAGGACGGAATCAGCCTGCAAGCCGATGCCAAAGCCGGACTCGAAAGCTTGGGCGCGGCGCTCCGGGAGGCCGGATTCCAAACGGATGCGGCTTATCGCGAGCGTGTCGCGCAGTTGCAGTCCGAATGGAACGCAGAGGTGGACCGGCTCTATGCACTGACTTCCGATGAGGGTAACGTGCAGACCCACATCGTCGGTATCCTCAACGAGTTCATGGCACCGGAGGACGTGGTTCTCTGCGCGGCAGGGAGCCTTCCGGGAGACTTGCATCGGGTTTGGCGTTGCGAACAACCCAAGACCTACCACATGGAGTACGGTTTCTCCTGCATGGGCTACGAGGTCGCCGGGGCTATCGGTGCCAAATGGGCGCTGGAGCAGGGCGAGGTTTACGCGATTGTGGGGGACGGCAGCTACCTGATGCTCCATTCCGAAATCCTCACCAGCCTCAAGGAACGCACCAAGATCACGGTGCTGCTGCTCGACAACTCCGGCTACCAGTGCATCAAGAACTTGCAGATGGCACACGGCAGTGTCGGCTTCGGCAACGAATTCCGTTATCGCGAAAACGAAACCGGACGTTTGACGGGCGACATCACTCCCGTGGACTTCAAGAAATACGCAGAAGCCCTCGGCGTGAAAGCCTTCCACGCCGCCAATGCCGACGAACTCCGCAGTGCCTTGGAAGCTGCCAAGCTGGAACCGGAGACTGCCCTGATCGAGGTCAAGGTGCTGCCCGGAACTATGACCGACGGCTACCACACCTGGTGGCGTGTCGGCGTTCCAGAGGTCTCCAACTGTGAGACAACGGCCAAGTCCAGCGCAGCCATGCAGGAAAATGTCCGCAAGGCACGGCCGTATTGAAACAGCCATCCAACCACGAGGGCACAAAGAACACAGAGGAGGCTTTGCTTTGCTCGGTGCGCTCGGTGTCCTCTTGTGGTAATTCCTAACGCAATCACTTCCTTTGACTGATGTTTTCACCCAACACCATTCAACTGTCCATTGCCCCCATTGCATGGACGAACGACGACCTCCCGGAACTCGGCGGACACGTTTCCTTTGAGCAGTGCATTGACGAAATGGCCGCCGCCGGATTTTCGGGCAGCGAAATCGGCAACAAGTACCCCAAGGATCCCGCCGTCCTTGAGCCTGCTCTGGAGCAGCGCGGCCTGCAAATTTCCTCGGCGTGGTTCAGCACCTTCTTCAGCGAAACCGGACGCGAGGAGGAGACCCTCAACTCCTTCATGGACCACATGAACTTCCTCAAGGCGATGGGGGCCAAGATCGTCAACGTCTGCGAGTGTGGACACTGTGTGCAGGGAACCGAAAAGCATGTCTTCGACCGTCCCTCCTACACGGATCAGCAGTGGGTACGGGTGGCGAACGGACTCAACCGCATCGGTCAAATCGCCCGCGACAACGGGATGTTCATCGCCTACCACTACCACATGGGGACGATGGTGCAGAACGCCCTTGAAACTCACCGTATCATGAACCTGACGGATCCGGAGGTGGTGCATTTGCTGGTGGACACCGGACACGCTCACTACGCTGGAGCTGATCCGTTGGCCCTCGTCAAGCAATACGGCCCGCGCATCCGCAACGTCCACCTCAAGGACATCCGTCAAAGTGTGCTGGACGAGGTGCATTCCCAGAAAATGAGCTTTCTTGATTCCGTCAAGGCCGGGGTCTTCACCGTTCCGGGAGACGGCAGCCTCGACTTCGATCCGATCTTTCGGGCACTGGCCGATGCAGGCTACGAAGGCTGGTTCGTCGTGGAAGCCGAGCAAGACCCGGACAAGGCCAACCCGTTGGAATACGCGAAACTGGCCCGATCCTTCATCCGCGAACACGCAGGAATCTAACATGAGAAACCGATTCCACAACAACCGGCCCCTGCGCTACGGCATGGTCGGCGGCGGAGCGACCAGTCAGATCGGCGACAGCCACCGCATCGCCCTGCGCCGGGATAGCTATTACCACCTCATCGCCGGAGCCTTCGACATCGATCCGGAGCGCGGACGACAGTACGGGGAATCCCTCGGACTCGCCTCCGACCGCTGTTACGCGGACTATCGGCAGATGGCGGCGGCGGAAGCCTCCCGCGAGGACGGCATTCAGGTGGTTGGGGTGATGACTCCCAACAGCACCCACTACGCGATTGCCAAGGCGTTCATCGAGGCTGGGATTCACGTCATCCTCGAAAAGCCGATCACTGTCACGGTGGCAGAGGCGCAGGACTTGATCCGGCTGGCAAAAGAAAAGGACGTGCAATGCGCCGCGATGTACGGCTACAGCGGCTATCCGATGATCCGGCAGGCGCGGACGATGGTGGCCAACGGCGATCTTGGCGAAATCACCGTGGTGCAGACCGAGTTTGCCCACGGCAACTGCGCCACCGCCGTCGAACAGCACAGCGAGAGCGCGGCTTGGCGCAACGATCCTCAGACGGCAGGGGGCACCTTCGTGCTGGGGGACGTGGGCACGCACGCCCTGCACTTGGCGACCTTCATCACCGGACAGCAGGTACGCGAGGTGGCCGCCGACCGCCAGAGCTTCGTCTCCGGACGGGTGCTGGAGGACAACGCCCACGTCCTGCTGCGCTTCGAAGGCGGAGCGGCGGGCTACCTCTGGGCCAGCGGCGTGGCGGTCGGGCATCGGCACGGACTGGCGATCCGTGTCTTCGGCACCAAGGCGGGGTTGGAGTGGCATCAGGAACGCCCGAACCAATTGCGCTATTCTCCGCTGGGGGAAACCCCGCGCCTGCTCGAACTCGACTCCCCGGAACTCCTCCCCCAGGCCACCCGCCTGCTGCGCATCGGCGCGGGCCACCCGGAAGGCTATTTCGAGGCGTTCACCAACGTCTATTCCGACTTTGCCGAAACCCTGCTGGCCAAGCTCTCCGGAACGGCTCCCGATCCCCTCAGTCAGGACTACCCCACCCTCGCAGACGGGGCACACGGGGTCCAGTTCCTTGAAGCCTGCGTGGCCTCCGCCAACAACAACGGACGCTGGTGCAGCGCCGAACTTACCCTGTAGGCATTTTTTCAGGGGTTTGGGGCATCCTCAGTTGAGCTTGTGCATGAACCGGGGTACGATGTGCGATAAGGCTGGTGAGGTCGGAATAGGCATGATCTATGGGCTGTTATCTCCCAATATCAAGGCAAATTCACCCCAAATATTGGAAGTTCATTCCTTGTGGCATCAACCTCTGACACTGGACTATATTTCTCAAGATTCAAAGGAGAACTTGTCGGTAAGAGTATATTTGAGCAGAGTTTTCCAATTCTTGTCTCTGTCACTCACAAGCCTTTTGGGGATTTCTTGGTGATGCTGATGGGAACAATGTGGCAAGACGATGAGATATGAATGCCGAACAAAGGCATTGAGAAGGACCACTCGCAAGCTCGCGGCCTCTCATGCCTGCCGTTGGCATCAGGAGACAGAGGAAAGAGATGACGACCCTTGTGATCGGAGCAAGCGGAGCGACTGGACGGTTGCTCGTGGAGCAACTGCTCCATCGCGGGCAAAACGTTAGGGTGATTGTGCGATCACCCGACAAGCTGCCCGAAGCCCTCAAGAATCACGAGAGCTTGTCGGTGATCATCGCAAGCGTCCAGGCACTCAGCGACGCCGAGATGACCCGGTACGTGAACGGGTGTGACGCAGTGGCTTCGTGTCTGGGACACAATTTGAGCCTGAAGGGAATTTACGGCCCCCCGCGCAGGCTTGTAACCGACGCCACTCGTCGATTATGCACTGCCATCAAGTCAAGCAAATCAGAAAAACCAACCAAGTTCGTACTCATGAACACCGCTGGCAACAGTAACCGCGATCTCCACGAGCGGATTTCGTTTGGCCAAAAGTGCGTCATTGGGCTTCTTCGTCCGCTGCTGCCTCCGCATGTGGACAACGAGCAGGCTGCGGACTATCTGCGGACCGAGATTGGCCAGCACGATGGCATGATCGAGTGGGCTGCGGTTCGGCCAGACAACCTGATCAATGCCGATGAGGTAACCGAGTACGAAGTGTTCCCTTCACCGACCAGAAGCGCGATCTTTGATGCCGGTTTGACGAGTCGCATCAACGTTGCTCACTTTATGGCTCGTCTGATCACTGAAGGTGAAGCATGGAGCAAGTGGAGAGGGAAAATGCCCGTGATTTACAACAAGACACTATCCTAGAGGATGTCAAAATCAACAAGAAGTCCAGTGGTCGGCATAAAGGCTTGGATGATTTAGAGAAGCTCCCATGAACTGTTCCAGAGCGACCTCTTCCGGAAAGGGTTGCACCCTTCATCAGATTTCCACCAGCTAACCCGTTTGACTGACATGGCCCGACCTCGAAAAACCTCAGAATCCCTGCGCAGCCAGCGTTGGTACGGCCCGGACGACCTGCGTTCCTTCGGGCACCGCTCCCGCACCAAGCAGATGGGGCTGCACCGCGACGAATTCGTGGGCAAGCCCGTGATCGGCATCATCAATCCTTGGAACGAGATGAACACCTGCCACACGCACTTTCCGCAGCGGGTGCAGGACGTGAAGCGCGGCATCTACGGGGCTGGGGGCTTTCCGGTGGAACTGCCCGCGATGTCGCTCGGTGAGCAGTTGATGAAGCCGACCGCGATGATGTACCGCAACTTCTTGGCGATGGAGGTCGAGGAACTGCTCCGGAGCTACCCGATTGACGGGGCGGTGCTGATGGGCGGTTGCGACAAGACCACCCCCGGCGTGTTGATGGGGGCGATCAGCATGAACCTCCCCTGCCTCTATGTTCCGGGCGGCGCGATGCTGCGCGGGCACTGGCGCGGCGAAACGCTGGGCAGCGGCACCGATGTCTGGAAATACTGGGACGACCGCCGTTCCGGAAAGCTGGACGAGCAGAGCTGGTTCGAGATCGAGGACGGCATCGCCCGCTCTCCCGGAACCTGCATGACGATGGGCACGGCGGCTACGATGATGTCCATCGCCGACGCGCTGGGGATGTCGCTACCGGGGGTGTCGTCCATTCCGGCAGTGGATTCCAACCACAACCGCATGGCCTCGCTCAGCGGTCGGCGGGCGGTGGAACTGGTCTGGGAGGATGTCAAGCCCACCGACCTCCTCACCGAACACGCCTTCGAGAACGCGATCATGGTGCTGATGGCCATCGGCGGCTCCACCAACGGCATCATCCACCTCACCGCGCTGGCCCGAAGGACGGGCATCGAACTCGACTTGGAACGGTTCGACCGCATTTCCGAGGGCATCCCGCTGCTGGCCAACGTCAAGCCCTCCGGCAGCTACGTGATGGAGGATTTCTATTTTGCGGGAGGGCTGCGGGCGTTGATGCGGCAACTGGAAGGGCGGTTGCACCTGGATGCGGTCACGGTCAACGGCAGGACGCTCGGCGAGAA
>CAZQXS010000081.1:5073-7298 GCA_964597275.1 uncultured Pseudomonadota bacterium | reverse complement strand
CAACTGCCCGTGCCGAAGAAACTGCTCGATCAGGGCATCCGCGACGTGGTGCGCATTTCCGATGCCCGCATGAGCGGCACAAGCTACGGAGCCTGCATCCTCCACGTCTCCCCGGAGGCGGCGTTGGGCGGGCCGCTGGCGCTCGTCCGGGACGGCGACCTGATCGAACTCGATGTCGAGGGACGGCGGCTGGATTTGCTGGTGCCGGAAGCTGAATTGGAAGAACGCCGCAGGCAGTGGCAACCTCCGCAGGCCAAGGCCAAGCGCGGCTATGCAGCACTTTACACCCGGCACGTCACCCAGGCGCACGAGGGCTGCGATTTCGACTTCCTCCAAGGCGTTCCCGGGGAAACCCCGGAACCAGATATTTTTTAGCAAGCAACCATGACCGACATCACAATGGGCATCATCGGAGCAGGCCGCATTGGCAAGCTCCACGCCGACAACCTCCTCAGCCAAGTCGAGGAGGTGCGGCTGAAGGGGATCACGGACCCTTTCTTGGACGAGGCGTGGGCAGTGTCCCGGAACATCCCCGTCGCGGGCACGGATCATCGCATCCTGCTCGACGATCCGGAAATTGATGCAGTGCTGATCGGCTCTCCTTCGCCGCAGCACGCCCCGCAGATGATCGAGTGCGCCCAAGCGGGCAAGCACATCTTCTGCGAAAAACCGATTGCGCTCGACCCGGAAGTGATCCGGAACGCACTTGCCGAAGTCGAAGCTGCCGGAGTCAAGTTGCAGGTGGGCTTCAATCGGCGATTTGATCCCAGCTTTGCGGCGGTGCAGCAGCAGGTGGCCTCTGGAGCCTTGGGCGATCCGCATGTGATCCGCATCACCTCCCGCGACCCCTCCCCGCCGTCGCCAGAATACGCCGCCAGTTCCGGGGGCATGTTCCTAGACATGACCATCCACGACTTCGACATGGCCCGCTTCCTCAGCGGCAGCGAGGTCACGGAGGTCCATGCTTACGGCGCGGTCCTGGTGGATCCGGAAATCGGCAAGGCCGGGGACATTGACACCGCCGTGATCTCGCTCAAATTCGCCAGCGGGGCGCTCGGCCTCATCGAGAACAGCCGCAAGGCGGTCTATGGCTACGATCAGCGCATCGAAGTGTTTGGTTCAAAAGGCACCGCGCTGGCAGACAACAACACGCCGACTTCGATGGTGGTGCTGAACGAGTCCGGGACCGTGCGGGACAAGCCGCTTTACTTCTTTCTGGAACGCTACCAAGCGGCGTTCGTGTCCGAAATGCAGGCGTTTGTCAACGCCATCCGGAACGACACCCCCACGCCCGTTTCCGGCAACGACGGTTTGGCTCCCGTGCTGATTGCCTTGGCGGCCAACGAATCCTTGCGGGAAAACCGTCCCGTGTCCATTTCACAGTGAAACTCAACTAAGTGGTGACCCTAGGAAGTCACGACTCTCACAAAACACAGTAAAATGAAGGAACAGCTTTTAGGGAAAATCGCCGTCATCACGGGCGGAACTCAGGGGTTGGGCGAGGCAGTGGCCCGTTTGTTTGCCGAACGAGGAGCGGCGGGTTTGGTGATTTGCGGACGAAGCGAGGCGCGGGGGAGAGCGGTGGCGGAAGACCTCAGCCGGACCTGCCCCACCCATTTCGTACAAGCCGACCTCTCCCAAGTGGAGGACTGCCGCAGGGTGATTGCGGAAGCGGATCAGCGGTTCGGGAAGGTTCACGCGCTGGTGAACTGCGCGGCGGTGACAGATCGCGGGACGATCCTCGACACGTCACAGGAACTGTTTGACGAAATGATTGCGGTCAACCTCCGCGCCCCGTTCTTCCTCATGCAGGAGGCCATCAAGCTTATGATCCGGGAAGGCATCGAGGGGGCGGTGGTCAACATCCAGAGCAACGCCGCGCATGGCGGCCTGCCCTTCATTTCGGCCTACTGCGCCTCCAAAGGCGGATTGGCGATTCTGACCCGCAATGTCGCCTACAGCGTGGTGCGCAACCGCATCCGCGTCAACGGCCTCAACATCGGCTGGATGGACACGCCTGGAGAGGATCGCATCCAGAAGACCTACCACGACGGCGGAGACACCTGGCTGAGTAGCGCGGAGGAAGATCAGCCCTTCGGTCGCTTGCTGAAACCCACGGAGGTCGCACGGGCGGTGGCGTTTTTGTGTTCGGAGGAATCCGGGATGATGACGGGGGCGAACGTGGATTTCGATCAGGTGATCCAAGGGTGCTTTGAGCAACAGCC
>CAZQXS010000081.1:0-4973 GCA_964597275.1 uncultured Pseudomonadota bacterium | reverse complement strand
GCACCGCACGGTCAAAGCGTTCCGGCTGCTCGGCGTAGGGCCAGTGTCCGGAGTCAGGAACGACTTCAAGCCCGCAGTTGGGAAGTCGGTCGCGGAAAAACTCGTGATACCGCACCGGGGTGAGTTGATCTTCGTTTCCGCAGATCGCAAGTGAGGGCACGTCAATGCTCCCCAGGCGGTTGAGAAAGTCAAAGCTGTCGTCACTGATCCAGTCCTTGAGTGTGACTTCCGGGGGCGTGTCTGCGATTTGCGCCCCCACGGCATCAATGACGGACTGCGAGGTCTTTTCGGCAAAGCTCCAGCGCGGGAGCGGAATCGTCTGCCCCTGCGCTGCCGCGTCACGCGCCGCCTCCAGAATCTCCGGCTTCACGCGCAGTCGCGCCCCGGTGTCCACCAACAGCATTCCCGCCACGTGTTCCCGGTCGTAGGTGGCGGTCGCAAGGGCGATGCCGCCCCCTAGCGAGTGTCCGGCCACCAGATAGCGGTTCCAGCCAAGGTGTTTCGCCAGTTCCATGACGAAGTGAGTGTAGTCCGCTACCCCGCGAAAGCCGTTCCCGGAGGATTTTCCGTGTCCCGGCAGGTCAATCGCCACGGGCGTGTGCTCTTCTGCGATCACGGCCATGTGACGGTTCCACAGGCCTCCGTTGCAGCCCGTCCCGTGGACGTAGAGGATGCGCTGTCCCTTGGGGGATGAAAGGTCAGCGGGGGTTTGGTAGTGGATCTGGTGTTCCTCGATTTCGGCAAACGGCATGGCTCAAAGCGGATAGAATTTTTCGTTGCGGCTGGCCAAGTCCCGGAGCTGCGTGGTGGGCTGGTTGAGCGCGAGCTGTTCGGCGTACTCTTCTCCCTTGCCGACCAACGTGGCTGCGCCGACCTGATCCGCCCAGCGGAAAATCCCGCCCCGGAAGGGCGGAAAGCCCAAGCCGTAAACCAGCGACATGTCCACCTCGGCAGGCGACTCCACAATGCCGTCCTCCAAACAGCGAGAGCTTTCCATCAGCATGGGCAGCATCATGCGGTCCGCGATTTCCTCGTCGGACACTTCCCGGCTGACGGGCGTTGCCCAGATTTGCAGCAGGGCATCCGCTTCCGGATCGCGCACCTTCTTGCGCTTGCCGCGTGAATCGGTGGTGTGGATGTAGAAGCCCGTGTCGTTCTTCTGGCCGTAGCGGTCGTTGTCGTAGAACAAGTCGGTGATGGTGGCCCCGTCTGGTTTCATGCGGTCTGGAAAGCCTGCGGCCATGACGTGTTCGGCGTGGCGCGAGGTGTCGATGCCCACGACATCCAGCAGGAAGGCCGGACCCATCGGCCAGCCGAACTTCTCCATCACCCTGTCTATGCGCTGGAAGTCCACCCCGTCCTTGAGCAGGCCGTTGAACCCGGCGAAGTATGGAAAGAGGACGCGGTTGACGAGAAAGCCGGGGCAGTCGTTGACGACGACCGGACTCTTGCCCATCACGCTGGCGTAGGCGACCGTGGTGGCAATGGTTTCCTCACTGGAAGCCTTTCCTCGGATCACCTCCACGAGCGGCATGCGGTGAACGGGGTTGAAGAAGTGCATCCCGCAGAAACGCTCAGGGTTCTGGATGCTTTCGGCAAGGCGGTTGATGGAAATCGTCGAGGTGTTGGAGGCAATCACGGCATCCTCCCGGACCATTGCCTGAAGCTCGCTGTACACCAGCCGCTTCACCTCTTCGCGCTCAACCACGGCTTCCACCACAAGGTCCGCGTCCCGCAGGGCTTCGTAGCTCAGGGTCGGCAAGATGCGGGTGAGCGTGGCCGCCATCTTGTCCGGGGTCAGGCGTCCGCGCTCGATGCGCTTGGTGAGGATTTTCGAGGCTTCCCGCAGGCCGAGGTCCAGTTGGGATTGGGCGATGTCCTTCATCGCAATCGGAATGCCCTTGTAGGCGGATTGATAGGCAATGCCGCCGCCCATGATGCCCGCCCCCAAAACGGCGGCCTGCTCAAACGGACGGGCCTGCTTGCGGGCCTGCTTCGCTTTTTTCTTGAGCAGTTGATCACCAAGGAAGATCCCAACCAGCGAGGCGGCTTGTGGGGTTTTGGCAAGCTCGGCAAAGCCCTCGGCCTCGATTTCCAGTGCCTGCTCCAAGGGCAGCGGGGCCGAAGCCTGCACGACCCCCACGATGGTCAAGGGAGCCGGATAGTTCTTTCCGGCCTTCTGGACGATCAGGCCGCGGGCACTTTCAAACGCCATCAATGCTTCGTTTTCATTGAGCTTGAGCGGCCCCCGGACCTCCTCCCGCTTCGCCTGCCAGTCCAACTCTCCATCGGCGGCACGGCGCAGGAGCGTGAGGGCCGAATCCCGCAGCGTGTCCGGTTCGGAAACCGCGTCCACCGCACCGGACTTGAGTGCAGCTTCGGCGGACTGGTCACTGCCAATCGCCATCCACTCCAGTGCGTTGTCCACCCCAATCAGTCGCGGAAGCCGGGAGGTGCCGCCAAATCCGGGAAGGATGCCGAGTTTGACTTCAGGCTGCCCCACCTTGGCCTTGGTCGAAACGACCCGGTAGGTGCAGGCAAGGCACAACTCGAAACCTCCGCCCAGCGCGTAGCCGTTGATCGCGCAAACGCTGGGGAAGGCCAGGTTTTCCAAGTCGAGGAAGATTTGTTGGGCCTCCCGGACTCCTGCGGCAATTTCCGCTTGGGAGGCTTTGAAATTTGCCATGAATTCGGTGATGTCCGCTCCCACGATGAAGACGTCCTTGGCGCTGGTGACCAGCAAGCCCCGGATGTTGGACTGCTGCTGGAGCAATGAGACCACCTCTCGGAACTCATCCGTGGTGGCGCGGTTGAACTTGTTGATGGATTCGGCTTGGAGGTCAAAAGTGAGTTCCACCAGCCCGTCATCCAACGGGCGGCAACGCAGGGAGTTTCCTTCAAAATTCATGGGCTGTTTAGGTGTTTAGGTGTTTAGGCTGTAGGTGTTTAGGTGTTTAGGCTGTAGGTGTTTAGGGGAACTGGTTTGGGAGGGGCAACGTGACAAAACAGGCCCCCCTACAGCCTAAACCCCTACAGCCTGAATCCCTAATCTAGAAAACGATGTCAAGTGGGTCGTAGTTGCGACGCTTGGCGGCGGCCATCATGCCCTCGTACTGTGGAATCACGGCCTCGACAAAAAACTGGGTGGTGATCAGCTTGTTCTCGTAGAAGCGCGCCTGCGGGTTTTCCTTGAGGAACTCCGAGGTTTCGAGGTCTCCAACGTCCCGTTCACGCTTGAGTTCCTCCAAACGGTCGTGGGCGACCACGGCCTGCTGGAGCAGAAGCCATCCTGCAGTGACCGAAGAGCAGAACATCAGGAACGGCGTGGCGTGGAGGGCGACCCCTTCAATGCCACGGAGTTGCATGACTTCCTGTGCCCCAAGGGCGAGGTCGGAGAGCGTGTCGCAGTAACCCTCATAAACCTTGCCGAGGGCGGCGAGCCGGGGATGTTCACCGAGGTCGGGCAGGAATTCGCTGATCTGCTGGAGCAGGGCGACGAACAGCGCCCCCTGGTTTTGTGTCATCTTGCGGCCCACGAGGTCCAGTGCCTGAATGTCGGTGGTCCCTTCGTAAATCGGGGCCACTCTCAGATCCCGATAGAGTTGCTCCATCGGAAAATCCTTGGTGTAGCCCACTCCGCCCAACACCTGAATGCCTGTCTGCACGACCTCCAGCCCGACTTCCGTGCACCAGCCCTTGCACATCGGCGTGAGCAGATCCACCAAGTTCTGCTTGGCGGCCCGCGCTTCCGAATCGTCCAGCACGGCGATTTCATCCAGCAGGAGGGTCGCCTTGAACATCAGTGCCCGCATCGCCTCGACCCGTGCCCGCATCTGCATGAGGTTGAGCCGCACGGCGGGGTGTTCGATGATTGGAACACGAGGCGTTTCCGGATCACGCATTTTAGTGATGTGTGCACCTTGCAGGCGTTCCTTGGCGTAGGCGGTGGCGTTTTGTGTCGCAAGGCTGCCAATGCCGAGTCCGATGGTTGCTGTGCCGATCCGGGCTTCGTTCATCATCTGGAACATGCAGGCCATGCCCTGCCCTTCCGCGCCCAAGGGCCAGCCGATGCAGCCATCGTTCTCCCCGAACTTGACCACACACGTCGGGCTGCCGTGCAGGCCCATCTTGTTCTCAATCGAGGGCACGTCCACGTCGTTGGACTCGCCAAGGCTGCCGTCGTCGTTGACATGCACCCGAGGAACGGCAAGCAGGGTCAGTCCCTTCGTGCCCTCCGGTGCCCCTTTGACCCGGGCGAGGACGGCATGGATGGTGTTTTCCGCAAGGTCTGCATCCCCGTTGGAAATCCAGGACTTGGTCCCCTTGATCCGGTAGCTGCCATCCCCCAGGGGCTCTGCCGAGGTGAGCGCCGCGCCCACATCCGAGCCGGCATGGGGTTCGCTCAGGCACATGGTGCCGTTGAAGCGTCCACTGAGCATGTGCGGAACGTAGCGGTCCCTGAGTTCCTGAGCGCCAAAGGAGAGGATCAAGCGGGCGGCGCCGGAGGTGAGCGCAAAAAAAGAAGTGAGTGCCTGATTCCCGGCAATTGTGGCCTCGTGAACCGCCAACCCCAGCGTGACGGGCGCACCCTGCCCGCCATAGTCCGGGTCGCTGCACAAGGAACCCCAGCCCAACTCGTAGGCTTTTTGGTAAGGCTCGGTCAGGCATTGGGGCATCCGCACCCGTCCGTTTTCCACGCGGCAGCCCTCGCGGTCGGTCTCGGTGCGGGTGGGAAAGAGGACTTCGGCGGAGAATTTCTCGCTCTCCTGAAGCATCAGGTCAAGCGTGTCCGCGTCAAACGCCTCGAAGCGCGAATGGCGGCTGAGTTGTTCCGCTTGCAGCCACTCTCGGACCACAAAGCGGATGTCTTGGGAATCAATGGCGAAGTCGGTGCTGCCCATGGGACTGCGTTGGTGAAGGGTTAGGGTTTCCTTCCCAGCAGTTTAGCAGGACAGGGCCGTGCAATGCACGTT
>CAZQXS010000080.1:0-17395 GCA_964597275.1 uncultured Pseudomonadota bacterium | reverse complement strand
GTGAGGCCGTCCTCCGCGATCTTCTCGAAGAAATCCTGAAAGAGCGCGTTCTGGGCGCGGCGCAGTTGGTAGCCCACCAGTCGTTGGAGGTCACCAAGCTTGATGTTGGATGAGGGCATGAGGTGGTTTGCTTTCGTTTTGTAGAAAAAAACTGTTTGACACACAAATAATTTGTGCTATCACTGATGTCAAGGAATTTTTCCGGAGGACTCGCACACGAGAAAATCCGCGATCACCCCACAAGGAGCGATTTGCATTGCTGAGAAAGGCCCGTGCCGTTTTTTGATCCAACCGCCGAAACGCTGTCCCGCGAGGCGCTCCGGGCCTTGCAGGAGCGCAAGTTGCGCGACCTGCTGGAGCAGCTATCCGGGCGCAACCGCTTTTACACGGAAAAGCTGCAAGCCGCTGGAGTCACGTTTGCGGGCATCCGGGGGTTGGACGATTTGCCGAAGCTGCCGCTGACCACCAAGTCCGAGTTGGTGGAGGCCCAGCACACCGCCCCGCCCTTTGGCACCAACGCGACCTTTCCGGAAACGGCGTACACGCGCTTTCATCAAACTTCTGGGACGACGGGAACGCCGTTGCGCGTTTTGGACACGCCGGAAAGCTGGGACTGGTGGGGGCGTTGTTGGGGGCATGTGCTGGCCGGGGCGGGGTTGACGGCGGAGGATCGGCTGTTCCTGCCGTTTTCGTTTGGGCCGTTCGTGGGCTTCTGGGCGACGGTCGAGGGTTCCCGGCAGTTGGGAGCCTTGATGGTTCCGGGCGGTGGACGCGATTCCTTACAGCGTTTGCAGTTGATGAAGGAGTTGGAAGTCACGGCGATCTGCTGCACTCCGACCTACGCGCTGCGGCTGGCGGAGGTGGCACGGGAGTCGGGCTTCGATTTGCGGGACATCCCGGTTCGCGCCACCGTCCATGCCGGGGAGCCGGGAGCGAATCTGCCTGCGACGAAGGCCCGCATCGAGGAGGCGTGGGGGGCGAAGTGCTTCGACCACGCGGGTGCTTCGGAAGTGGGAGCGCACAGCTTCGAGTGCGAGGCTCAGCCCGGCGGCACGCATGTCATCGAAAGCGAGTTCATTGTCGAAGTGATTGACCCGGAAACCGGAAACCCCTGCGCTCCGGGCGAAACCGGGGAGTTGATCATCACCAATCTGGGGCGCGTCGGCTATCCCATCCTGCGCTACCGCACGGGCGACTTGGTGTGCCTCAATCCGGAGCCATGCGTCTGTGGACGCACCTGGACGCGCTTCGAGGGTGGTGTGCTGGGACGCGCCGACGACATGGTGGTTGTGCGCGGAGTCAACGTTTTTCCCAGCGCCATTGAAAATCTGCTGCGGCGTTTTGAGGAGGTGGACGAGTACCGGGTTGCCGTTTCCAAAAAAGGCGAAATGGGCGAATTGAGCATTGAGGTGGAACTGGCCCCCAGCGCGGATTCGGAAAATTCCCGGCAGGCGATCACCCACACTCTTCAGGACAAGCTGGGGCTGCGGCCTGCCGTCACGGTGGTGCCACACGACACCTTGCCACGCTTTGAAATGAAGGCGAAACGCTTCCATGTAAAAAAATAACGGCCTCAACGGATTTGCAATTTCGCCACAGATTTTCACGGATAAGACAGATCAAAAAATATCCGCGATCGTCCGCGTAAATCGGTGGCTGAAAAAACAGAAAACAACAATGAAACAACTGCTGACCCTGACCGTCAACGGCGAGACTCACGAGGTCTGGACCTCGGTTCACAAGACGCTGCTGGAGGTGTTGCGCGAAGACTTGCGCCTGACCGGAACCAAGCACGGCTGCGAGTTGGGGGAGTGCGGGGCGTGTTCGGTGTTGGTGGACGGCGAATCCGCACTTTCTTGCCTGATGTTGCCTGTCGAGGTGCAGGGCCGCGAAATCACCACGGTGGAGGGGCTGGCGGAAAACGGAACCCCGCATCCGTTGCAAACCGCCTTTGCAGAACTGGAAGCCTCGCAGTGCGGCTACTGCACTCCGGCGATGCTGGTCACGGCGAAGGCATTGCTTGACGAGAATCCGAATCCGGACCGTGCCACCATTCGGGAAGCCTTGGCGGGGAACCTCTGCCGCTGCACCGGCTACGCGAAAATCGTGGATGCCGTGCAGCAGGCGGCGGCCCAACTCCACCCTGAAGCCGAGACGGCCCATGCCTGAAGCGAACGAGTTCCGGACGGTCGGGACGTTCCGGCCCAAGATTGATGCGCACAGCAAGGTGCAGGGCGAGGCGGTTTACGCGGATGATGTTTTTCTGCCGAGGATGCTTTACGCAAAGCTCCTGCGCAGTCCGCATCCCCATGCCCGCATCGTGAAAATTGACCCCTCAGCGGCCTTGCAACGTCCGGGGGTGGTGGACGTGATCACCGGCAAGGACGTGCCGATTCCTTACGGCATTCTGCCCGTCAGTCAGGACGAGGAGGCGTTGTGCGTGGACAAGGTTCGGATGGTCGGCGATCCGGTCGCGGCAGTTGCAGCGGTGGATGAGGAAACCGCCGAGGCGGCGCTGGAGGACATCGTGGTCGAGTACGAACTGCTGCCCTCGATCATGTCCATCGAGGAAGGTTTGGCTCAGGAGGACGTACAAATCCACGAATACGCCGACCACGGCAACATCCACAAACAGGTAGCGCTGGAATTCGGGGAGGTCGAATCCGGATTCGCCGAGGCGGACCACGTCCGCGAGGACATTTTCTACTACGAGGGCAACACCCACATGCCGATGGAGCAACACGCGGCAGTGGCGCAGTGCGGCGCAGATGGGCGTGTCACGCTCTGGTCCTCCACGCAGACCCCGCACTATGTGCATCGGGCACTGGCGAAAGTGCTGGAACTCCCGGCTAGCCGCATCCGTGTGATCGCCACGCCCGTGGGCGGCGGCTTTGGCGGCAAGACCGATCCCTTCAATCACGAGGTCGCGGTTTGCAAATTGGCGATGCGCACGGGCCGTCCGGTGAAGCTCACGCTCACCCGCGAGGAGGTTTTCTACTGCCATCGCGGGCGGCATCCGGTGTTGATGTGGGTCAAGACGGGCATGAAGCGCGACGGCTCGATCACGGCGATGCACTTCCGCTCGCACCTCGACGGCGGGGCTTACGGCAGCTACGGCGTGGCCAGCACCTACTACACCGGAGCCTTGCAGACCATCACCTACCCGATTGCCAACTACAAGTTCGAGGGCATGAGGGTGTTCACCAACAAGCCGCCCTGTGGTCCCAAGCGCGGGCACGGCACTCCGCAGCCGCGCTTCGCCTTGGAGGTGCAACTCGACAAGTTTGCGGAAGACCTCGGACTCGATCCGGTGGAACTGCGCCTCAAGCACCTGATGCCGCCCAACACGAAGGCGATCAACCACCTCACCGTCACCACCATCGGCCTCAAGGAGTGCATCGAAAAGGTGGTGGTGTCGTCGGATTTTCAGGAGCGGCGTAAGTCGTTGCCTCCGGGCAAGGGGCTGGGACTGGCCTGCGGAGCCTACCTTACCGGGGCCGGACTGCCGATTTACTGGAACAAGATGCCGCACTCCGGTGTGCAGCTTAAGGTGGACCGCGGCGGCGGCGTGACGGTGTTCTGCGGCAGCACGGACATCGGGCAGGGATCGAACTCGATCCTCTCGACCATCGTTGCCGAAGAATTCGGGATTGCTCCGGAACACGTCATCGTCGTCACGGCGGACACTGATTTGACGCCAGTGGACCTTGGGAGCTACTCCAGCCGCGTCACGCTGATGACCGGAAACGCTGCCATCGCCGCCGCCCGTCCGCTCCGGGAGCAAATCCTTGCCGCCGCCGCCGAAGTTCTGCAAAAAGCTCCGGACGAGTTGACGATTTTCAACGGAGAAGTCGTTGCGCACAACGGCTCCGGCGATCCGGTGCCATTTTCGGAAGCGGTGCAGTGGGCCGAGGCGAAATTTGGCACGCTCGGCTCGGTGGGTAGCTACAAGCCCCCGCGCCGGGGTGGACGCTTCAAGGGCGCGGGCGTGGGGCCATCGCCAAACTACAGCTATTCTGCCTGTGTCGCCGAAGTCACCTGCGATCCGGAGACGGGACTCTATTCCGTGGACAAGCTCTGGCTTGGACACGACGTGGGCCGCGCCATCAATCCCACGCAGGTGCTGGGCCAAGTCGAGGGCAGCGCCTACATGGGCTTGGGTGAGGTGATGATGGAGGAACAGGTCTTCCGGCGCGGTTTGCACAAGGCTCCCTCGCTGCTCGACTACAAAAGCCCGACCTTTCTGGAAACTCCGGAAATGGAGGTTTTTCTGATCGAGACCAACGATCCAGAAGGACCGTATGGCGCGAAGGAAGCGGGGCAGGGGCCGTTGTTGCCCATCATGCCTGCGGTGGCCAATGCGCTTTACAACGCGGTCGGGGTGCGCGTGGACGAAGTTCCGGTTGCACCGGAAAAAGTCTTCCGGGGACTGCAAGCCCTGTCGGCGGGCAAGGACGGGCGCGTTGGCCCCAGCAAAGTGCCGGACGTGCAATTCCCCGAACCGATTCAGGTGGAACCGCCGGATGATTTGCCGTACCCCAACTGAGCTGAGAAAATGCTGCGACTTCCACCCTTTGAATTCCTTGCACCGCAATCCGTGGCCGAGGCGGTGGCCCTGAAAGCCCAGCACGGCACGGACGCGATGTTCGTGGCCGGAGGCACCGACCTCTATCCAAACATGAAGCGCCGCCAGTTCGAGCCCCCCAAACTTATCGGCCTGAATGCGCTTCAGGAACTCCGCACGCTGGATTTTGACGACGGCCTGACCCTCGGTGCGGGTGTGTCACTCAGCAAAATGGCGGAGCATCCAGAACTCCGGGAACGCTACCCCGCCCTCGCCGATGCGGCGGCGTTGGTGTCCTCGCCGCAGTTACGGAACATGGGAACCATCGGCGGCAATCTTTGTGTGGACACGCGCTGCACTTACTACGACCAGACTTTTGCGTGGCGCAAGGCGCTGGGCTTCTGCATGAAGAAGGACGGCGATATCTGTTGGGTCGCCCGTAGCAGTCCCAAGTGTCTCGCAGTGTCCTCGTCCGATTGTGCCCCGGTGATGATTGCGCTCGATGCAGAATTCCGGCTCCTGGGGTCGGAAGGCGAGCGCACGGTTCCGGCGGCGGAGTTTTACCAGAACGATGGCATGGCCTACCTCCAAAAACACGAGGACGAACTGCTGGTTTCGCTGAAGCTGCCGCCCCGCGAAGGCTGGCGCATGAGCTACCAAAAATTGCGACGGCGCGGCTCGATTGACTTCCCGATCCTTGGCGTGGCCACGGCGGTGCGTTTGGCGGAGGACGGCACTTGCGCGGAAGCCCGGATTGTGCTGGGGGCGGTCGCCTCCTGTCCGCTCCGGGCAGAAGATGCAGAAGCCGTGATTGTCGGTGAAATGATCACTCCGGAGCGTGTTCAAGAAGCCGCGCAACGGGCCGCCAAACTCGCCAAGCCGATGGACAACACCGACATGGGCCTGGGCTACCGCAAGAAGGTGACGGCGGCGTTTGTGGCGAAGGCACTGCAAGCCGCACTGGAGTAACCTTATTGGACACCCCGTTCGTGCTGAGCGTGTCGAAGCATGATCGGGGTTCGCCTTTCGACAGGCTCAAGACGAACGGAAAACCAAGCGCAATGCCTTTCATCCAATCCCGAATCGTCCGCTGGGGTGACTGTGACCCGGCGGGCATCATCTACACCCCCCGGATTCTCGATTACGCGATTGAAGCCGTGGAGGCGTGTTTGCGCGAAGTCATGGGGGCGTCGTGGAACGTGATGCGCGAGCAGCACAACATTGGCGGGCCGACCGTGCGCTTTGAGTGCGACATCCTCAAGCCGCTTGCTCCGGACATGGAGGTGGACGTGGTGCTGACACTCGAAAAGCTGGGTCGCAGTTCCCTGACCTCCCGGATTGTCTGTGTGGATTCCGCAGAAAACGAGTACTTCCGGGCGCGGCTGGTGAACTGCCTCGTGGCCCGTGATTCCGCCACCGACATCCGGGCGATCCCGATTCCAGACGGCTGGCGAGAGCGACTGAAATCCCTGATTGTGGAAAAAGATGCAGAGGACAGTTGACTTTTCCTGTGGGGATGAGGTATAACCCATCCCTTTCTGGTGGAAGCAATTTCGCTTTCTCCTAAACTTTCTTCAATAATCAATAAGAGGAACATGAAAAAAATCGCAGCGATTCTGGCAAGCTTCGCCTTGCTGGCCACCTCCACCGCACTGGCGGACACCGTGAAGATCGGCTTCGTCACCACCCTCACGGGCGGGGCTGGCGCGATGGGCAACGACATGCGTGATGCCGTGGAACTCGCGCTGGATCACTTGGATCGCAAGATGGGTGGCTTGGACGTGGAGATGATCTACGAGGACGATGCCTTCAAGCCCGAAGTTGGCAAGCAGAAGACCGAAAAGCTGGTCAAGAAGGACCGGGTTCACTTTGTGGGCGGCTACATCTGGAGCCATGTTTTGCTCGCCTCCCGCAGTTCGGTGGTCGGCAAGGGGCCGTTCATGATCAGTTCCAATGCCGGGCCTTCACCGGTGGCTGGCAAGCTCTGTCACGAAGACTTCTTCTCGACCTCCTGGCAGAATGACCAGACCCCGATGGCGATGGGTGAGGTCTTGAACCAGATGGGCATCAAAAGCCTCTACATCATGGCCCCGAACTACGCGGCGGGGAAGAACATGGTTTCGGGCGTGGAGCGCACCTTCAAGGGCAAGATTGTCGGCAAGGACATGACCAAGTTCCCGGCGCAGCTCGACTTCTCGGCGGAACTGGCGAAAGCCCGTTCGGTCAAGCCCGATGCGGTGTTTGTCTTTTATCCGGGCAAGCACGGGGTTCAGTTCTTCAAGCAGTACGCGCAGTCCGGGCTGAAGGACAACATCCCGCTCTATTCGGTGTTTGCGATTGACGCGCTCAGCCTGCCGCGCATTGGCAACATGGTCGAAGGCACCCTGATGACCCAGTTCTGGGGGCCGGACTTGGCCACGCCCGTCACTAAGATCTTTGTGCAGGACTACCGCAAGAAGTACGGACGCTACCCGACCTTTTACGCCGCGCAGTCCTATGACACGATCATGCTGATTGACAGTGCGGTGCGGGCGGTCAACGGCGACCTCAGCAACAAGGACGGCATGCGCGACGCGATGCGCCGGGCGGCCTTCCCCTCGGTGCGGGGGCCGTTCACTTACGGCAACAACCACATGCCCATCCAGAACTTCTACCTGCGCAAGGTGGTCAAGGATGCGGAGGGCAACCACACGACCAGCATCGTGAAGACGGTGTACACCAACCATCAGGATTCCTACGCGAAGGACTGCAAGATGTCCTGGTAGGATTCGTTGACCAGACGGAGGGGCGGTCTGCTCCTCCGTCTCTTATCCCTCCTGAGCTTCTATCCCCGCACTCAACAAGGACAGGTTTAAGTGAACTGGACCCTGCTTCTGGAGCAGACGCTCAACGGCTTCCAGTTGGGTTTCCTCTTGTTCCTGATCGCCGCCGGGCTCACGCTGGTGTTCGGGATCATGGACCTCATCAACTTGGCGCACGGCTCGCTCTACATGGTGGGGGCGTACTTTGCCGCGACCTTCACGGAGTGGACCGGATCGTTCTACTGGGCGGTGCTGTTGTCGCTTCCGGCGGCCCTATTGGTCGGGGTCGTGGTGGAGGTTGTGGCGCTCCGGACGCTGTACACGCGGGACCACTTGGATCAGGTGCTGGCGACCTTCGGCCTCATTCTCTTTTTTGACGAGGCGGTGCGCCTGATTTGGGGACCGATCGGACTGGACATCCCGCTTCCAGAAGCCCTCAATCGCAGCATCGAGTTGATTCCGGGGATTCCGTACCACACGCACCGCTTGGCGATCATCGTGGTGGGAATCGGAGTCGCGGTCCTGCTCTGGGTACTCGTGACCAAAACGCGCATCGGCATGCTCATCCGGGCTGGAGCGAGCAATCGCCGTATGGTGAGCGCGTTGGGCGTGAACATCAAGTTGCTCTACACCCTTGTCTTCGGACTCGGTGCGGCACTCGCTGCCCTCGCGGGAGTGATGGACGGTCCCTTGCGCACGGCAGAGGCGGGCATGGGCAACAACATCCTCATCCTCGCCTTCGTGGTCACGGTCATCGGCGGGGTCGGCTCGATTCAGGGGGCGTTGGTTGCTGCCCTGCTGGTGGGGCTGATTGACACGGTGGGGCGTTCTTTCCTTCCCGATTTGCTGGGGATCTTCGGGTCCAACAACTTTGCGGACACGGCGGGTCCGGCGCTGTCGTCCATGCTGATTTACCTGCTGATGGCCGTGATCCTCGCCATCCGCCCGCAGGGGCTGTTTCCGCCGCGAGGTGCGCAGTGACCCCACGGAGTCCGAAACAGATTGCCTGCGCCCTGGTGCTGGTCGCCCTTGGGCTGGTTCCGGTGATTGCCGGATGGCTGGACGAGCCGTTCTACACCGTCCTCTTCTCCCGCATGGTGATCCTTGCGATTGGCGCACTGAGCCTCAACCTCATCTTGGGCTACGGAGGCATGGTGAGCTTCGGCCACGCGGTCTATCTTGGCGTGGGGGCGTATGTGGTGGGCATCGGCACCGTCCACGCGATTGAGGACGGGGTGGAATGGCTCGGCTCCGGGCTGGTGCATTTCGCCATTGCCATTGTCGGTTCGGCGGTGCTGGCCCTGATCTTTGGGCTGATCGCGTTGCGCACGAGGGGCGTGTACTTCATCATGATCACGCTCGCGCTCGCGCAGATGGTCTATTTTGTGATGGTCGGCAACGACCGCTACTATGGCGACGACGGCGTCGCGCTCTACATGCGCAGCGAGCTTCTGGGGCTGGACCTTTCCGACGACAACGTGCTGTACTACCTCAATTTTGTCTGCCTGCTGGGATGCCTTTACCTGATGCACCGCATCGTGCGCTCGCGCTTCGGCATGGTGATCCGGGGCACGAAATCGAACGAGACGCGCATGGAGTCCATTGGCTTTCCGACCTTCCGCTACCGCCTCACCGCCTTCGTGATCTCCGGGGCAATGGCGGGGCTGGCCGGAGTGTTGCTCGCCAACCAGACGGATTTTGTCAGTCCGGCGATGATGCACTGGACGCGCTCCGGCGACCTCATCATCATGGTTGTGCTGGGCGGCATGGGCACCCTGTTTGGCCCGGTGCTGGGGGCGGTTGGGTTTTTGGTTCTGGAGGAAATCCTCTCCGGACTCACGGAACACTGGCAGGTGATTTTTGGGCCGCTGCTGGTGCTGTTGGTTCTCTTCGCCCGTGGTGGACTGGACGCCCTGCTGGATCAACTCAACCGCTTTGGAGGCAAATGAGGAAGGAGCAAGACGCTCATGCCCAAGCATGATCTGGAGGAGGTCAACCCGGAAGCGGCCAAGGAAGCGATTCTGGGGTACTGCCTGAAAAAAGGGGCGCTGGCCGCCGGGGTGGCCGACTTGGAGGCGGTTGAGCGCATCGCCCCGCCGGGACACCGACCCAGCGACCTGATGCCGCGAGTGAAGTCGGTGATCTCGCTTGGAGTCGGCGGGCAGACTCAGGGCGCGTGGACCATTCCGGCGAAGGCGCTGGCCTACTTCGGCAGCACGGAAGTGCGCGCCTACACCGTTGCCTACGGCTTGGCGTTTATGATCGAGGGGCGTTTCGGGGCGCGGAGCGTTTACTGCCCCCCGGATTTGGACAACGAGGAAGGGCCGAGGGTGCCCCTGCAAAGCCTCAAGCTCCATGCCGAACTTGCCGGAATCGGAGCGCGATCCCTTGCAGGGGACATCCTGCTGCATCCGGAGTTTGGCTACCTGTACTTTGCTTCGGTGTTCACCGAGCTTGAATTGCCGCCGGACGAACCGCTGGCGGAGAATCCCTGCCCGGCTCCGTCCTGTGTGGACATGTACAAAAAGATCGGCCAGACGCCGTGCATGAAGTTTTGTCCAGTGCAATGCCTCTCCGGAGAGATTGATGCGGACGGCAAGCAGGTGGAGATGCACTACGAGATGTCCAAGTGCGCCGAAGTTTCAGAACAGTACGAAGCCCTGCCCCGGATTCTTGGAGACGCGATGGCCGCGCAAACCAGTGGCCAGCGCGACGAGATTCTCAATGACTTGGATCACTCCATGTTCTGGTACAAGATGTCCGTGGGTTCCGGGGGCTTGCTGGGACAGTGTTTCGAGTGCATGCGCGTCTGTCCCATTGCGACGCGAGCGCCGCTGGCGGACCCGCTGGTGCGTGGCGCGGCGAAGCGTGCCGAGCAGGGAGCGCCATGACTCGTGGCTTGACCCGTCAGCAAGCCGGAGTCAGCGAGGCACTGGTTGAGAGTTTTGGGGAACTCATCTTCCAGTTCAGCCACAATCACCAAGTGCGTCGCGGCGACCCTGTTCGGCTGAAGGACTTCAGCGCGGTGGAGGAACAACGCCCGGCCTTGGGGCTGTCGGACACGGAAATCGCGGGCCGTCTGGGCTTGAGCAAGGATCAGGTGACGGCGATCCGCAACATCGTGGAACGCCGCAAGCTGCGGATCAACACCCACTTGCGGCTGAATGACTTGGGCGGAGGAAGGCGCTTTCGGGACGAGCGCTTCACGCCCCATGAGGAAAGACCGGCCTACACGGAGGACGCAATGACCCTGAAAGAAACCATGACCTTTGACGCAGAGCAGGTCCAGCGGTTCATCGAGCAGGGCTGGTGGGATGGCACAACCCTGCGGAGTTTGCTGGAGCGCAATGCGGCAGAGCGTCCGGAGGGACCCGCCATCATCGACGCAGGAGGGTCGTTCACTTACGCCGAGTTGGCCGCAAAAGTGCGGCGGCTGGCGGCGGGTCTGCATGGGCTGGGAATCCGGCCCGGAGATGTCGTTGGGGTGCAGCTTCCCAACATTGCGGATTACTTGGTGGCCTACTTCGCCATCACTTGGCACGGAGGCGTGATGACCACGGTTTACCTGCCCTACCGCGAAAAGGAAACCGAAACCCTGCTGGGCCACAGCCATGCTCGTGCCTTCATCTGTCCGGCAGACATCAATGGCTACGACGCGGCGGCCACGGCACTCGCTCTGTCGAAGCGATTGCCCGCGCTGGAGCATGTGATTGTCCGGGGAGACACAGTTCCGGGCGGTGTCTCGTTTGCAGAACTGGCATCGAGTTCCCCGCTTGAAAGCGAGGCCAGTGCCCCCGTTGGCTCCGACCCGTTCCTGCTGCTTTACACGTCGGGCACCACGGCCAACCCCAAGGGGGTTCCGCAATCGTACCAAACCATGCTGGGCAACGCCCGCTTGGGGGCACCGGAGCATGGACTCACCGCGAACGACTGCTTGCTGTCCGCCGCCCCGTTTGGTCATCTGTTTGCGCTCTACAGCGTCCACTTGGCCCTGAGCGTTGGCGGATCGGTGGCGTTGCTGCCCGTGTTCACGCCCCCGGACTTGATGCAGGCGGTCGAGACCCTCAAGCCCACCGCACTGTTCGCGGCTCCCGCCCACATCGCCGCATGTCTTGGTGCGGGCCTGTTTGACCGACATGATGCCTCGTCGTTGAAGCTGGCAATCTTGTCCGGAAGCGCAGTGCCGCCGGACCTCGCCCAAGGCTTTGCCCAAAAACTTCCGAGTGCGAAGATCACCCAGCTCTGGGGCATGACCGAAACTCAGGCGGGACTTTACACCCGCCCGGAGGATCCCATCGAGCTGGCGGCCTGCTCGGCGGGTCGGCCCAGTCCGGGCACGGAGGCACGGATTGCCGATGCAGACGGGGCCGAATTGCCGCAGGGCAATGAGGGAGAACTACAAGTGCGGGGCAGCCTCATGTTTCCGGGGTACTTCAAGAACGAGGACGCGAACCGAAACGCCTTCACGGCGGATGGCTGGTTCCGCACAGGCGACCTGGCCACGGTGGATGCGGACGGGAACGTGGCGATCACCGGAAGGACGAAGGACATCATCAACCGAGGCGGCGTGAAGTACAACCCCCGTGATGTCGAGGAGTTGCTCGACCGCCATCCCAAGGTGGGGCAGTCCGCCATCGTGCCCGTGCCGGACGAGGTGCTGGGGGAGCGGGCTTGTGCTTTCGTGACGCTGGCGGGCGCGGATGAGGTGACGTTGCCGGAACTCTGCGAGTACCTGCTGGGGAACAAGATCGCCAAGCTGAAACTGCCGGAACGCTTGGAGATTGTTGGCGAGATGCCGCTGACCGCAACACGCAAGATCATCAAGGGGCGTCTGCAACCGAAGAGCGCCGACTGATGCTGCACGTCCAGAAGCTCTACAAGCACTTTGGCGGCGTGGTCGCCACGGACCACCTCGATCTGGAGGTGGCGGCGGGAGAGGTCCACGCGCTCATCGGGCCGAACGGCGCGGGCAAGACCACGCTGATCGGCCAACTCACGGGGCTGGTGCCACCAGATTCTGGAAGCATCCACTTTGACGGGCGCGACCTCACCCCGCTCCCGGTCCATGAGCGCACCGGGCTGGGGCTGGCGCGGTCCTTTCAGGTCACGAGCCTCTTCCTCGACCTCACGGTGCTTGACAACGTCGCGCTTGCCGTGCAGGCTCACGCAGGCCACAGCTTTCGCTTTTGGAAAAGTGCCCGCAGCGAGAGCGTCTTGCGCGATCCGGCCCGCACGGTGCTGGCGCAGGTGGGGCTGTCCGGGCTGGAGGACGAAATCGCCGGGGTGCTGGCCCACGGACAGCAGCGGCAGTTGGAAATCGCCATGGCCTTGGCGACCGAACCCAAGCTGCTCCTGCTGGATGAGCCGATGGCCGGGATGGGGACCGAGGAATCAGCCGCGATGGTGGAGTTTCTGCGCAGCTTGAAAGGCCGCGTGACCATGCTGCTCGTCGAGCATGACATGGATGCCGTGTTTGCGCTCGCCGACTGCATCACCGTGCTGGTCTATGGCCGGGACATTGCCACCGGAACCCCCGAAGCCATCCGCGCCAACCCGGAGGTCCGGGCCGCGTATTTGGGGGAAGATTCCGCCGCCGGTTGAGCGGAGTTACACCATGATTGCATTTGCCTTTTGTAACCTTATCGGTTACATTTTGGAGATGATACGATCCTTTAGGCACAAAGGTCTTGAGACCTTCTTCCACTCCGGGAGCAAGAAAGGGATTCTTGCTGAACACGCCAACCGACTTGCGAGAATCTTGGATCGCCTTGATGCCGCTCAAGAACTTCGAGACATGAACTACCCCGGCTCCGGGTTCCATCCGTTGAGTGGAGACAAAAAAGGCCGGTACGCAGTCAGAGTTTCTGGAAACTGGAGAGTGTTCTTTGAGTTCAGCGACGGCGATGCCCATCTTGTCGATTATGACGACTACCACTGAGGAATATCCGATGCAGAAGCAGATGAGACAACCCACCCATCCAGGCACCATCCTCAAGGAGGATTACCTGATTCCGCTTTCCCTGACATTAACGGAGTTGTCTGCCCGGCTCAATGTGTCTCGCAAAACGCTTTCAAAAATCGTGAACCGGAAAGGTTCAGTCACCCCAGCAATGGCTCTGCGCCTGGCGCGTGTTTTCGACACGACTCCTCAGCTTTGGATGAATTTGCAGGGCAAGTACGACTTGTGGCAGGCAGAGTATGGCTCAGAGGCTTGGCAAGCGGTTGAGCCTCTTCCGGTTCGGTATCTGCACTCAGAGGCGCTTGGGGCATGACGTTCGGGGCGACCGTTTTCGCAAGTAGCAGACATGCTTGAACTGCGCGGATTGGAGGCGGCCTACGGGCGCAGCCAGGTGCTGTTCGGGGTGGACCTGCACGTTGGAGCCGGGGAGGTGGTCACACTGCTCGGACGCAACGGCATGGGCAAGACCACCACGATCCACACCCTGCTGGGGCTGGTTCCGGCCAAGTCTGGGAGCGTGCGCTTTCGGGACCGGGACGTGAGCGGCTGGCCAGAATTCCGCATCGCGCAGGCGGGCATCGGGCTGGTTCCGGAAGGACGGCAGGTGTTCCCCAATCTCAGTGTGCGCGAAAACCTTGTGGCGACGGCGGCGAATCGTGCGGGATTGGCAGACCCGTGGACGCTGGAGCGCGTGCTGGCGCTGTTTCCCCGGTTGGCCGAGCGTGTGGAGAACATGGGCAATCAGCTTTCCGGAGGCGAACAGCAGATGCTCGCCATCGGACGCGCCCTCATGACCAACCCCCACCTGCTCATCCTCGACGAGGCCACCGAAGGGCTGGCCCCGCTCATCCGGGCCGAAATCTGGGCCTGCCTCCAGCAACTCAAGGCGTCTGGCCTCTCCATTTTGCTGGTGGACAAAAACCTCGACACCCTCCTGCGCATTGCCGACCGACACCACATCCTCGAAAAAGGGCGCGTCGTCTGGAGCGGTGATTCTGCCGCCCTTCAGGCCGATGAAGCCCTCCAGCACCGCCACCTTGGGGTTTGACGGATTTTTCACCACAGAGCCACAGAGGAGCTTCTTTTTCTCGGTGTTCTCTGTGACTCTGCGGTAAATTTGGCAAAAGCGAGGAATCGTCAGGAGCCCGTGAACGAGCGCAGAATCCGCTGAAGCTGCGCGGCGTCCTTGGCAACGGTGCAGCTTTTGGCATCGGACGCAAGCTGGCAGAGGGTGTGGTAGAGCGGATCGTTTTTGGTGATGCCAAAGCCGATGGTGCGGATCTTCACCTGCGGATGCTGGCGTTTGCTGGCGAGGACATGGTGGAGCTTGATGGGGGAGAGGTCATCGTCCTGCCCGTCGGCCAGCACGACCACGACCTTGCGGCGTTTCGTGCCCTTGGGCACCTGATACGCGGAACTGCGGAAGTAGCGGATCGCGCGGTTCAGCGCTTCGTAGAGGTTGGTGCCGCCTCGCGTGTCGAGATCGCCAATGACCCCGCCGAGGTGCCGACGCACGGCAGACCCGGAGGGGCCGATCGGCTCGAAGACGACCGTGCGGGAGCCGGACTTCAGAGCGGGAGAGTTCGGCTGCTGCTGGATGCGGGCGTTGAAGGTCCAGAGCTGGAAGCGCGTGCCCTCGCGCATGTGCTTGGCAAAGTAGCGCAGTGCCTTTTTGGCGGAGTCGAGCTTGCTGACCCGCGCTCCGGGCGCAGGCGCGTCCATGGAGCCGGAGGTGTCCATCACGAACAGCACGTCCGAGACCGAACGCTTGGGAGGCGCGGCAGGCTTGGGTTTCGGCTTGGGCTTGGCTGGGGTCGGCTCCAGTCGGAGTTTCGGCTTGGGCTTGGGCTTGGGGACGATGACCGCCGCAGGCGCCTCCTTTTTTGGCGGGCTGCCAAAGAAGTTGAAGCCCTGCGCCAACACAGGCGTGGCCGAGCCGAAGCCGCCCAGCAAGCCTCCCAGCACCGCCAAACATGAAATGATCCGGATTCGCAATTTTCAACCTCAGCCAAAGTGATGTCGGCAGACCGACTCGTTTACTTGGATCACAACGCGACCGCGCCGCTGCTCCCGGAAGTCTGGGAGGCGATGCAGGCGGTGGCCCCGCGCTGTCGGGGCAATCCGTCCAGCCCGCACCGCGCCGGACGCGAAGCCCGCGCCGTGCTGGAGGACGCCCGCCGCCGCATTGCGAAGGAAGCCGGAGTGCCTGCGCAAAGCCTCTGCTTCACCAGTGGGGGCAGCGAGAGCAACAACGCCGTCCTCCGGCAGTTCGCCGAATCCGAAGCTCCGGGGCATCTCGTGGTTTCCGCCGTCGAGCATCCCTCGGTGCTGGAAACCGCCCGTGTGCTTGCTCGCCGTTCCAACCTCAGCATAACCGAACTGTCCGTCAATGCACAGGGGATCGTGACCCCGGAGGCGCTGGAAGCCGCCTTGCGTCCGGAAACCGCGCTGGTTTCCGTGATGTCCGCGAACAACGAAACGGGCGCGCTTCAGCCCCTTGCCGAGTTGTCCGAGCTTTGCCAAGCGCACGGTGCACGCTTCCACACCGATGCCACGCAGGTGTTCGGGAAACTCCCGGTCGCGTGGTCCGGCGTGGATTATGCCACGGCGACGTCGCACAAGCTCGGCGGCCCGCGAGGCGTGGGCCTGCTCTACGTCCGGCCCGGAACGCCCCTCGCTCCGCAAATCACGGGCGGACGGCAGGAGCGCGTGCGGCGGGCGGGCACCGAAAACGACTGGCTGGCCCACGGCTTTGCCGAGGCGGTCGCGTGGCACTCGGCACAGCGGGAGGCGTTGCAGGCGCATTGGACCGATTTGCGGAAAACGCTGCTCGGCGGACTTCAGGAACTGGAGGGTTTTTTCCAAAACAGCCCCGGCGACGAGTGCTGCCTGACCCACACGCTCAACTTCGGCTTCCGTGGCTTGAGCGGGGAAAGCCTCGTGATCGCGCTCGACCTGGACGGACTTGCAGTTTCCACCGGATCGGCGTGTTCGTCGGGTGCGCTTGAGGCGAGTCCGGTGCTGCTCGCTCAGGGCCGCAGCCGCGCAGAGGCCAAAGCCTCCCTGCGCATCAGCTTCGGCGCGGCGACCTCTCAGGCCGACGTGACCTTCCTGCTGGAACGCCTCCGGCATCACGTCCGGCGGCTCCACACCAAACACCAAAAATAATGGTAGTGGGGGCGACCGACGGATCTCTCCTCAACCGTCATTCCCGCGCAGGCGGGCATCCAGAACATGGGCCTCCGCGAGAATCCGTGGCAAAAGGAGACCATCATTTGCGAGGACACAATCTGCTTGTGGTGCTGATTTTTTGTGGATACACTAATTCATGGACTACGAATGGGACGAGCGAAAGCGCCGCCTCAACAAGGCCAAGCATGGGGTGGATTTTTCAAGAAGTGATGACTTTGATTGGACCACTGCGTTGGTCATGGAAGACCAGCGACGTGATTATGGGGAGGTTCGGAATGTCGCATCGGGGTTCATTGGAACAAGATTGCATGTGCTGGTGTTCACAAAGCGAAATGAGAAAATCCGTATTATCGGGTTGAGGAAAGCGAATGCAAAAGAACAAAGGCTCTACGCCCAAGCGACCGGAATGGGCCACCGCTGAGGAGTGGGAGGCGGCGGAAATCCCGGAACTGACCGAAGCGGACTTCGCAAACATGCGCCCGGCTCAGGAGGGCTTGGGCCAACTTGTGGGAGAGGAAACCGCAACACGGCTGTTGCGCCGACGAGGAAGGCCCCCGATGTCCCGGCCCAAACGGGCAACCAGCATCCGCTTCTCTGCGGAGGTGCTGGATTATTTCCGGGCCACCGGCCCCGGCTGGCAAACCCGCATGGATGAAATCCTCAAGGAGTGGGTCATTCGGCAGTCCACCTGACCGTCATTCCCGCGCAGGCGGGCATCCAGAACATGGGCCTCCGCGAGAATCCGCGGCAAACAACCGTCATTCCCGCGCAGGCGGGAATCCAGCATCGCCATCGGGGTTGGGTTCGATTTCGATTTCGATGACAAAAAAAAGATTGCAACCTTTTGAAAAAGGAGTACAGTACATGCGTTTGGCTGTG
>CAZQXS010000079.1:6414-17526 GCA_964597275.1 uncultured Pseudomonadota bacterium | reverse complement strand
TTGCAACAAAAGCTGGGAGAGGCCGGCGAACGCCCCCAAGTGCGGGAGCAGCCGCACTTTGGTTTCCGGAGCAGCCTGCATTGTCTCCGCAACCACGGCGGGCAGGTCGTGAGTGACGTGCCGCCCTGCCGCGAGAAAACACGGCACCACCACCGACTCCGCGGCTGAACCAACACCCGCTTTTCACCTCTCACTTGCGGCTTTGCGCCATCCCCGGAATAATCAGGAAGGCTGCCGAACCCACACGATCCAACCATCCTGATGCTCTTCAAGCTCTTCCTCGCCTTCACCGTGATTCCGGCGGTGGAACTCTACCTGCTCATCAAGATTGGGGGACAGTTGGGGGCGCTGCCCACGCTGGGGATTGTGCTGGGAACCGGATTTCTGGGGGCGTACCTTGCCCGGCTGGAAGGATTGAACACGCTGCTGCGGGTGCGGGAATCGGCGCTGGAGGGGCGTTCGCCTGCGGATGATTTGCTGGACGGGGCACTGATCGTGGCGGCAGGCTTGGTGTTGATCACGCCGGGATTCCTGACCGACCTGACGGGGCTGATCCTGCTCTTCCCGCCAACGCGCTACCCGATCCGCGAATGGCTCAAGTCGCGCCTGCGACGGCACTTCACGGTCAGTCCGCCTCCGGACGACGACGTGATCATTCAGCAGTGACCCAAGCCTGCAATTGCGATTCGGGCACGGGGAGGCAGGCCACGGGGTAGGTCAGCGTGCCTTCCGGGTAAACCTCTCCTTTCCGAAAGCAGGTCACCCGTCCGGGACCGTTGGCCCAGAAGCGGTGGGGGTTGAGAGAGCGGTTCCCATCTCTCAAAAAATAGCCCCACCCCCACGTATTCCTCTTGTCTGGTCCTCGGGCTTGGCGGGCCAACTGGAAGTGCAGGTGTTCCATGCCGGCCCCGCACTTGGGATGAGGTGGCCCCATGACCGCGATTTGCTCACCGCGCTTCACCTGCTCGCCGTGTTCCACCCACATGTCGCCCAAGTGCCCATAAAGCGCGAGCAGGCGGTTTCCCGAAACATCCTTCCCGTGGTCAATGAGGATCGTCGGCCCCCAGCAGCTTTCCACCACGGCTTCAAGAACCTGACCCTCCGCAGCGGCGAGAATAGGGGTGCCGGGTTGCGCATAGATGTCCATGCCTTGGTGGCGTTGCGAACGGCTTCCGCTTTTTGCGCCCATTCGACTGTGAAAATCTGAAATGATCACTGGCGCCTCTTTGGGCATGAGCACCGGAATGTTGTGAGGCACCTCCTCCTTGTCCCAAGCGTGGACTCGTCCGTACTTTCCCTCTTTGGCCAGGGCTTGAAGCGCCTTGGAACGATGCAGTGACGGAACCCCGCAGCTTGCCAGCAGTCCGGCCACCAGCAGAAGCAACAGCCCATTCCTCAGTTGTCGAGCTTTTCGCGTCGGTCTCATTGGGTGCGTTGTCGATCTCATTGGGTGCATTTCGTTTAAGGGAGAAGCGGGCAAAACCGTTCAGGCATTTGGCTGCGCCACGGCATCGGCCCACGGCGAGGAAATCTCGGAGCCTCCGTGGTTCACGCCGTCCTCGCGCTGCACAAGACTGGGACAGGCGAAGGGCAGGGGGAAGGCCACGCGGTCGGTGGGATGCAGCGAGAATTTTTCGGCAAGCGCCTGCTGAGCGGCTTCCGGGAGCTTGCGGTCGGCCACCACGATTTCCCCACCGCTCACGTCAATGCGCGGATGGTGAATCGCTTCGTCCAGCGTCATGCCGCTGTCGAGCAGGAAGGAGATCAGTTGCAGCACGGCAGGCATGATCTTGCGCCCTCCGGACGCGCCCACGGCAAAGCCGCCGCGTTCATGGAGGCCAATCGCGGGGCAGGTGTTCGCCAGCGCCCGCTTGCCCGGCACCATTGAGTTGGGATGCCCCGGCTCCGGGTTGAACCACATCAGCCCATTGTTCATCAGGATTCCGGACTCCGGCACCACGAACTTGCTGCCGAAGATCGAGAGCAGGGTTTGCGTGAGGGTCACCATGCTGCCCTCCTTGTCAACCACGCAGAGATGCGTGGTGCAGGAAGGCCCGCGCCCGCCCTCCACGTCGCCCATGCGCTCCAGCCGGGAGGCATAGACCTCCTGCAAGACCGTTGCGATCATGGAAAACGTGTGTCCCGCCGGAACCGATTCCGGAGTCATCCGTTCCGTCAGTTCGCCGAGTGCCTCCACCAGCGTCGGCCCGGCGTTCAACTCAGGAATCACGCGGATGCTGGTGCCGCGATAATCCACCTCCAGCGGCTTCAGCAGTTGCGCCTCGTAGCCCCGGAGGTCATCCAATGAGAGGCAGCCCCCGGCCTTGCGGATACTGTCCACGATGGAGCGGGCGAGGTCGCCTTCGTAAAACTCGCGGGGGCCGTGCTTCGCCAAGTGCCGCAGGGTTTTCGCCAGCTTCGGGAAGGGCTTGCGCAGGGTCGTGGTGGGCGACCACGGCGGAATCGGCGCAAAGCCGTCGTCGAGGAACATCTCCCGGCTGGCGGGGTAGCGGTTGAGAATTGGCGTGGCCGTGCCGATCACCAGCGAGGCGAACCAGTCAATGCGCATGCCCTCCTCCGCCAGTGCAATCGCCGGGGCCAACACCTCCTCCCATGAGCGCGTCCCGAAACGCTCCAGCAGCACGCGCATCCCGTCCACCTGTCCGGGCACACCAATCGAGGTTGGGCCAAGCGAATTGCGGTCGTCCACCACCTCCGGCCACGGAAAGAGGTCCGAGGACAGGCCGCTCCCAGAGAGCGGATAGTCCGCCGGGTCCAGTTCCAGCGGGGCGATCATGCCGTAACTGAGCGCGTGGGTGGTGGCGTTGGGAGCATCGTGGACCATCATGTGCCCGCCTCCGCCGATGCCGCTCATCCACGGTTCCAACACCGCCACCGCAAAGGCGGTGGTCACGGCGGCGTCCATCGCGTTTCCGCCCTCTGCCAACACCTGCGCCCCGATCTGCGAGGCGATCTTGTGCTGCGAGGCGACGATGCCCCCGTTGGACGAAACGGCGGGCTTGCGGATGACGTGTGAGTCACTGAAGTTGCTGGTCATGGCGATGCTGAAGAGGATTGCAGGGTTATCATTGGTTGCAGAATCCAAGGTGCCTTAAAAGCCACACCTTGGCCCTAACAATCCTATCGGGTTAGACGCACTTCGGCAACCAGCGCCTGCTGCCCAGTGATGGAAAGGGGAAGAGAAGTGCGGTTCAGGCGGCGGCTTCGACCAGCACGCTCAGGCGTTCCTTGTCGCCCCCCTGACGGGTGAGGGTGAATTCCTCGTGCCCAAAAAACTCAGACGCGACTTGAGACAGTGCGGGATTCCGGGTCTGCGCTCCGCTTCGCCCGATGAGAGGAGCCGTCATTTTCAACGGAGCCACTACCGAATAAAAATACTTGCGCTCTTGCAGACATTCTGTATTATATTTGAAACTTTGTTTCCTATATGAAACACAAAACCTGAAAAATCGCATCGCCCAACAGGACAATGACCGCACCCAAGGCCAAACGTGAGGAGGTGGAGCAGTTGCTCAACCGGGGGTTGCGCCAACGCTGGTATCCGATTGCGCCAAGCTGGATGGTGCAGGAGAACCCGCTGGGGGTCACACGCCTGAGCGAGGACTTGGCGATTTGGCGGGATGCCTCCGGAGTGCCGCAGGTGATCGAGGACCGCTGTCCGCACCGGGGAGCGCGGATATCGCTGGGCTGGAACCTTGGAGACCGGCTGGCCTGCTGGTATCACGGTGTGGAGGTGAATTCCGAGGGCGTGGTGGTCCGGGTTCCGGCGGTGGAAAAATGCCCGATGGAGGGCAAGCGCAAGGTGCGGAGCTATCCAACGAAGGAGGTGCAGGGGGCGATCTTCGCGTACTTTGGCGACGAGCAGCAGCCCGACCCAGTGGAGTTGCAGCTTCCGGAAGAACTCACGGACGACGCTTACGGCAGTTTCCTCTGCACCGCGCTCTGGCGTTGCAACTACCGCTATGCGATTGACAACGTGATGGACCCCATGCACGGGGCGTATCTGCACGCCAAGTCGCACTCGATGTCCATGGGCGACAAATCCGCGAAAATGCAACTGTCCGAAACCGGACAGGGCTGGATGTTCGAGAAGGAGGGTCAGCGCGGGGTCAATTTCGACTGGGTGGAGTTTGCGGACACCGGAGCCTTCTGGATGCGCTTGGCGATCCCCTACCGCAAGAACGCCGGCCCGGGCGGCAGCTTCACGATCATCGGTTTCGTCACGCCCGTGACCGAACAAGTCTGCCAGGTCTATTTCTGGCGGGTGCGCAAGGTGTCTGGCTGGGAGCGGGATGCCTGGCGGTTTCTCTACAAGCAGCGGCTGGAGGGGCTGCACTGGGAGGTGCTGGAGCAGGACCGCGTGGTGCTGGAAGCCATGCAGGACAACGCCCGCACGCAGGAAACGCTCTACCAGCACGATGCCGGATTGACCAAGATCCGCCGGGACTTGTGGGTGCTGGCGCAACAGCAGGTGGAGGCCCAGACCGCTCATGGATAAAACACACATGGACTGGAACCCCTGGCTGAGCAAGGACCACGACAACAAGGGTGGCCCACAATATCTGGAAACTTACGATCCTCCTGCGCTGATTCCGTGGCAGACCCGTGCGGCGGTGCCCACGGACTACGAACAGGCACTGGCGGATGCCATGCAGGCGGCGTTTGGGGACGAGGTGTACGACCTCCCCGGACTCGTCGCCCGGCTCAACGCTTCCGGAGTGCGGCCTCCGCAGGACGGGGACTGGACCGAGGCGAACTTTCAGGCCGAGATGAAGCGGCTGGGGGAGTGGCCGCCCAACTGAACTTTTTGCAATGGCCGCGCTGTCCGGCCATTGGCGAGCGACGGGCGACTTTCCAAGTCTGTCCGGGTCCGGCTTGACCAAAGACAGCAGAATTGCAGTCACAACGGCTGTGTGCAAAATCCCTCGGCTTCCGTGGCGTGGGGCCGCGCTGGGCGAGGGTTTTCCCATTCTTCAAACCAAGGAGACAAAATGCGCAAATTAGGAAAACACTGGATGCGGAGCTTCACCGCTCTGGCCGCTGCCGGGCTGTTGCTGACGAGCGGACTGGCTTCGACGGCCATGGCCGAGGCGTCACTCAACGTCGTCACGATGACCCCCAAGAAGGCCTCCATCGCGATTGCCTTCAAGCGCTTCATTGACGCGATCAATCAGGAGTTCAAGGGCGAACTCAAGCTGCGCTGGCGCGGCGGCCCGGAGGTTGTTCCGCCCTTCAAGCAGCCCGATGCGGTGCGCAATGGCTCGATGGACATGACGATCACCAGCCCCAGCTACTACTCCGGACTGGTGGCTTCGGCCTCGGCGACCAACCTCTCCTTCAAAACCTACAACGAGATCAAGCAGACGGGCTACTACGACCGCATGACGGAAATCCATGCGGAAAAGGGTCTGGTGTTCTTGGGGGAAATCCCGGCAACGGCGATCCAGTTCCACATCATGCTGCGGGACAAGATTGACGGCATCGAGGGCATTTCCGGAAAGAAGATCCGCGTCTTCCCGACGGTGCTGCCGATGGTCAAGGCAATGGGCGGAAGCCCGCTGGTGCTGCCGATGGGCGAAATCTACACCGCCATGGAGCGCGGCATGATTGACGGCTTCGTGCAGGGCAAGACATACGGGGCCAAGCGTTTCCAGGGCATGGTCCACTACATCCTCAAGCCGGGGGCGTATCGCGCGGGCTTCCATGTGCTGGTGAACCCTGCGGCATGGAACAAGCTCTCGCCGGGCCTGCGAGGGCGTGTGCTGGATTACTTCCGAAACACGCTTGCTCCGCAGATTGACTCGGAGTGGACGGACTTCCTGGCCAAGGCGGATGACGAAATCACCGCAGCAGGCGTGAAGGACATCACGCTCACCGGGGCTGATGCCGACCACTTCCGAAAACTGGTGTTGGATGCGGCTTGGGCCACTCTCAACAGCAAGGCGCCGGACGTTGGGCCGGAATTGCAGGCCATGCTGGTGGACTGAGCCACCGACGACGAAACAGAAGCCGCTGTTCAGTCTTCTGAGCGGCGGCTTGCCCTCCGAGCTTCTGAGATGTCGATCGCTCTCCTCTCCCGTGCGCTGGACCGGATCAGCTACGGCATGGCCGTGCTGGGAGCCGGATTTCTGTCCTTCATCACGCTCATCATCTTTCTGGAGATCCTCTCGCGGTTTTTCTGGGACGTGAGCCAGATTTGGGTGGTGGAGGTCAGCGAGTACTCCCTGCTCTACCTGACCTTTTTGGGCGCGCCGTGGCTGGTGCAGCACAATCGGCATGTGTCCATTGATCTGGTGGTGGAGCGTTTCTCTCCCGTGGGTCAGTCGCTGGTCACCGCCCTGATCGCCGTCCTTGGAGTCTCGATTTGCGCGATGGCGACGTGGCACGGAATCACGGTGTTGCTGGACCAGATTGAGACGGGGGCGCGTGAAGTCACCGTGCTGGCTCCCAAAAGCTACTGGCTCACGCTGATTTACCCCATCAGCTTCTTTGTGATGGCCTTGCAGTTCTTGCTCAAGTTCTTCGAGGTGTTTCAAAACGAGCCTTCAATGCCACCCTCACAGGAAACTCCGTGATGGAATGGTGGGAGATTTTCGGCCTCATCGTCGGTGCGTTGATCCTGCTGATGTCCCTGAACGTGCCGGTGGCCTTTGCCTTCATGGCGATCAACATGGTGGGCAGCTACCTCATCATGGGAGGCGCGGCGGGCATTGAGCAATTGGTGTTCCGGACGACCGATGCGCTGGCCAGCTTCACGCTGATTCCCATTGCCTTGTTCATGATCATGGGGGAGGTGATGTTCCACAGCAAGCTGGGGATGGACCTCGTGGACACGCTGGACAAGTGGTTTGGCCGACTCCGGGGGCGCCTCGCCTTCATGGCCGTGGGCGGGGGCGTGCTGTTTTCCACACTGACGGGCAACAGCATGGGGTCCATCGCGCTGCTCGGCTCCGCGCTGGTTCCGGAAATGGAGCGACGCGGCTACAAGAAGCCCATGTCGCTCGGCCCGATCCTTGGCTCCGGAGGGCTGGCAATCATGATCCCGCCCAGTTCGCTCGCCGTGATCCTTGGCGTGATCGGCGATTTGTCGATTGGCAAAATCCTCATCGCCATCATCCTTCCGGGCTTGCTGATGGCCGTGCTGTATGCGATTTACATTCTCGGCTACTGCACGATTGATCCGGAAGTTGCACCCGTCTTTGACGTGGAGCCGACCCCGTGGCGGGAAAAGCTTGAGGCCGGAATCCGCAACGTGCTGTTTCTGAGCATCATTATCTTCTCGGTCGTCGGCGTGATTTTCTTTGGCATCGCCACCCCGACTGAGGCGGCTTCGACCGGAGCCATCGCGGTCATGACGCTCGCTGCCCTCAAGGGACGGCTGAGTTTCAAGGTGTTCGCCGACTCCATGATCAACAGCACCCACGTTTCGGTGATGGTGCTGTTCATCATCGTGGGGGCGTTGGGTTTCAGCCAACTGCTGGCCTACACCGGAGCCACCGAGGGCATGGTGGAGTTCATCATCGGACTGGAGATCAGCAAGGAGCAGATCATCCTGTTGATGATCCTCTCCGTGATTCTGCTGGGGATGTTCATGGGGCCGTTGCCGATCATGCTGATCACGCTGCCAATCTTCATTCCCACGGTCGAGGAGTTCGGGTTTGACGCCATCTGGTTCGCCGCGCTCTACCTGATCGCCATCGAAACCGGAGCGACCTCGCCGCCCTTGGGAGCGGCCCTGTTCGTGATGAAGGCCGTCGCCCCCCAAGGCACCAACATGGGCGACATCTACAAGGCGGCCATTCCGTTCCTGATCTGCGACTTCCTCGCCATTGCCATCGTGTTTTCGTTTCCAGAAATCGTGACCTGGCCAATTGAGCTGATGTTCCACTGAAATCGCTGACGCCCCAACAAACGCTGTAACTGCAAACCGAGGAAAGCTTATGACGACCGAATCCCCAACCCCCGTGATTCCCGAAGGCGAGTCGCTGGAATCTTGGATGAACCAGAAGATCGCCCGCTACGAAACCCGCTCGCTGGACTGGAACGCGCTCAAGTTTCAGTCGGACTACGACCCCAAGTACCGTCGGGCGCAGATGCGCTACCTCGGCACCGGAGCCGCCGGAGTCTCCTCGGACTCCAACACGGTGCAGGCCGAACACTTCACCTTCTCGACGATGGTGTTGCCCGCCGGATGCGAGGGGCCGATGCACGTTCATGTGGATGCGGAGGAAGTGTTCTTCATTTTGCGAGGCAGCAAGATTCGCCTGATGTTCGAGTACGAGGGCGAGACCTGGGAAACCCACCTGAAGGAGCGCGACCTGATTTCGGTGCCTCCGGGCGTGTACCGGGGATTGGTCAACGAGGGCATCGAAGAGTCGCTGATGTGCGTGATGCTCGGCACTCCCAAGCCGGTCAAGCCGACCTATCCCCCGGATCATCCGCTGGCGAAGGTCAAACGTCCGCAACTTTGACCGTGCTGGCTCGATGGCGTTGTTGAAAGGTCGGATCGTCGTCGTCACCGGGGCCGGGCGCGGCTTGGGGCGGGCCTTTGCCGAGCATTGCTGCCAGAACGGGGCGGAGGTCGTGATCGCCGAAAAAAATGCGGAGTGGGGTGAGCAGGCCGAAACGGCCCTTCGAGACGCTGGACACACGGCAAGTTTCTTTCCAGTGGATGTCGCTGACCCGGATTCAGTCAATGCGCTTTCCGCAGAGTTGACGAAACGCTACGAACGGATTGACGGTTTGGTCAACAACGCCGCACTGGCCACGGGCATTGGCGGAAAGAGCTTTGAGGAAATTGATCTCGAAACCTGGGACGCGGTGATGCGCATCAACGTGCGGGGCACTTGGCTGGCGGTCAAGGCGCTGGCTCCGCTGTTGCGGCGCTCGGACTCCGGACGGGTGGTGAACCTCGCATCGGACACCGCGCTGTGGGGCGCACCAAAGTTGCTGCACTACGTTTCCAGCAAGGGAGCCGTGATCGCCATGACCCGTTCGCTCGCCCGCGAGTTGGGACCAGACGGCATCACCGTCAACGCCGTGGCGCCCGGACTGGTGCGGGGCGAATCCACCGACTACGTTCCGCAGGAGCGACACGACCTCTACGAAAGCGGACGTGCCCTCCCACGAGCGCAGTTCCCGGAAGACGTGGTGGGGGCGGTCAGCTTCTTGTTGTCGGAACAGGCGGGCTTCGTCACCGGACAGGTGTTGCCCGTCAACGGCGGCTTTGTGTTCAACTGATGGAAACTCACCACAAATCGCACAGAGATCACAGAGAAAAAAATACCATGAAAAATCAAGACTCTGTGTTCTCTGTGGTTGAAAATCAACAAGCTTGGAAATGAATCTGTCATTTGACCGACAAACGATTGCCACAGCAAATCGGCAGTTCAGCTTCCGGGCATCCGGAGAGGGTCCGCCCTTGGTACTGCTGCACGGCATCGGCTCCAATTCGGGATCGTGGAGCAATCAGCTTTCTGCGCTCTCCGGGCAGTTCCGCGTGATCGCATGGGACGCACCCGGCTACGGAGCCTCATCCCCGTTGCTTGAGCCTCGTCCTCTCGCCCAAGATTATGCGGAAGCTCTGGCTCTGTTTCTAGACGCGGTGCAAGTGCCGGAATGTCACCTGGTTGGGCACTCGCTGGGAACGCTGATGGCGGCGGCCTTTGTCCGGAAATACGACCGCGCCACGAGTTTGGTGTTGGCCTCCTGCGCGATGGGCTATCGAATGCAACCCAACGACCCGCTTCCGAAAAAAATTCAGGAACGCCTGCGCAACTTGGAGCAGTTGGGGCCGGAGGGCGTGGCCAAGGCACGAGCAGCTCGCCTGCTTTCAGAGTCTGCGACACCAGAACACGTCGAGCAGGTGCGCGTAGCAATGGCGCAGATTCGTCCGGACGGCTACCGACAGGCCACGATGATGCTCGCGCAAGGAGACTTGGTCGAGGACACCGCGCAGGTGAACACGCGCAGCTTGGTGCTGTGCGGCAGCGCCGATACAATCACTCCGGAGACGGACAGCCAGCGCGTCGCGGAGGTGATTCCGGACGCAAGCTATCAGTCCCTTCCGGGCGCGGGACATGCCTGCTACGTTGAGCAGCCGGAAGCATTCAACACAGCCTTGCGTGAGTTCTTGTAACATGAAAACCTGGTTGAACGTTCCCAGTCCTACCGTTCGTCCTGAGCTTGTCGAGGCCTGTCCTGGGCCAAGTCGAAGGGGGCGAACCCCGCTCATGCTTCGACAAGCTCAGCACGAACGGGGCAGGAAAGATTGCGGCACTTACATGGAGATGGTTGCCATCACTTTTATGCACGGTAACGAAAGGCGCTTTCAATGACGCAAGCCGTTCCCTCCGAAGACCGTTACCTCGTGCCCGGATTGGTGCGGGGCATGCGCCTGCTGGAAAAGTTCACGCACAGCCAGCAGGAGTGGGGCTTGTCGGAGTTGGCACGGGAACTGAAATTGCCGCGCTCCACGGTGTTTCGGCTAGCACACACACTGGAGCAGCTCAAGTACCTCGAACGCCACCCGCAGCGCAAGACCTACCAGTTGGGCAACCGGGTGCTGAACTTGGGGTTCGAGTACCTCGCTTCGCAGGAGTTGTTGGAAGTCGTGCGTCCCTTCCTGACGACCCTCAACGAGCAGACCGGATGCTCGGTGCATTTGGGCGTGCTGGACGGGCAAGAGGTGGTGTACCTGCTGCGCATCGCCGGACGTCAGCACTTGGCGAGCAATGTGGGAGTCGGCACCCGCTTTCCGGCCCACGCCACCACGATGGGGCGCGTGCTGCTCTCGGAGTTTTCGCTGCCGGAATTGCAGCAGTTGTACGCAGGAGCCGAGTTGCAACAAATCACGGAACAGACCGCCACGACGGTTCCGGCACTCCATCAGTTGTTGAGCGAGGAGCGTGAGCGCGGTTATGCGCTCAGTCTCTCTGCGTTTGAGGCGGGGGTCGTCAGCGTGGGGGGCGGAATCCGGGATTCCTCGGCAAAGATCATCGCCGCCATCAACATCACCGGCCCGCAAACCGTGTTTGACCGAGAAACCTTGGAGGGCGAAATCAAGGACCGGGTGCTGGAGGCGGCTGGGGC
>CAZQXS010000079.1:3031-6314 GCA_964597275.1 uncultured Pseudomonadota bacterium | reverse complement strand
ATCGCTCGAAATTAGAATTTGTGTAATCCAGAAAAAAACTCGAAATGGATTTGAAACTCAAGAACCGGGTGGTGGTCGTCACCGGAGGCTCTGCCGGAATCGGTCGGGCCACGGTGAAAACCTTGTTGGACGAGGGCGCAAAGGTCGCGTTCTGCGCCCGCAATGCGGGGCGTTTGGAAACCGCACTGGCCACCTTCCAATCGGAGTATGGCGAGGACGTTTGGGCGTTTCCCTGCGATGTGCTGGACGCCGAGGCCGTGGAGCAGTTCCGGGAGGCGGTGCTGGGCTGGTTCGGACAGGTGGACGGCCTTGTCAACAACGCAGGGCAGGCCCGCATCAGCACCTTTGCCGACACGAAGGATGAGGATTGGATGGCGGAGTTGCAGCTCAAGTACTTCAGCGTGATCCGCCCCACCCGTGCCTTTCTTCCGGAACTTGAACGCTCCGAAATCGGCTCGATGCTCGTGGTCAACTCGCTGCTTTCCCGCCAGCCGGAGCCGCGCTTGGTCGCCACGTCCTCGGCGCGGGCCGGGGTGCAGAACCTGCTGCGTTCGCTGAGCCGGGAATTCGCGCCCAAGGGCATCCGGGTCAACTCGATTTTGATTGGCACGGTCGAGTCCGAGCAGTGGCGACGGCGCTACGAGGCGCAGGCTCCGGAAGGAGTCGGCCTCGACGAGTGGCTGGTGGAGCAGGCCAAATCACGCAACATTCCGCTGGGGCGTTTTGGCAAGCCCGAAGAGGCGGCGGCGGCAATTGCGTTTCTGATCTCGCCACAGGCGGGGTTCATCACCGGAGCCGCTTTGGAAGTGGATGGAGGCATCGCCCGCTATGTCTGATCGAACGATCACCACCGGAGAGGCGATTGCCGCCTTTCTGGAAGCCTGCGGGGTGCAGACGGCCTTTGGCGTGGTCAGCATCCACAACCTGTCGATGCTCGATGCGCTTGGACGGCGCGAGCGGATTCGCTTCGTGCCCAGCCGGGGCGAGGCCGGAGCCGTCAACATGGCCGACGCCTACGCTCGTGTGCGGGGATCGCTGGGAGTCGCCTTCACCAGCACCGGAACCGGAGCGGGCAATGCCGCCGGAGCCTTGGTGGAAGCCGAAACCGCCGGAACGCCGCTGTTGCACCTCACCGGACAGATTGATTTGCCGTACCTCGACCGGGGGCGTGGCTACATCCACGAAGCGAAATCGCAGTTGGAAATGCTGCGGGCGGTTTCCAAGGCGGCGTTCCGCGTCTGGTCGCCGGATTCCGCGCTGGGCGTGTTGCGGGAAGCCGTGCGCACGGCCCTGACCGCGCCGACTGGACCTGTCAGCGTTGAAATTCCTGCCGACGTGCAAGCCGCACCTTTGCCCGTGCCCGATAATTTTTCGCCGTTGCCCGTGCCCATTTCGCATCCGGAAGCCTCCGTTTTGGATGAGCTTGCGGAACGGCTGGCGGCGGCGAAACGCCCACTGCTTTGGCTTGGTGGAGGTGCCCGACACGCCCGCGAGGGCGCGATGCGACTGGTCAAATGCGGGGTGGGCGTGGTCACCAGCACCAACGGGCGCGGCATCGTGCCAGAAGACCACCCCCTCACGCTGGGGTCGTTCAACATGAACCCGGACGCAGAGGCGTTTTACCAAAGCTGCGACCTGATGCTCGTGGTTGGCTCGCGCCTGCGTAGCAACGAAACCAAGGTCTATCGCCTCAAGTTGCCGGAACCGCTGATTCAAATTGATGCCAACCCTGCGGCAGATGGGCGGGCGTACCCGAATGCAGGATTCATTTGCGGCGACAGCGCGGTGGTGTTGTCCGGGCTGGCGGATCGGCTGGAAGGGCGGCTGCAAATTGACCCGACCTTTGCCGAGGATCTGGCGGGGGCACGTCAGTCGGCGGAAACCCGGCTCCGGCAAACGCTGGAACCCTACGATGCCTTGGTGGACGCGCTGCAAGCGGAGATGCCCCCGGACGCGCTCTGGGTGCGCGACGTGACCATCTCCAACAGCACTTGGGGCAATCGCTTGCCGAAACTCTCCGATTCCCGCAACGGCGTTCACGCGCTCGGCGGCGGGATCGGCCAAGGGATGCCGATGGGGATTGGAGCCTCACTTGGGGCGGACGGACGCAAGACGGTCGCGCTCTGCGGAGACGGCGGGTTGATGCTCAACATTGGGGAACTCGCCACCGCCGTGCAGGAGCAGGCGGACCTGACCCTGCTGGTGATGAACGACCAGGGCTACGGAGTCATCCGCAACATTCAGGATGCGCGGTTTGGCGGACGGCACTACTTCACGGATTTGCAGCTTCCGGACTTCGCCACGCTCGCCCAATCGCTGGGAGTGTCGCATTGGCGCGTCGGGTCCATTCCCGAGTTTGGCGAAAAATTCCGGGCGGCCCTTGCCGTCAGCGGCCCTGCACTGGTGGAGGTGGACATGCAGGCCATCGGGCCGTTCAAGGTGCCCTTCGCCGGACCTCCGGTAAAAACGAAATGAAGCCGATGAAACGAGTTGGATTGATTGGTTACGGCGGGGTGGCGAAAACGGTGCTGCGCCACCTGCCGGAAGCGTCTGAGGGCAAAGCTTCCGTGGTGGGCGTGTTGTGCGAACCGGGGTGTCAGGCCACCGCTCAACAGGCCGTGGGGCCAAACGTCCCGGTCGTGGAGCGGCTGGAGGATTTGCTGGCGTACTCCCCCGACATCATTGCCGAGTGTGCGGGACACGCCGCCATCCGGGAATACGGTGAGGCGGTGCTGAAATCCGGGACCGATCTGCTGGTGATCTCCATCGGAGCCTTGGCGGATGCCGAACTGCACAACCGCCTGAAAACCGCCGCCGCGCAATCAGGCCGTCAAATCCAGTTGCCCGCCGGAGCCATTGGCGCGGTGGACTCTCTCTCGGCGGCGCGGCTCTCCGGACTGACCGAAGTGCGCTACCGCTCCCGCAAGCCGCCGGGCGCGTGGCGCGGCACCCCTGCGGAGGAGGCTTGCGACCTCGATCACTTGCAGGAGGCCACGGCCTTCTTTCGAGGAACCGCCCGCGAAGCCGCCTTGCGCTATCCGAAAAACGCCAACGTCGCCGCCACCGTCGCCCTCGCCGGGTTGGGCTTTGACGAAACCGAAGTGGAACTGTGCGCCGACCCCGGCACCCAGCGCAACACCCACGAAATCGAAGTGCGGGCCGCTGCGGGCAATTTCCAGATCGTGCTGGAGGGGTTGCCTTCTCCGGACAACCCCAAGACCTCCGCCCTCACCGCCTTCAGTGTCACCCGTGCGCTGGCCAACCTTGGAGCGACCATCGCCAT
>CAZQXS010000079.1:0-2931 GCA_964597275.1 uncultured Pseudomonadota bacterium | reverse complement strand
GATCACCTACGGCGTGGAGGACATGGCCGAATGCCGGAAGTTTTTGAGCGATTGGGGGCTCCAGAAGGTGGCCAGCACCAAGCACGCCGCCCGGTTCGAGACGCTGGATGGCACGGAAGTCCACTTGCGGCCCCACGATGCGAAGTCCCTGCCTCCGGCGATGGAACCCGGCTCGACCCTGCGGGAAGTCGTGTGGGGCGTGAAAGGCAAGCGTGACCTTGCGGCCTTGCGGAAACGGATTTCGGCCCAACCTTCTTTTTCGGAGAGCAAAGACGGACTTCTCCGGATCACCGACCCCAACGGGTTGTCGCTGGCTTTCCGTGTCACCCAGCGCAAGCAGGTTTCCGTTTCCGGCTCGGCAATGAACGCACCCGGAGCGCCCCGGCGGGTGGACGAACCCAGTCCCGTTTACGAGCGGGCGACCCCGCTTCAGGTGGGACATGTGGTGCTGTTTGTGCCGGACTTGGCCGAAGCGGAGGCGTTCTACACGAAGGTGCTGGGCTTTCAGGTTTCCGACCGCTACCCGCAGCACGGCTCCTTCCTGCGCTGCGCCCCGGAGGGCGGGCACCATAACCTCTTCCTGCTCAAGAGTCCCACGGGGCAGCCCAAGCTCAACCACGTCGCCTTCACCGTCCGGGACATCCACGAGGTCTTCGGCGGGGGGCTGCACATCAGCCGACAGGGCTGGAAGACGCAACTTGGCCCCGGACGGCATCCGATTTCCTCGGCCTACTTCTGGTATGTTCATTCCCCGTGTGGGGGGCTGGCCGAATACTACGCCGATGAGGATTACCTGACCGAAAGCTGGCAGCCGCGCAGCTTTGAGCGCAAGTCCGAACTGTTCGCGGAATGGGCGGTCGCAGGCGGACTTGATGGTCACACCCGCCGCCAGCACAAGGAGGAATGACCGTGGCGAACACCCAAATCACCTACCTGAATGCGGAGGACATTGCTCAGTTGTCGCTTTCCAACGACGAAATCCTCGACAGCCTTGAGGCCGGCCTGACCGCACAGGGTCGCGGCCAAACCGTGATCGAGCCTCGCTACCCACCTTGTGCCGGACCCCGCCTTCAACGGGCACTTCAATGTGCTGCGTGGCTACATTGCCCCAATGAATGTAGCCGAGGTGAAGATCGTCGGCGACTATGTGGACAACTACCAGCAGGGACTGCCTTCGGAAATGGCCTTGCTCAACCTCTTCGACCCTCGCACGGGAATGCCCCGTGCCGTGATCGACGCCAGCGCCATCACCGAAATGCGCACCGGAGCGATGACCGCCGTGGGAGCCAAACACCTTGCTCCGGCAAAGCCCAGAATTCTCGGACACACTGGGAGTTGCGGCTCGGCCTACTGGAACGTGCGCCTGCTCGATCACCTCTTTGACTTCGAGGAAATCCGGATCCACTCGCGCCGTCCGGAAAGCCGCAATGCCTTTGGAGAAAAGCTGGCGGCGGACCTGGGCAAATCTGTGCGCGTGACCGAAACGTGGCAGGACTGCCTAGCAGGCGCAGATGTGCAGGTGGAAGCCTCGCGCCTGAGCGAGCCGACCCCGCTTTTCGAAGAAGCCATTCCCGGACTCACCCTCGCGCTCGACCCCTCCGAACTACAAGACCGCGAAGCGGCCAAACGTCTGCTAGCCACAGCGCTGCAATGTCTTGACACCCCCCATGATTAGAAATATGCTTGCGCTTCCTTCTCAACCTAAGAATAGGAACGAGAAATATAGCTACCCCTGCCCAGAGGACGATTCTTTATTTTCTCAGGTTCTAGATTAACGCAGATCACTGCTAGTCTAGAGTTTTTAAATCGAGATGAGTGTGTATTTATAATGTTTCTCAATAAGAAAAATAAACTCCTCGTTTTCTGCTCACTACAGTCGTATTTCCGTGGGAGATAAGTAATCGCTTGGGGTGTTTGAGGGGCGAGAATACTAAGGTGTTCTAAGCTTACTCGGAATTACAACAACCCCAGCCTTCTATCTCATTTTTAATCCATTTATGATAGAATTTTTGTGTATTTTGTTAAAACTCTTAAAATTGCCCATATAATGAATCCTAACCCTAATAAAACCGCCCACATAAAATCAAATTTCAGCTCACTCTCGACATATAAACTACAAGTAGCTTCTAGTACAAACATGACAAATATAAGAGCAAAAAAACTATGATATTCTTGTCTTAATATTTTCTTTAAAGAGAAGGGAGTATTCATTTTCTGATACTGGCCTAATTTTGGAATAAATACTGGTGTCTTATTTACCCAATCAAGGTACACATTTTCAAATTTTTTTTCTAAATAGGCTTCCTCCGCAATAATGATACGCTCATAGTATAGCAAAAATACAAGAATAAAGATAAGGGTTAACCACCATATATGAACAAACAATGCCACCCCCAACATCATAAAGAAATTCCCTAAATATAATGGGTTTCTGACAATAGAATACATGCCTTTTGTATTAAGAGTTTCAGCAATTTGCTCTTTTGTATTTCTACCAGAAGTTCCCTCTGGCAGACATCCAATAGTAAATATGCGTATAAATAAACCAATAAAGCTTACTATCAGGCAAAATACCCTCCAAAGGTTTTCTGTTTGTTTATTGTTTCCCAGATATTCATAGTCACGCAGGGCCAATAAATATATAATAATTACTGTGAGTGGAAGGTAACTTCTCCACCGGAAAAACCAGTTTCCCGTGTGTTCAAATTCTTCTCTTAATGTCATTTATCCTCCCTGTTATATCGTTGAGTGGCATTGAAACTTCCGACCACAGTTCGTGGAACTATAATCGAATCTTGTGTAAGGGGGGTTGATATGAGCCAACGCACCGCGTTGATTTTATATACCAAAGCATCCAAGCAGTCAAGAAGGCCTGACAATAGCACAGTTTTTTCAAAGGTTGAGAATGCCTGTAGATGCAATAAATGAAAA
>CAZQXS010000078.1:4265-17673 GCA_964597275.1 uncultured Pseudomonadota bacterium | reverse complement strand
TGTTTTTCTACATATTCGCCTACTGGCGGATTGTTGATATGAAAGATCAGAGCTTCATCATTTTTATACACTTCAGTCCATGTGAACTCTAAATCATTTGAAGGGTTGGAATCAAAATGGTGCAGTAGCATTCCAGGTTCAGTTTTTTCAACAGCCTCATCCACAACTGCTGCAATTTTCATATAATCATCAATTTTTCCTGGTTTGACTTTCACCCTAGCGATTAAAACAAAAGGGGTATCTTTATCGTCCATCGATCATTTTTTTAAGTTAGTGTTTCAAATCCTATTAATTCAGTAGCTGAAAAGACCCTACTGGTTTCCCATACTTAGGAATGGCATTAATCCCTTTCCCCAGCCGAAGTCCTAAGCTTGAGCTAATTGATGCAACAGGCGCACCTCCAAGTTTGGTTCTGTTAATCGACCCATAAGGTCTGGGTTTCGGAGGAAACTGGAAAGCCGATGCGCTCCCATGCGGGGCATGTCGGCTTTTTGGTTTGGAGGCGGTGAGTCCTTGAGTCCCTGAGCCGATGTGTCGGGGTAGCCGTTGCCGCTTAGGTGGTGCGTGGGACGCAAGCAAAGCCTAGCCGTGCCTGCCGAAATCCGTTAGGATGTTGGTTTGATTTTGACCATACATTCAAGGAACCCATGTCCACGACCACGATTTTCCAAGCCCGCAAGATCATCACCATGAACTCCTACCTGCCGGAGGCGACCCATGTGGCCGTCCGCGAGGGCAAGGTGCTGGGAGTTGGGAGCCTCGACCAGCTTGCTGGCTGGGGGGAGCATGAACTGGACACCCGATTTGCGGACAAGGTGCTGCTGCCCGGCTTCGTGGAGGGGCACTGCCACGCCCCGGAAGGGCAGATTTGGAACCACCCCTACTTGGGGTACTTTAGTCGCCGTGACCCGGATGGGAACTGGCACTCGGAACTCCGGAGCATGGAGCAGTTGCTGGTGCGGCTCCGGGAAGTGGACCAGCGCATGGACGATCCAGACGAGCCACTGTTCGCGTGGGGTTTCGATCCAATCTACTACAAATCCGAGCGCATGACCGTGAAGCATCTGGATTCGGTTTCCACGAGCCGTCTCATCATCATCATGCACGCCAGCGGGCACCTCATCAACGTCAACAGCCTCGTGCTGGAGCGGGCCGGGATTGACGCCTCCACCGAAGTGCAGGGCGTGTTCAAGGATGCGGACGGCCAGCCCACAGGCGAACTGATCTCGATGGCGACCCATTACATGATCCAGAAGGTCGTAGGCGTGCCCTTCTTCAATTCGATGGACGCCCGCAGCTTCTGGCGATTTTCGGCACTGGCCCGCAACACAGGCGTGACCACCGCTACCGACCTCGCCGCACGGCTCAATGACGCAACCGTGGCCGCCTACCGCGAAGTGACCTCACAGGCGGACTTCCCCCTGCGTTTCGTGCCGGCCCTGCGGGTGCAGGAACTGCCGATTCCGGAGGGCATTGCTCAGGTGCAGGAACTGATGAAAACCAACTCCGACAAGCTGTACTTCGGGCTTTGCAAGATCATCGCGGACGGCTCGATTCAGGGCTTCACGGCACGGCTGAAGTGGCCGGGCTACTACAACGGCAGCCCGGAAGGGGCGTGGTACATGCCGCCGGAAGCACTCGAAAAGATGGTTGATGCCTACCACGCCGAGGGCATGCACCTGCACATCCACACCAATGGAGACGAAGCCACCGAAGTGACCATTGGGGCCATCGAAGCCGCGCTGGCCCGCAATCCACGCGCCGATCACCGCCACACCTTGCAGCATTGCCAGATGGCCGAGGAGGCGCATTTCCGGCGCATGGCAAAGCTTGGAATCTGCGCGAATCTCTTCTCCAATCACCTCTACTACTGGGGCGATCAGCATCTCGAACTCACGATGGGTCCGGATCGTGCGGCCCGCATGGACGCGACCGCGACGGCCAAGCGGCAAGGGGTTCATTTCTCGATCCACTCCGATGCCCCCGTCACACCGCTAGGACCACTCTTCACGGCCTGGTGCGCCGTCAACCGCCAAACCGCCTCCGGGCGCACCCTCGGCGAGCACGAGAAGATTTCCGTGGCCGATGCACTGCACGCCATCACCATCGGCGCCGCCTACACGCTCAAGCTCGATCATCTCGTGGGCAGCATCGAGTCCGGGAAATTCGCCGATTTCGCCGTGCTGGAGGACGACCCCTATGCCGCGGACCCGGCCCAACTCAAGAACGTGGGAGTCTGGGGCACCGTAGTGGGCGGAACGCCGTTTCCGGGGGTATCAACCCAATAAATCGCTAACGGCCTACTGGGTTCACAGAAATTGGCCTTGAGCTACGCCAATTCAATTGTACAATTGTTCATATGAATGTCGTCACAGACACAAATATCTTTTTGTCAGTGGCATTGAATGAGCCGGAAAAAGAACGCATCATCCGGCTCACCCCTGGTACTCAGGCGGTTGCTCCAGAAATCCTGCCCTACGAACTAGGAAATGCGCTTACTGCAATGTTCAAACGGCAACGAATCTCCCTCGCGGAAGCCCAATCAGCCTTTGAGATCGCAAGTAGGATTCCAGTCCGGCTACTTGAAGTGGATATTCAGAAATCTCTACGCTTGGCAATGGACTTTAGCCTCTACGCTTACGATGCCTATTTTCTACAATGCGCAAAATATTTGTCGTGTCCGCTGATCACGCTTGATAGACGCATGCAACAAGTTGCCACCGATCTCGGCATTGAACTATTGGAGTAGCCCATGCAAGTGTTTACTTATTCAGAAGCCCGCCAGAATCTATCCAAGCTGCTGTCGATCGCACAGATGGAGGAGGTCGAAATTCGTAAAAGAGACGGTTCGGCATTTTCCTTGAAGCTCAAGCAAGACACCACGGCCTCACCGTTCGATGTGCCCGGCATCGACACTGACGCAACCACCCCGGATATCCTGAACGCTGTCAGAGAATCACGAGCCGGACAGCAATAGGCCTTTTCTTACTTCCCAAGTATCCGCCCAATGCCTCTCGATCACTCTCCTACCGCGTTCACTGTGATCGGAGGCTTTCTGGGCGCAGGGAAGACCACCCTGCTCAACCACCTGCTGGCCGAGCCGTCCGGAGTGCGCTACGCCATTCTGGTGAACGACTTTGGCGAACTCAACATTGACGAGTCGCTGATCGCCTCGCACGACGGCCAGACGATCTCGCTGGCGAACGGCTGCGTGTGTTGCAGCATTGCGGACGACTTCATCGAAACGATCATCCAACTCGTCCGCCGCATTGACGAGTTCGATCAGGTCGTGGTGGAGGCGAGCGGAGTTTCGGAGCCGGAGCGCATCATGGACATCGCCCGGCTTGATCCCGAGTTGCAGCCCAATGGCATCGTGGTGTTGGCGGATGCCGCCGAGGTCCGCAACCGCGCCGAGGATCGCTACGTCGGCAGCGTCGTCCGCGAGCAGTTGCGCTCTGCCGAAATCCTCGTTGTCAACAAGACCGATCTGGTGAGCGAAGCCGAACTAACGGATTTGGAACGCTGGCTGGAGGAGCTCGCGCCGCTGGCCACCCGCCTGAAAGTCTCCGGTGGCCAAGTGCCCGCGCCGCTGATTTTTGGGAAGTCCGCAGAAGAAGGCAGAAGGCAGGGAAAGGCAGAAGGCAGAAGGCAGAAGGCAGAAGGAGAGAGCCACTCCTCGCACGAACACCCGCCGTTCCGGAGTGTCGCCCTGCAAAGCGGCGAGGCCTTGGAGCGGAAAGCCTTTGAGATCTGGTGCGATACGCTGCCGCCCTCGGTGATCCGGGGCAAGGGGGTTCTCTGCTTCCGGAGCGAGCCGGAAACCGCCTGGGTTTGGCAGAAGGTCGGGAAACGCTCATCCCTCAAAAAATTGCCAACGGCCCCTGACTTGCCCAGCACGAAGGCGCTGCTGATCGGCACCCCAGACATGCCTGCCACCCAAGACCTCAGATTGCCGGAAGGCTTGGCCGCAACTCTCCCTTGAACTCCGTATTGCGATTCGCGGGCATGGCCCGCTCCTACGATTGACATCTTCGGGCATTGAATGTACACTCTAAATTTTAGATGTACACTCAAGAAGGAGAATGCCATGACGTATGTCAACGCCACCGAGTTTCGCAAACATCTGTTCGAGTACTTGGATCAGGTGGAATCCGGGGAAACCATCGCCATTCAGCGCAAGAATAAGGAAATCGGGAGAATTGTCCCTTCCGAGCCACCAAAGCGGGACTGGCAAGATAAAATGACCTGCAAGATCGAAATCCTTGTTGATCCGGACGAGTTGATCAAACCCATTGAAGGGGTTTGGGAGGATTACATTTGATGGTGGATCGTTTTCTTCTGGACACGCACACTTTGGTGTTTTGGAGCCTAAAGAGAGACATTTCTCAGGAATTCATCTCCCTGCTCAACAGCAAGGCGGAATTTGGGTTGGTGTACCTGTCTGCTGTTTCATTTTGGGAAGTCGCGCTCCTTTTCAAAAAGGGGAAGATTGAAATCGAACAAGGGCTGTGGAATTGGCAAAAAGAGGTGATGTCGCAATCCCACTCTCACCTGATCGAGCCCTCTGCCGAGGAAATGATGGAGTCCGTGTTTCTGCCGGATCACCACCGGGATCCGTTCGACCGCTTGCTCATCACTCAGGCCCAGACCCATCAGTTGCAACTTGTCTCCAAAGACCGAGCCTTGCAGCACTACGACGTGGAGGTGTTTTGGATGACCTAAGCGAAGGACGTGGCTGAATCGGAATGCAGGGGCAGGCTGAAGCTGAAGCCGGAGGCGCGTTCCTGTTCGCGGTGAAAGTCGAGCGTGACTCCGTGACGGTCCAGCACGTCCCACGCGACCAGCAAATCCAGCCCGAAGGTGTCGGAATCCTCCAGCCGCTGTGTCAGGAAATCCGTGAAGGTCGCCGTCTCCGGCAGTTCCCAATCCGCTGCACCGGACAAGGCCACGAGCAACTGTGAGGAATCCGGCCCGGACTTCCGCAGGGTGACGGTGACCTCTTCGTCGGGGTTGCGGCGTTGGACCTCCTGAAGCAGCAAGAGGGTCGCTTCCTCCAAGCGGACGGAATCCAGTTGCCCCACGGCCTGCAACCGGGGGGAGGAGAACAGGCGGATGCTGGCGGTGTCGAGACCTTGCTGGCGGGCGAGTTCCTTGAAAAAATCGAGGAGGTCCAGCCGATCGGTTTCCGGAACCCACGGACTGTTCAGCGGCTCGGCGTAGCGCTGGAGCGTGAGGATGCGGTCGGTGATGATCATGAGCCGGTCCCGGCAGCGCTGCACCAAGCCGAGGGCTTCCGGATGCATGATGCGCCCCAGCGTGGTTTCCAGTTCGGAGAGGGTTTGCATAAGCGACTGCCCCAGTTCCTCCAGCAGTCGGGCCAGCACGGCAGTGCCATGCTGGCGCAGGTCGGAGGCCTGCACGGGTTCGGGCTGCCGTTGCAGGGCTTCTAGGGCTTCCTCCAACTCCCGAGTGCGGGAGTCCGCTTCCGCCAGCCGACGTTCCAGCGAGGTTCGGGCTTGCCGCGACTCCGCGACTTGCCGATCCTGCTTGGCGAGTTCCTGCTGAAGCAGGACAATCTGCCGATCCGATTCGTCCGGAAGGTAGGATTCCGCCCCTTCTGCTTGTAATGCAGGGGGAAGCCTTGTTATGATTTCTCTAGACATTCTCGCAACCGTTCTGGCCGATCCGACTCGTGAACCCACTGATCCACTCGCACAGCTTCTTCAGCCTCTTCCTGAGCTGCTTCCGGCTCTACCGAACCCACTTCCTGCCAATGGTGCTGTTGGCTGGGGTGCTACTGATCCCGTCAATGCTGCTGGGCATTGGAGGGCTGGCCGAGCCTGAAAGCATCCTGTTCATGCTGATGATGCACATTCTGGAGGGGGGCATGGCCATCGGGGTGGTCGGCCTCGCTTTTCATGGGGGCGCCTTTCCAACCGTGGGCATTCTCAACACGCTCCGGACCCGCATGGTCTGGGGGGCCATGCACATCGCGGTCCTGCAATACCTGCTCTTCCTCTTTGGGGTGATGGGCATGACGCTGCCGTTTCCCATCAACGTGATGATGATCTCGCTCTGGCTGTTCAGCCTCTTCGCCTTTTCGCTGGCCCAGCCCGTGTACATGGTGGAGCAGATACGGGGAATCCCGGCGCTGATCCGCAGCTTCCGGCTGGTGCGCACCAAGCTCTCCCGCGTGTTTGCGGTGGTTGTGACCAGCACGGTGTTGCAGTTCCTGATCATGTGGTTGCTGCTGCAGGCGTTTCTGCCGGAAATGGACTTTGGTCTGGACCCGGAATCCGGCATGGTGGAGGTGCAGATCATCGGCTTGCTGCAAAACGAGGACGTCCAGCAGGCGATTCATTGGGCCAAGTACCTCACTGCGCTGTGCTTCTTCCCGTTTGCGGCGCTGCTTTCCGTGCTGCTCTACTTCGACCTCGCGCACCGCGAACCCGGCTTTCAACTGGAACGGCTGGAGCAGGCGGCTCACCGCTGGTTCGGAGCTCCTCAGCAAGCCCCCCAGACGATCGAGCCGGAGCCTGCGGAAGAAAAAGACCCGCCACCTGCGGAATTCAAGCAGATGAGCTCCAAGCCTCCTAAACCACCGGAGCGTCCGGACGGCGAGGAGCCATGAAAATCACATCGGCGGAACTGGTCATCAGTGCCGCTGCCCCCAAACAGTTTCCGCCCACCATCGTTCCCGAGGTCGCCTTTGCGGGACGTTCCAACGTGGGCAAGTCCACGCTGATCAACTCACTCCTCAACCGTAAGAGCCTCGTCAAGACCAGCTCGACTCCGGGCAAGACGCAGCTCATCAATTTCTTCCGCATCAACAAGAACTTCCACTGCGTGGACCTGCCGGGCTACGGGTTCGCCAAGGTTCCGGAGCCGATCCGTCGGAGTTGGCGGGCGTTGATTGAGGCGTATCTTTCGGGGCGGGAACCGCTGCGCGGGGTGGTGCTGATCATTGACAGCCGCCACGGCCCCACGGCGGAGGACGTGCAGCTCAAGCAGTGGCTGGACTCAAGCCAGCGTCCGGTGCTGGTGGTGGCGAACAAGGTGGACAAGCTCAAGCGCAACGACCTTGCCAAGCAAAGCCGCCTCATCCAGCAAAAACTGGGGCTGGAGCAACCCCCGCTCGCCCACTCGTCCATCCAAAAGATCGGGCGCCGCCAGATCTGGGGCGCCCTGCGACCTTGGATTTCCTGATCACAGCAGCCTTGCGAGTGCTGTCAATTTACCCACGTTCGTGCTGAGCCTGTCGAAGCATGAGCGGGGTTTGCCCTTCGACAAGCTCAGGGCGAACGGAAATTCTGCAACACTACCAAATTTCCTGAAACTCAGCTTGCGTTGACCAACTCGGTCTTGGAGAAGAAGTAGGCGATCTCAATCGCCGCGTTCTCCAGACTGTCCGAGCCGTGGACCGTGTTCTCGCCAATGCTCTCGGCGAAGTCCTTGCGGATGGTGCCTTCGGCGGCTTCGGCGGGATTGGTCGCGCCCATCACCTCGCGGTGCTTGGCCACGGCGTTTTCGCCTTCCAAAGCCGTGACGACCACCGGACTCCGAGACATGAATTCGGTGAGTTCTCCGAAAAACGGGCGTTCGCGGTGAACGTCGTAGAAGCCCTCGGCTTCCTTGCGGGACAGGTGGATCATCTTCGTGGCAACAATGCGCAGTCCGTTCTGCTCAAAGCGCGAGAGGATTTGGCCGACGAGGTTGCGCTCCGTGCCGTCGGGCTTGATGATCGAAAGGGTTTGTTCCTTGGCCATGATGTTTGGTGTTGAGGTTAGGGGTTAGGAAGTGAAGGCGCAGAAATTTCGCAGGAGTCGCAGTCCGGCATCCTGGCTTTTTTCCGGATGGAACTGCACGCCCCAGACGTTCTGCTTCCGCACCACCGAGGTGAAGCGGACGCCATACTCGGTTTCGGCGAGTGTGGCTTCTGGTTCGTTGGGAACCATGTGATACGAGTGGACAAAGTAGAAATGGGACCGGTCTGCAATCCCGTCCAGTAGCGGATCGGGCTGCCGCGATTCCACCTGATTCCAGCCGATCTGCGGAATTTTGAGATCGTGCCGGAAGCGCTGGACCCGTCCGGAAATCCAGCCGAGTCCGGGATGGGGGCCATCTTCCTCGCTTTCGTTGAGCAGGAGTTGCGACCCCACGCAAATGCCGAGCAGCGGCGTGCCCGCCCACACTCGTTCGCCCAGCACGTCCAGCATCCCGGAATCCCGCAGCCGCTCCATTGCCGGGGCAAACGCTCCCACGCCCGGAAGCAGGATGCGCTCCGAGGATCGAAGCATTTCCGGATCGCGGACCACCGTGCAGTCCACTCCAAGGTGGTCGAGGGCGTTCTTGAGGTTGGCGAGGTTGCCCACGCCGTAATCCACGATGGCAGTTGCAGCCATCTCAGAGCGTTCCCTTGGTGGAGGTCACGGCCTGCCGCCGGGGATCGCGCTCCACCGCCTGCCGCAGCGCACGGGCGAGTGCCTTGAACAAGCCCTCGCAGCGATGGTGGTCGTTGGAGCCGTAAAGGATGGCGAGGTGCAACGTGCTTGCGGAAGTCAGCGCGAAGGACTTGAAAAAGTGCGGGATCAGTTGGGTGTCCAACTCGCCAATCGCGGGCTGGCTGAACGTGCCCTCAAAGACAAACTCCGGGCGACCGGAAAGGTCGATCACGCAGCGCAGCAACGCCTCGTCCATGGGAACGTAGGCGTGTCCAAAGCGCTGGATGCCCTGCTTGTCGCCCAGCGCCTCCCGAACGGCCTGTCCGAGCGCAAGGGCGATGTCCTCCGTGCTGTGGTGCCCGTCAATATGCAGGTCGCCCTCGCAGCGCACCTCCAGATCGAGCAGCCCGTGGAACGCAAGCTGGTCGAGCATGTGGTCGAGAAAGCCAATGCCCGTGTTCACATCCGATGTCCCGGAGCCGTCCAAGTTGACGGACACTCGGATTTGGGTTTCCTTGGTGTTGCGCTCAACCGTTGCGGTGCGTTTCATGTTCCTCCGCGTCTCTGCGGTGAGTTGATCAGAAGCGATACAGCACCCGTCCGGCGGCGTGGACGATCATTTTGGAGAGGCCCGGCGGGGTGCTGTGGTCGTCGTAGGCAAAGGCGCGGCCTGCCAAAAACAGGTTGAGGTCCACATGCGCCTGAACATGAGGGGTGAGCTTGAAGGAGAAGGTGTTGTCCCACTCCATGCCAATGTCCTTTGTTGACTGCCCCTTCGCGTCCGTGACGGCGAGGTTGCGCCGAAGCTGGTAGAGTCCGAACCGATACACAAAGTCCTCTTCCGGGATGTTGTAGCGGTAGCGCAGGCCGATCATGCTGATGTTGTTGACCGAATGCCCCAGCCCGGTTCCGCTGTTGGGGTGGGTGCTGCCTCCGTTGAAGTAAAACTGAGTGCCCCGGTACGAGCCGGGCATGATCTCGAAGTAGCCGTCAAGGCTGCGGGCGTAGTTGGCTTGCGTGTCGCCAAGATCCTTGTCTCCGCTGGCGTAGAGGTAAACCAGCGTGGTTGCGTGAATCTCGTCGCGGTAGGTCAGTTCCAGTTCTCCCGCACGTCCGGCCACCTTGTGCTGCGTCAGGGTCTTGCGCTGGTTGTACTTGTAGTAGCGGCGATTGCCAAAGTTGTTGACCAGATCGAGGTACACCTCCAGGTTCGGCGTTTCCCAAAGCAGCCGCAGTCCAAAGTACTCCTGCCCGTGCGCGTGGTAGAAGAGCGGGGTGTAGTCACCGCTGCTCTTGTCCCACACGGAGTAGCCGGACCAGCGGTTGCTGGCGGTCCAGGAACCGGGGACCGTCATGTTGTCTGGGAGGCTGCGCGGCACGTTGTTGAGGCCCACCGGAATGTCATGCTCGGTGTACTGAATCCGGAAAAGCTCCACCCGCAGGATGTTGAGCGGCCTACCGTTGGCATCCACCTCGTAGAAAAACGGATAATCAAGCGAGAGGTAGTAAAGCCAGTCTCCCCCGGCGCTGGCCATCCGCATCCCACCCAACTGGTAGCACCACGTTCCGGCGCTGCACTTGGGTTGCGAAATTCCAGTGAGAACGCCGTCAAACACCTTGCCGCGACGGTCTCCGATGGTGACTTCCTGCTTGCCGATGCGAAGCGTGTTGCGCGGACTGAATCTGAGGTCGAGGTACACCTGCCGTGCCGAAACCGAGGCTTCCTGCCCGTCCGCTCCTTGCGCCCAAGTGCTGCGGTTGCGACGCAGGTTGGCGTTGTGCCAGGGGCTTTGCCCGGTGGAAAGCTCTAGGTTGAGGATGGAGGTGCGATGCACGGTGGACTTGAGGCGCAAGCGCAGGTCGTGGTCCATCGCCGTTTCTTCGGGCGTGTTGCGCCCCGGCAGGCTTTCCGGATAATTGCTGCCCTGAAGGGTGGCCATGCGGAAGCGGTAATCGCCGGAAAGCTCCACTCCGGGCGAGAACATGAGCTTTTCCTCGCGCTCCTCGTAATCCCCACGCTCCAGCGGGATGAAGTTGGTTTGGGCGCAGAGGGCAAAGGGCAGGGCGCACAGCAGCAGCGCCAGCGTCAGATGACGAAGAATTCCGGACACGAAAGCAGGGAAGTGAATGGGCAGAAAGTAGTGTATGGCGGCAGCTTGCAGTGCAGGAGTCAACCTATGAAAATACGGGATTTTCCCCGCAGATTCAAGTGCTTTCGCCGAGCGGCCCCATACCCTTGGCCCGGCGCAGTTCCTCTCCCAGCCGCAGTCGCTTGGCCCCGTCGAGGTAGCGCAGCCCTTCCTCGTAGGTGTGGGGCAGGACCAGCGGCACAGGTTGGGGCTGTCCGGCCTCATCGAGTGCAGAGAAGGTGAAGTAGCAAATGTTGGTGGTCTGCGTGCTACCGGTCTGGGGATGGATGACCTCCGTGGTGACCTCGATGACGAGGTGCAGGCCATCGGTATGAATCACCAATCCGGTGAAGGAGAGGATCGAGCTGATCTCAACGGGCTGGAAGAAGTACATGTGGTCCATGCAGACAAACTGCGGGGGGCGTCGGCAGTGCAGGTAGGTGATGTTCCACGCCAGCTCAAACGCCTGTCGCATGAGGTAGCCGCCGAAAATCTTGTTGTGGATGTTGCGCGACTGCGGGTGCATCAACAGCGTGGCCTGCCGCTGGGTTTCGTGCATCGGCACCCCGCTGATTTCCTGATGCTTGCTCCGCAGGAAAAGCCCGTGCAGCCGCATGCTTTCCTCTGCGGTGGGCGTGTCCTTGAGGTAGCTGTTTTGCGCCATCGCCCGCCGCTGTTGCTGGCGCTGCTCGCCTTCCTGAAAGCGGCGGTGGTCCTTTTCGGTTTCCGGAGCCAATGGATTGACCGCAACGGCTTTTGCTCCCTGTCGCGCCACCATGATGAAGTACGCCCGCGCCACGGAGTTCCAGCCGCCGTTGTTGTCTTCGGAAGCGACTTGCAACCCCACCTCCATCGAACTGCGCCCCGTCCAATTCACGGAGGCCCGCACTCGCAAATCGCGGTCGCTGTGCAACTCGCCCAGCAGGTCAATGCGGTCGCAGGCAGCGGTGACGATGGTGAGTCCGCGCTCCCAGCCCTCGGCGTGGTTGTAGGCGGTGCGCCCAGCGGTAAGGTCAAAATCCTCCAGCAGCTTGCCCAGCCGCAAGCCCCCGAAGAAATTGAGGTAGCGGTCCCGGAGTTCGGCATCCGCCCGAAAGGGCAGGATTTCCTCAAAGCTGGACGCGGAAGGGGAACGCGGCTTCAGGGGCAGGTTCGCGCCGTCCGGAGCCGGGGCCGGGCGTGGATGCCGGGCTTGCTCCGAGGGGTCAGGATGCGACGATTGGCTCATTGCGGACCTCCAAACGCAGGTGAAATTTCTTCAGCGGGATTCCAGTCGGCGGCACAGCGCAGGCCAATCCGGAAGGAACGGGTCCACGACGCAAAGGCATAGCGCCGGGCCGAGCGCAAGCCCTCCGGCGTTCCGGCTCCGTCCAGTCCGTTCCACGCTCCGCCACGCGCCACGCGCCGGGGGTAGTCCTCCCGTTCCGGTGCATCCGGCCCAGTGGGATTGTCCGGCAGCCCAAGGTGCGAAAAGTAGTCGGGCGCGTAGTGATCGGCCACCCATTCGAGGACGTTGCCGTGCAGGTCATGCAGGTTAAAGGCGTTGGGGAGCTTTTGCCCGACGGGCTGGGCCGACCAGCTTCCGGCATCACGGGTGTTCTGCGCAAACCATGCGTGTTGCTCCAATTGCGCGGCCTCGCCTTCAAAACCGTAAATTCCGGGATTTCCGGAGCGGGCGGCGTATTCCCACTCGGCTTCGGTGGGCAAGCGGAATCCTTGGGATTGGCAGTACGCCTGTGCGTTTTCCCAATCCACATACACCACGGGTTGGTCCAATTCGGAGGTGTCAAATCCTCCGGTGCCGCGCTCGCACACCTCACAGCGGGCGTATTCGGCATTGGTCACTTCGTGCTGTCCCATCAGAAACGGGCGAATCTCCACGCGGTGATCTGGCGTTTCGTCCGCACGTCCTGCGGCACTGCCCATGATGAACTCCCCACCGGGAATCAAGCGCATGCCCTCCGGAATGATCGGCTCCGGTGGGGGCGGGGCTTCTGTTTGTGGAGGCTCGGCCAGTGCCAGTGATTCGGTTTCCGTCAGTTCCTCACCCTCCATTTCTTCCTCCAACGGTTCCTCAAATTCATCCTCCAGTGGTTCGTCAATGCCCTCCGCCACAAGCCCAAAATGCGGGGCGGACTCCGCGGCGGTTGCCTCCGTTTCGGCCAGCGGTTCCGCTGCTGCAACGGTTTCCTCCGGCTCTGGAGTCGGCTCTGGAGGCGTTTCAGCAGGAGCCGCTTGGGGCGGCGACCCGGCGGTTTCAGACGGGACCGACTCGGTTTCGGGGGCGGGGGGCGCCGATTCCGGTTCCACAGGGGCCGGAGGTTCGTCCTGCTGCGCTGCCACTCCCACCACCGGAGCTTCGAGCAGGCTCTGCCAGAGGATAGACTCGGTGGCCAGCTCGTAAAGCTGGAGCGAGATTTTCAGGAAGCCCTCCTCCTGATGATGCGTTCCCGTGATCATCCAGTCGGCCCCGGACTGCCCCGCGAGGTCTTCCACCAACTGCTGGCTGGCGCGTCCTGGAAAGGCGTTGTTCCACTCCGCCCGCAACTGCTCCAGTTGTTGGAACGGCACCGCTTGCGGGCCGATGCGTTCTTCGAGCATTTGCGCAAGCCGCTCCTCCAGAATCGCAGACAGCGGATTCCGCTCCCGGTGCAGGCGCTCCACAAAGTCCGCCACCGCCACCCGTGGCGTGAGTCGTAAGGGATCCTTGGCGAGCTCGCTGATCTCTTCCGCCGCACTCGTCAACGCCGCCGCCACGGTGGGATGGTTCGTGTAAAGCGACAGCGCCCGTCCCTCCGGAACCCCAAGCAGCAGTACCGCTCCCACGCACAGCAGGAC
>CAZQXS010000078.1:0-4165 GCA_964597275.1 uncultured Pseudomonadota bacterium | reverse complement strand
CCGAGAGCGTGCCGCAGGAGCCGCAGGCATTTGTCCTTGCCGAAGATGCCCACCACGATAGGCAAGTCCGGGCCTTGCAGTTCTTGGGTGATCGCGCCGCGCAGGGGGAGCCAGAGCGCACGGCCCTTGAGTCCGGTTTCCTGCTGCACCGCCTTGGCGACTTGCGGAAGGGTTTCGCCGCTCAACTCGTCGGCGGCTTCGGCGTGGCGCACAAACGCCTCCAGCACGGTTTGGGAATCCTCCTGCCGGAGCAGTTCGATCACCTCCGGGTTTGCGAGTTCCGGGGTTTCCTCCAAGAAAAGCGGCAGGCGTTCGGCGATGTCCTGAAGCGTCACCAGCCGATTTTGCACCGCCGAAGTGATGTTTTGCAGCAGGCCCGCGTCTGCCTCCGCGTAGGGGGTTTGGGCGATGAAGGGGCGCAGCCGCTCGAAGAGGTCGTCCGAAGCCAGCGACTGGAGGTGCTGCTGGTTCATCCAGTTGAGCTTGTCCCGGTCAAACACCGCTCCGGCGCGGTTGACGCGCTCAAAATCGAACGCCTCCACCAATTCGGCCAGCGAGAAAAGCTCCTGATCGTCTGCCGAACTCCAGCCCAGCAGGGCGATGAAATTCACCATTGCTTCCGGCAAATAGCCCTGATCACGAAAGTCCTCAACCGCCACGTCGCCCTGACGTTTGCTGAGTTTGGTGCGATCCGGATTGAGGATGAGCGGCAGGTGCGCAAACTGCGGCGGCTCCCAGCCCAAGTAGCGGTAGAGCAGCAGATGCTTAGGGAACGACGGCAGCCACTCCTCGCCCCGCACGCAGTGGGTGATGCCCATGTGATGATCGTCCACGACGACCGCAAGGTGGTAGGTCGGAAAGCCATCGCCCTTGACGATCACCTGATCCTCGGTCTGCGTGGTTTCAATCACCACCTTTCCGCGCACGAGATCGTCCAGCACCAGCGTTTCCGGAGCCTCCGGCACCTTCATGCGGATGACGTGAGCCTCGCCTGAAGCCACGCGCCCACGCGCCTCGGCGGCATCCAGTCGGCGGCAGTTCCCGTCGTAGCGCGGGGTTGCGCCCTCGGCCTGTTGCTCCGCACGAAGCTGCTCCAGCCGTTCCGGAGTGCAAAAGCAAGGATAGGCGTCGCCCTGCTCCACCAACTGCCGGGCGTGTTTTTGGTAGAGTTCGAGCCGCTCGGATTGGCGGTACGGGCCATGATCGCCACCCTTGTCCGGGCCTTCGTCGTGATCAATTCCAGCCCACGCGAGGGTGCGGATCAGGTTGTCCTCCGCCCCGGAAACCAGCCGATTCTGGTCGGTGTCTTCCAAGCGGAAGATGAACGAACCTCCGTGCCGACGGGCGTAGAGCCACGCAAAAAGCGCGGTGCGCAAGCCTCCAACGTGGAGGAATCCGGTGGGACTGGGAGCAAAGCGGAGACGAACGGACATGATTTAGGGGTTTAGGCTGTAGGTGGTTAGGCTGTAGGTTTTTTGGGGGGCATCAGGTGGTTTCAAAGCGGCGCATGCGGATGTTGAGCAGGAGTCCCACCCCGAACATCATGGTGAGGATGGACGAGCCGCCATAGCTGAAAAAGGGCAGGGGAACGCCAACGACTGGCATCAGTCCCAAGGTCATGCCAATGTTGATGAGGACGTGCGAGGTGATCATGGCCACCACGCCCACGCTGAGGACGGCGCTGATGCGGTCGCGGCTGCGGAAGATTCCAGCGAGTGACCAGAGCGTGAGCAGCAGGAAGAGCAGCAGCACAAACATCGAGCCGAAAAAGCCCCATTCCTCGGAAAAGACGGCGAAGATGAAATCGGTGTGGCTGGCGGGCAGGAAGTTGAGTTGGCCCTGCGTGCCTTCGCCCAGGCCCGCGCCCCAGAACTGGCCGCTGCCGACTGCGATTTTCGATTGGATGATGTGGTAGCCTGCGCCCAGCGGATCGCGCTCCGGATTGAGGAAGGTGAGGATGCGCTCCTTCTGGTAGGGCTTGAGGTAGGAGAGCCACGCGATGGGCAGGGAAACCGCGCCCAGCACCCCCAGTCCGACCATGGTTCGCACACTCAGCCCCATCAGGAAAACGATGGGGAAGTAGATGATCAACAACAGCAGCGCCGTGCCCAAGTCGGGCTGGCGGACGATGAGGCCGACCGGGATGAGGATGAGCAAGGCGGACCACACCATGCGCAGGAGTCTCATAAGCCGGTGGCTGTCGCTCCCGGAGTCCCGAAAGTGGTAGGCTAGAGTGAGGACGAGCGTGACCTTGCAGAACTCCGAGGGCTGCATGAAGATCGGCCCGACCCGGAGCCAGCGTTGCACGGAGGTGCCCGGCCCGCCCGTGCCGTAGAGCAACACCAGCACCAGCAACACCAGCACCGCCAAGTGCAGAAAGATCCCCAGCCGCGCCCAGTCGCGGTAGTGAATGAACTGCGTGGCGAGAATCACCCCAAACCCGGCGAGCATCCAGTAGGTCTGGCGCGTGAAGTACCCCTGCTTTTCCGGAGAACCCAACGTGGCGGAATACATCGCCAACATGCCCACGCTGCACAGGACCACCACCAGCCCTAGCAGAATCCAGTCAAAGTTGGACAACAAGCGACGATCAAACATCGAGGGAATATGGGTGAAGGAAAGGCCACGGAAAGACCAATTCAGGATCACGAAAATGCCCGGACAAAACAAGCCAAAAGCCTTGAGAGGGCCGTGGAAACTCACAAAACGGAGGCCAACGAACCCTTGGGCAAGCGCATCGTGGGGATTCTCACCGCCAATCCTGCGCTCGGACAGGAGGCGGAGCGGCGGCTTTCCGGCATCGTGGAGCGTCGCTCTGCGGAGCATCCCTTCACGCAAACGCGCTACTACGAAGCAGAAATGGGACGTGACCTGCGCCGCTGGTTCGTGAGCGTGTCCGGGCTGCTGCCCCTCTCGCAAGCCGCCGCATGGAAACAGAAGTTGCAGGCGTTGGAAGAACACTGGCGCGTGCAGGGCCGCCGCCGCGTCAACCTGGACGCAGGCTATCTCGACCTGCACCGCGTGGTGCTGCTCTCCGGCAAGGCAGGGGCGCAGAAGATTTACCTGCGCGATGGTGTCTGGGCCGATCTGGTTTTGCAGAAAAGCAAGGGCGGCTATGTCTCGTTTCCGTGGACCTTCCCAGATTTGAAAACCGGGCAGTACGACGAGTTTCTGCTGGAAGTGCGAGGCGACTACAAACGGCAACTCCGGGAGGACCATGCCGAATGAAGCGGAAACCGTCCGGCGGCCCAAGCTGGTGGTCCTCGGCGGGCCGACGGCAAGCGGCAAGAGTTCGCTGGCCTTGGAGGTGGCCGAACGGGTCGGCGGCGAGATCATCAGCACCGACTCGATGCAGGTGTACTGGGGCATGGACCTCGGCACCGCCAAGCCCACTCCGGAGGAACAGCAGCGCGTTCGGCACCACCAGATTGACCTCGTTGATCCGGACGGGCACTATTCAGCAGGGCAGTATGTGCGGGACACAGAAAAAGTGCTGGCCGATCTGTCTGCGCGGGGGCGGGTGCCCCTGCTGGTGGGCGGCACTGGACTCTACTACCGCTCGCTGGTGTACGGACTCAGCGAGATTCCGGAAATTCCAGAGGCCGTGCGGCAGGCGGTGCTGTCGCTTCAGGAAACGCAAGGCACCCCAGCCTGCTGGGAGGCGTTGCGGCAACTCGACCCCAAAGGCGCCGCCGCGCTGCATCCCCACGACACCGCCCGGATTCTCCGCGCCCTGGAGGTCGTGCAGGCGCATGGCCGCCCGATTGCGGAGTTTCGCAAGCAGCAGCCGTTCGGCGCTCCGTTGTTTCCCGTGTGGCTCGGCGGCATCGAGCATTCCCGCGCAACGCTCCACGCCCGCATCAACGAGCGCACCCACGCCATGCTCGCCTCCGGATGGATCGAGGAAGTCGAAGCTCTGCTGAAACGCTACCCGCCGGACCTCAAGCCCTTCCAGTCCATCGGCTACCTCGAAATCATCCGGCACCTGCACGGCACGCTGGACCGCGAGGCCATGATCCTGCGCATTCAGCAGCGCACCCGGCAGTACGCCAAGCGGCAAATGACGTGGTTCCGCAAGGAGCCGGGCTTCCGCTGGTTCGCCCCGGAACACCTCAGTGCGGCACAGGACTCGATTCAGGAGTTTCTGGACAGTTGAGCCTGCCTT
>CAZQXS010000077.1:0-18084 GCA_964597275.1 uncultured Pseudomonadota bacterium | reverse complement strand
GTTGAATGTTAGTTGATCATACTAGTTTCATCGAATTGCAACAATGATTCAGGAGCAGGAGGATTCCAATTCAAAGAACTGTGAGGCCTCACCGTATTGTAGTGGACTCGCCATTGTTCTATGAGAATTTTCGCCTCCTTTATTGTATAAAGCGGAACAAACTGGCCGAATTGATGACCGGCATAGACCATCGCTAGAGGATCAGCGCCCGAAAGGATGTGATTGCCAGAGAAAATCGCTGCCCATCCCTCCGATTCAAGCAGACCAAGATCGATTCCCAGGTCCTGGGCTAATCCGTGATTCAGTTTGACGATACAGGGCTGTTTCACCGGTGTGGGCTTTACGCTTGCGTAGAACCGGTTGCCCATCAGTATATAGCTGTTATCGAAGCAAATGGCGCTCTTATCAGGTGATTCCAGCACTCATTTCCCTTTAAACATTATTTTAAAAATTTTACGACGCTACTGCTCTCTCTAGCTTTTGAAATGAATGAAAAAACTATAATTGTTCCCATCCCGATATTTGATGGTGAAAATCAAAGTGATGAGGATGCAGTATTTCCGCGATGATCTCCAATGACTCGACTAAACGTGGGCCAGGACGATTAAAGTATTGGTTCCCATCCGTAAGATACACTTGTTGGTTTTGGGCAGCTTTTAACTGTGACCACTCCGGTTTTTGGGATAAGGACGATATTTCTGCTTTTGATCGAGATAGATTGAAGCCGCAGGGCATGACGAGAATGACGTCCGGATTGGCCTCCAACAGTTGTTCCCAACTCATCCATGGCGACTGTTCCCCCACAGCTCCAAATAAATTAATTCCACCTGCCATTTCGATCAATTCAGGCATCCAATTGCCGACTGACATCAATGGTTCAATCCATTCTATACACACAACCGTCGGCTTTTGAGATAAATTTATTGACTTTTGAGCAATTTTGTTCATTCGTTGTTTCAACTGAGAAACTAGCTCATGACCTTGTTCCTTCACTCCAAGTGCCTCTGCAATGGCAATAAAATCCTTCCAAATGTCTGAAAGTTGATTCGGCTCCAGTGAGACGATATGAGGACGGGATTCAACCCACTTGCAAACAGCATTTTCCACGTCTTTTAGGCTGACAGCACAAACTTCACATTGAGCTTGAGTAATGATGATGTCCGGTTGCATTTCTTGAAGTGTTGTTTCATCAATCTGGTAAACCGATAACGCATGCTTGAGAATGGACTTTACTCGTTTGTCGATTTCAGCACTGGTGCCTTCAACTTTAAATTTAGGAGCTGTGCAGGAGGGTAATTTTTGAACAGATGAAGGAAAATCACATTCGTGTGAACGTCCAATGAGTTGTTTTTCAAAGCCTAGAGCACAGACAATTTCAGTGCTGCTTGGGATCAGGGAGAGAATACGAGGCATGGTGAAACTCCATTGTGAACGAGAATAATGACTTATACCCTGAAAGGATAAGCAAGGCGTTGGCACTTGGAAGTGCACTCAAGGCGGTCGTCTTCCGGCCTCCTGGGGTGAATGAGGCACCTGATCGTTTTACTTGCCATGGCCTTCCACTGGGTATGGAGCATAAATTGTAGGCGCCTTTAGCTCACCACTTTGGTCTAATACTCATATTTTGATGACCCAGGTAAATAGATTTCAACTTTTCCTCCTTGTATCTGAAAAAAACTTTCTGTCTCATACAATAATTCACCACCAACTGTAAATTCTCCCACCTCCAGCACACCATAGATCCATATTGCATCCAATAGCCATTCGATAGGCACGGGTTCCTTCGCTTTGACAAAAATCACCTGATTTGGGGGAGGGGGAGGAACGTGAATGCACATTCCATATACCGGAACCAGTAGAAATTCGCTTACATAATCAAAACCATCATCACCTTCGATGGGAACAGCAAATCCGGGAATTTTGACAGGCTGTCCTATCAGTTTTTTCAGTTCGGAGGACATCTCTCCCGTTTGAACATTCAACTGCCGTAGCTCTTTCCAGGAAACTTCCCGTGTTTCAAAAATGAATCCTAAGGATTCGGTGACGGCTAGGGAGCACGTTAGCAGGAGCAGCAGGATAACGATTTTTGGCATTCCATAATCCATAGTTAGAGTCTCATGGTCATCCCATCGGCCAAGGAGTGCTGATAGGCACGAAAGGCAGGAAGGACGCCCATCAGCATTCCAGCAAGATTGATCACGGCGAAAACAATATAATCCTGAACACCGAGCGGAGTCAATGGCAGAAAAAGACCCAGCCGCATTTGTAGAAGGTGTTGTGCCGAAAATAGAATCAGGTAGAGCAGCAGGACACCGAAGATGGTTCCGCTGATGGTGAGGAGCAGGGCTTCGCCGATGAGGAGTCCCGAAATCGTTCCCGGCCCGGCCCCCACCGAACGCAGGATGGCTATTTCCCGCCTGCGCTCATTCAGTCCGGAAAGCAGGGTGGTCATCATTCCGAGCAGTCCCACCAACACGACAAAAGCACTGATCACGCGCAATCCTGTTTCTGTGGTGCGTAGCAGTTCCCAGAGTTCCTGAAGCGCAGCCCCGGGAAGGATGGCGCTCAAGGGTTCTTCACTGTAAGTGTTCACCTCGCGTTGCAGACTGAAGGCATGGATTTTCGATCGTAGTCCCACCAGAAAGGTGGTGATTGCCTCCGGGGTGAGATCCCGCTTAAGCACCTCTTCGGTGTCGAGGTGCTCATCCTCCGTGGGCGGAGCCCCGCTTTCCCAGTCGATGTGCATGGCTGTGATGCCTTCCAGGCTGACATGAACCGTTTGGTCCACCGGGGTGCCCGTAGGTGAGAGAATACCGACCACCGTGAACGGCCGGTCTTCATGCTTCAGAAACGAACTGCTTCCGGTTCCATGGGAAACAATGATCGGATCATCCAAGCGGTATCCGAGCTTGCGGGCCACTTCGGATCCAAGTACGGCGTCAAACACCCCGGAAAAAGGTTTTCCCTCAGCAAAACTAAGGCGCTGACGGTTTCCGTATCGGAACAATTTGAAATAGTCGAGATTGGTCCCCAGCACGCGATACCCGTGATGGGAATCTCCGAGAGAAAACGGAATGGTCCAACGAACCCGGGAGTGGTGTCGAAAATCCTGATAACTCTCCCAGGTGAGGTTGTTGGGGGCGTTACCCATTCTGAACACTGAATACAGGAGGAGTTGGAGAGATCCTCCCCGGGCTCCGACGATGAGGTCTGTTCCGGAAACAGCACTGGAAAAACTGGAACGGATGCCTTTGCGAATCTGCTCCACCCCAAGTAGAAGAGTCACACTGACGGCAATTGAAAAGATTGTGAGCAGCGCCGTTCCTTTACGGTTCCAGAGGCTTTTTCCAACGAGATTTAGTATAAGTCCTCCATTTCTCAAGCACGGTTGAGTTCTGAAAGGGAAAGGCTTCTTCCGAAAAATCGGCTTAGACTTGAATCGTGACTGACAAACAACAGGGTGCTGCCGGCCTTGTCACATTCGGCAAAAAGCAAATTCAGGAAGACTTCACGCAGTTCCGTGTCTAGGGCTGAGGTGGGTTCATCTGCGATCACGAGCGCGGGACTGCCGATTAGTGCCCTTGCGGCCGCCACACGCTGCTGCTGCCCTACGCTGAGTTCTACAACGGGACGGCCATGGGCAAGCGGTTCGCCCAACTCCAAGGCTTTGAGCAGCCTTCGCGCTTCTTCAATCCGTGCGGATTTGTTTTTCCCTGTTTTCTGTGCGCGGCTACGTGAAAAGCCCAGAGGTAGTAGCACGTTTTCTTCAATGGAAAGGTAGGGAAGCAGGTTGAAGAGCTGAAAGATGAAACCCAGATGATCTACCCGGAAGGCGTCCCTGCGAGCACGGGATAGGCTCTTCAGTTCCTGTCCGAGCACCCTGAGGCTGCCGGATTCTGCCACCAGGATACCTCCCACCAAGGCGAGCAGGGTTGATTTGCCGCTGCCGCTCACGCCCTGAAGGAATACACGTTCTCCCTGATCGATCTTCAGTTCGGGAAGATCGATCGTCGCCCGGTCTTGGTTGGACCAGCGGAAACACACATCCTTCAGTTCCAGAACGGCGTCCGTCATCATCAGTGCCAGCCGCGGATCAGGCCGTCCTGATTCTCAAGCTCCATCGCACCCTGGTGGTCTCCCACGATCCACTGAACACGAATTTCCTCAATACGCGGAAAAACTTCCATCAGACGGGTTTGCACCGAATCCAGATCATCCGCGTGATTACAGTTCCAGAGGTAGCTTGCATGAAACTCGGAATGGACTTCATCCCCGTGCTTATCATGATCATCATGTTTGTCATGGTCATGATTTTTTTGAGATTTGCTTTCATCATGGCCATCTCCATGTTCATGATGCTCTCCTTCATGATGTTCACCTTCTCCTGAAAATAGAGTCTGCGAAACCTTGATCCCGACCGGGATGCACTCTGCCTCCTCCGGAATGCCGAACAGTTTCGAAGGATGGGAAAGGGTTGCCATAGCAGTGGCGAAGACCTCGCGGTCTTTGTCTGCTTCCGGAAAATACTCAAAACCAACCAGGCTTTCGGAAGGTGCTTCAAATTCAATCTGAAGCTGTTTGCCCTCAACTACCATCTTCAGTTGGGCCGCACCATGCTCATGGGCATCTAACTGTCTAGTCTGAGCAAAACTGAAAGAAGGTAAAAGTAGGAATATCAATATGAAGAAAATATTGCGCATAATAAATGGATAGATTGAAGTTATGAAAAGTTTGTGAAACTTGATGAAACTTCAATCTGTGGCGGGGCACGCGCAATAGGAAGACTTTGAAGGGAAAATCCCAGAAAAGGGGAAGCTCCCTGAAATACCTTTTCTGGAACCTGAATGGGGTGTCTAAGAGGTGATCGAATCAGCCCTAGGGAAGACTTCTGCTTATTCAAACAAAATTTGTCGGTTTCATCATCCTCCCATAAAGGGGACATGGGAGGATGAGAATGCTGCGTATCGCTACATTGCTTCAAAGTAAGCATCGAAAAACCCTTGATGGCTGAACCATTTTTTTCAGAAAATGGAACGGGCCAGTAGGGCAATAGCGCTATGATTTGTAAAATTACAAGAATTCGCATCTTCACAATGACGAGCACCCTTCGAGTAATCCAAGTTGAAAGTTAATCATAGATCCCATTGAAGCAGAGATTCAGGATCAGGAGATTTCCTGCTCCAAATACTTTAGGCTGCTCAGGTTGGAAGTCAGCCGGACATTGTTCAATAAACATCTTGGCTTCTTAAAACGTTATAATGTTACAACAGGCTTGTCAGAAAAACTAGGAGAATTTTTAAAATTCCTACAATAAATTGATATTATTATTATTTTTATTGAAAAACCTGAAAGAATTCGACCCCCTGAATTCAGAGCTTGGGAAGGCTAAGGGAGTGTAGAGAAATTTTTTGAATTCCTTGATAAGCAAGCAATATGCTTGCATCCTGAAGGTGACCGTTGCAAATGAGTTGATCCGTGGTGTTAGGGCTAGTGTTGGGACGGGCCTACCACAATCGCGGGAGGCAAGAGGCCAGCAGGCTTGGTGATTCTGTCACCCCGTGCGCGGTGTTGCAAGCCCCGCCTGTGCTGGATTCCCGCCTGCACGGGAATGACGGGGGTGGAGGCCCGGACAACGGCGGCTCCGCCCTGCTTGAGCCGCCCGACCCAGCGGTGCAGAGCAGGCCGGACGTAGGGCGTTTCAAGCGAAGCGGAAACGCCGAAGCGGCGGGAGCATGGTACAGCATTTGCTTGAGTGGGGCGGAAGTTGATGCGCACCGAGCAGGCAAAAGTGACCCCATCTCAGCAATTCGAGGCCATGGACGGCTTCATCCGGACCTTGCAGGACTCGATCTGCACGGCGCTGGAAGCCGAGGACCCTGAAAGATTCCGGGAGGATCAGTGGCAGCGCCCCGAAGGCGGGGGAGGCCGCAGCCGGGTGTTGGCAGGCGGTGCGACGATTGAGAAGGGCGGCGTGAACGTCTCCCGGATTCACGGGGAGCTGTCGGAGGAGTTGGCGAAGCAGTTGCAGACGGAGCGCATGCCGTTTGCGGTTTGCGGGCTGTCGCTGGTGATCCACCCGCGCTCGCCGAGGGTTCCGACCACGCACATGAACGTGCGCTACTTTGAGACCGCCTCCGGACGCTCATGGTTCGGCGGAGGCATTGACCTCACGCCCTACTACCCGCACTTGGAGGACTTTCGGAAGTTTCACCAAGCCCTCAAGGACGCCTGCGAAGGCGCGATCCCCGGATCGTATGCGGGCTACAAGACGTGGTGCGACGAGTACTTCACGATCCGGCACCGTCAGGAGATGCGCGGGATCGGCGGCATCTTCTTCGACCACTTGGAGGGCGGCGACGCGGCGCACTTCGCGCTGACCAAGGCCGTGGGCGAGGCATTTGTGCCCGCTTACCTGCCGCTGGTGCAGGCCCGCCAGGACGAGCCGTTCACCGACGCCGACCGCCAGTTTCAGTTGGTGCGACGCGGGAGGTACGTTGAGTTCAACTTGATTTACGATCGGGGCACCCTGTTTGGGCTGAAGTCCAACGGGCGCGTCGAGTCCATCTTCATGTCCCTGCCGCCAGTGGTGCATTACCCCTACGACTGGCATCCGGAGCCGGGAAGCCCGCATGCGGACATGATGCCTTACTATCAACCCCAAGCCTGGGTGCCGTCCTGAAACGGACCCGTCCGGGCACGACCGACAGGGAAGTTCGTCGTGGAGCAATGCAAAGGAGAGCTGATTTGATCCGGCACTTGATATTTCGTGGGATCGCCCTGAGCGTGGCGGTGTTGGCCTTTGGGTCAGTCGCCTCCGGCACCGAAGATCCGATCCGCAAGCACTCCAAGCACTACAAAGCCTTTCTGCTCGCAGACGCCCAAACCGGGCGCATCCTTGACACCGACCGCCCCCAGCGGCTCATCTACCCGGCCTCGCTGGTGAAGATGATGGTCGCGCTGATCGTCTTGGAGGAGGTGGGGTCCGGCAAGCGGAACCTGCACAACAAGGTGCGCGTTTCGCGGGCGGCCAGCAAGATCGGCGGCAGTCAGGTGTACCTGAAGGAGGGCGAGGTCTTTGAGCTTCGGGAGCTGATGAAGGCGATGGTCATCAGTTCCGCAAACGATGCGGCGGTGGCGATTGCCGAACACGTTTCGGGCACCCGCGCCAAGTTCATGGAGCGCATGAACCACCGGGCGTGGGAGTTGGGGATGCAGCGCACGCGCTTCCACTCCCCCCACGGGCTTCCGGTGCGCCGAGGACAGCAGCCGGACGTGACCACCACCTACGACCTCTACCTGCTTGCGCTGGAACTGCTCAAGCATCCGCAGTACCTCAAGTGGTCCTCCACGCGCCTCGACACCTTCCGCAACGGCACCTTCCAGCTCACCAACACGAACCACCGCCTGATCCGCAACTATCCGGGGATGGACGGAATGAAGACGGGCTTTTACTCCAAGGCAGGCTTCAACCTGGTGGCCACGGCGAAGCGCAAGAACATGCGGCTGATCTCCATCGTGATCGGCGCGCCGAACCACCGCTGGCGTCGCTACTTCACCACCAGCCTGCTGGACAAGGGCTTCAAGGACTATCAGGCCGTGCAGCTCAATCCCACCGGGATCACGGTGCGTCCGACGATTCAGGTCTTGAACGGGGAAACCGAACGCCTGCGGCTGCAAACCGCCGCCCGTGCCATCGTGATGCTCAACGCTCAGGAGCGACGGCAGGTGACGATGCAGGTGCGGATTCCGGCCCTGGTGGAAGCTCCGGTCGCGGCGGGGTCGCGGCTGGGAACGCTGGAGTACATGCTGAGCGGCAAGGTGTTTTACCGCGTGCCGCTTCAGGCCAGCCACGACGTGGAGACGCGCAGCCTGCTGGCTAAGGTGACGCACTCCCTCGGCTTCTCGCTCGACTGATCTGCTCCCGCAAGTCCTGCGCCGCCGCTCCAGCGGCTTCGGAAAAGTCCGCTCCAGACGAGGCGTAGAGGATGCTGCGGGAGGCGTTGATCAGGCAGGGCAGCCCCGAACCATCCTCGGCGTCCCGCAAGGTCGCCTCCAGACTCCCGCCCTGCGCTCCCACTCCCGGCACCAAAAACGGCATCGGCCCGGCCAGTTCGCGGATTTCCCGGACCTGCTCCGGACGGGTCGCTCCCACCACCAGCCCGGCGTTGCCGTGGTCGTTCCACTGCCGCACCTTCCGCACCACCTCCCGAAACAGATTCGGCAACTGGAAATCGGCGGCCCCCGGATTTGAGGTCAGGCCCAGCACGAAGACGAGCCGATCCTGATACGCCAGAAAGGGTCGCACCGCGTCCTCGCCCTGATAGGGCGTCACGGTGACGGCATCGCAGCCGTATCTCTCAAAAATCGCATGGGCGTAGCGGTCGGCGGTGTGGCCCACATCCCCGCGCTTGGCGTCTCCAATCACGGGGGTGTGGACGCGGATGTCCTGAATGAGTTCCTGAAGGAGGCCCAGTCCCTCCGGACCCAGCGCCTCGAAAAATGCGAAGTTCGGCTTGAAGGCGACCGCCTGCTCGCGGGTGGCCTCCACAATTTCCCGCAGGAAACGCCCGATCCCCTCCACGGAGTTGGGTACGCTTTCCGGAAGCCGCTGAGGGTCGGGGTCCAGCCCGACGCAGAGCAGGGAGTCGCGGGCTTGCGCCCGCTGCTTGAGCCGCTCAAGGCAGGTGGGAGTCGTCATGGCTTGCAGGATTTAGATGGCGTTGGAAACCGAGGGTTGGCATAATGAACTCAGAACAGGGACATCTGCTCGACTTCGGCTTTTTGCGGCTGGGGGTTCCAATCCACCGAGACGCTTTTGATGCCGCTCCGGGAGTCGTAATCCAGCTTGCCGTGTTCCAGCGCGTGGAGGTAGAGGTCGCGGGTGACTTGCACGTCCATCTTGCAGTACTCGATGATCTTGTCAATCTCGCCGAGCTTGTACCACTCCAAGGCTTGCAGGCCGTCGGCGGATTTTCCGGTGCCCAGCGTGGGACGCGCCACGGCTTCCAGCTTGAGGCGGTGCCCGAGCTGCTTCTTGAGTTCCACGAGCATGTCGAAGTTGGGGAGTCCGGCAAGTTCGGTGTGGAGCCGGGAGCGTTGCTGCTGGTCGGCATACCGCGCCCCGGCCAGCACACGGTAGTCAAAGCTGACGTGGTTGAACCCCACCACGAGGTCGGCGCGGCGGCAGTGGTCCACTAAATCCGGGACTTGGTGATCGAGGTACACCTGAAAGCGTTCGTCGTGGGAATCCCAGACCACGCCCACCGACATGCCCATGTCCTCGATGCGGTTCCAGCCTCCGACCTCGTCGGCGGAATACTTGGTTTCAAGGTCGAAGTAAACGATGCGCTCCATGAATCTCCTTAGTTGACAGGATGGACGATCCTTATCGGTCGTTGCAAGTGGCTCCCGATGCCCGCCCGGAGGAAATCCGGAGTGCGTTCCGCAGAGCGGCGAAAACGGTGCATCCCGACCTCCACCCAGGGGCGTCCGAGGAGGAGCATCGGCGGCGACAAATGCAGTTTGTGCGGCTCACCCAAGCGTATGAGACGCTTGCCGATCCGCAGCGTCGGGCCGCCTTTGACCAAAGCCGCCGCAAGCAGGCGAACCGTGCATCAGACCACCAGAAATCCCGCACAAGCACAAGCGCATCCGCCCACAACGACTCGTGGCGGCAAAGCACTCGAACCCGCACCCAGCCCCCGGAACCGGAGCCGGAGCAGGCACTGGAGGAACTGCTGGACGAGTTGCAGGATTTGCTGGGGCGCTTTGACCTGAAATTTCGGGATCCGCTCGACTTGCTGGTGGACTGGGCGAAACGGGTGTTCCGGGACGCGGTGCAAGCTTGGGACACGGCGGGGCAGGAACCTGCCGAACCCCGCGCCTCCCAGCAAACGCAGGACTGGCAAAGCGAGATCGAGGCCGAGTTGAACCGACTCCGGGAGCAAGCGGCAGGCACTTCAACCCGCAGCCGCAACCGCACGGCTTCGTTCCGCCCCCGCACCACGGATGCCGAGATCGAGGCCGAGCTTTCGCGGCTCAAGCAGCAGCATCGTTGAATTCCTCACACCAAAGGTTTTATTGAAGTCCATCCCTGCTACTACTCCGCACATCGCCATACTGATTCCGTGTCTCAATGAAGAGGTGACGGTGGGCGCAGTGGTCCGCGATTTTTGCAACGCCCTGCCGGATGCGGTTTGCTACGTCTTTGACAACAATAGCACCGACCGCACGGCACAGATTGCCACAGAGGCCGGGGCTGAGGTGATTTCCGTTCCGCGACCCGGCAAGGGAAACGTCGTGCAGGCGATGTTCCGGGAGGTGGACGCAGACTACTACGTGATGGTCGACGGTGACAATACCTACTCCACAAACCACGCCCGTGTGCTACTCGAACCCATCCTGGAAGGACGAGCGGATATGACGGTGGCCACCCGGCTCAACGAATATGCCGATGATTCCTTCCGGCCCCTTCACGTTTTCGGTAACAATCTCGTCCGGGCTCTCGTCAACTGGATCTTCAGGAGCCAACTCACGGACATTATGTCCGGCTACCGGGCCTTTTCTCGCGAGTTGGTGCGGAGCGTGCCTGTGCTCTCGTCCGGATTTGAGGTGGAAACCGAGTTAACCATCCGCGTGCTGGATTTCGGTTTCCGCATCGAGGAGATTGAAGCACCGTACCGCAAGCGGCCAATCGGCTCAGAATCCAAACTCCGCACCTTTCGGGACGGGTTCCGGGTTCTTTCCGAGATTGTCGGCATTGCCAAAGCATACAAGCCGCTGACCTTTTTTGGCATAATTGCCTTAACGTTCTTTTTGGCTGGGGGCATCACCGGAGGCTGGGTGATTTGGGACTACTTGGAGGACCAGTATGTCAACAAAGTGCCCACCGCAATTCTGGCAACCGGATGCATCCTGCTCGGTTTTGGAAGCTTTGGTATTGGAATCATCCTCCACACGCTCAGCCACCGCCTACAGGAAACCCGACGCCTACTGACCCAATTGCTACGGGAACGGCGGGCAAGCCCAACTCCTGAGCGGCCATCCTCTAAACAAAACGGAGCGGCACGCTTGTGACACTCTCCTGTTTCCTCACCTGACCCGAAAACAGCCCTTGCTCGCACGATTCCGCATTCCCCTAGTGCTACTGGCGCACTTCACCATGTTCTGGGGAGTGAACCAAGGTATCAACCCCCATCCGGACATGGTGGACCACTGGGAGTGGTCGCGGACACTCTACCTGTCATACTACGAGCATCCGCCGATGGTTGCAGTGATCTTCCGTGGAATCACATTGCTGTTTGGCTCTGCTGAGTGGGCGTTGGAGCTTGGAGCGCAGTTGGTCAATCTTAGCATCATCGCACTCGCGGCCATGGTGGCCCAGCAAGCCTTTGGAGGAAAAAGCGGGTGGTGGACACTCCTGTTGCTCTGTGGAACTACGTACTTCACGCTGGGTAGCATCTTCCTGCACATCACGCAGGGGTTGGTTCTTAGCTGGCTAATCGGGCTTTACGGCTATCTTCGCTACCAGAAATCCGGCAACCCACGTTGGTGGTTGCTGATCGGAGTTGCCGGAGGTTTGGGCGCGCTCTCGAAATATGTGATGATCCTCTTTTACTTGGGCATTGGGGTACACCTGCTTGCTTACAAGGATCAGCGCCGTGGGTTGCTCAACCCTTGGTTCTATGCAGCGGGGTTGCTTTCGTTGCTCATCTTCGCTCCAGTGCTGGTTTGGAATGTGCAAAACGATTGGGTCTCCTTCCGATGGCAGTTGGGGCGTGGCACGTCCGGAGCCGAGTTTGGGATCAATACTCTTTTCTTCACGGTAGGTCACATCCTCCTGTTTTCACCAGTTCTACTATCCGCAGGAGCCCTGAGTTGCTGGAAGCTGCGGGAACGACTGCGCGATAGCCGCACTCCGGAAGCAGTCATTTTTGTGCTGGGGGCTACCCCCCTCGGATTCTTCACACTAGCCAGCCTGAAAGGCACCATCGCTGACCCGCATTGGGCGAACCTGAGCTACTTGGGCCTTGCGATGATCACGGCAAGGGCCATAGACTCTCTTAAGCTGAAGCGTCCCGCATGGACCATCACGGCGGGATTGTGCTTCAACCTACTGGTCGTCTCGGCAACCCTCATCCACGTCCACGCCCCCTTTCACGATATCACCCCCTATAATTTGGAGAATTACCCCTACCTCCAAGAGCAGGGAGTCCCAGAATCTGTGCTGGAGAAGCTCAAGGCTGACGACGGGCTTTATTTTGGCACGCAGACCTACCGGAGGGTGCTGGAAGGGCAGCTCGACAAAAACGAGCGGGATCAGTACGAGCAGGTCGTGCTACGCACCGCGATGGAAGTCTCCGGGAATCGCTTCACAAGAGTCTTGGGATGGCAGGAAACCCGCAAGCAGATCGAGAGGATTCTTCATGAACACAACCTTGGACTTCCGGAGTATGTCGTCTCCCGCGAATATCAGTTGAGTAGCGCGGTTGCCTACTATCTCCACCAACAGCCGTGGCCCCACAGTATTGAAAAACCCGAGCGCAACCAGTGGAGTCCGGAGAAGGCGGTGCGGGCGGGGCCGTCCATGTTCGTTTGCGAACTCTACGAGTGTGTCCGTGCCACTCGGGCGTTCGACAAGCGATTTGGACTTCCCCTGAAGCGGTTGGGTGAGGTGATTGTTTATCATGGCGGAAGGCTGGTCCGCGACCTGCTTCTCTACCAGATCGTTACCGGGGAGTGAGCCAAGGGTTTACTGCGTGACCGTCACAGCCCCCTCAACACCAGTTGTCTTCCTGATCGCTGGTTAGAAGGACAGGCGATAGGCGATTCCCACCCCGTGCTTCAGGGAAAGGGGCTGGACGTTCCAAGAGTTTTGGTGGTTGGCCGTGGGACGGGGAGCGGACGGATTCCAAAGGCTCCGGGTGCCCAGCATCACCCCGACCAGCGCACCGAGAACCGTTCCCGATCCAATGGTCCTGAACTGGTCGCGGGTTGAGGTTTCCTGCGTGATGAACGCGAACCACGTTCCAAGCAACAATCCCGTGCCCGCTCCGTAGCCGATGTTGGCCGTGGACTGCTGCCGCTCGACCTGAATCAATTCTCGCTGTGCAAGCTCGCTGAGTTGGAACTGGCTCTCTGCGTCCAAGCCGAACTCCTCGTCATCCACGAAGCCGTCGCCTGTTGGAGCGTCAAATCCATCGTCAAAACCTCCGTCCATGCCCGGCTCTTCCAGCAACCCATCCTCTGAAAACCCGGAATCGTCGGAGAATCCATCGTCGTCCTGCATGAACTCGTCCATCTCGCCGTAATCGTCCGACATCCCGTAATCGTCCTCGAATCCTTGAGCCGAGGCTGTGGGAACACTGAATGCAATACTCCCAACGAGGGAGAAAATGATGAGAACAAGAAGCGGAAGGATACGAAGTTGCATGACCTTGCGGTGTGGCTAATGAGTCCGTCCAAAGGGGAATGCAATTCCCATTCACAGCAACGAAGAATTCCAAAACTTCCTGAAGTTTCTCACAGGACAGCGAAAAGATGAAGTCGGTTCAGAGGAAAACAGGTGGAGCCGAAAAAATAAAGCAAGCCCATCGCATCCTCGTCGGGTGCGCCCTGTCGCTGTTGGTGCTGACGGCCCCCCTGCACGCCCAAGAGAGCGGCCCCATGCTCATGAAGCAGGAGTTGGGATACACCTTGGGAGGCGGCGTGGTGGGTGCTGGGTTCGGAGTGATTCTCTGGTTCATGGACCCCTTGAACCCCGACCGGGAGCTGAAGGATTCCGTCAAGGACGGCTTTGTCTCCGGAGTGATCCTCGGCAGCTTGTTCGGCTTCTACCTGCTTCAGAACGCCGCCCAGTTCCCCCTCCAAGGAGATGCCCTCCCGTCCGTGCCCCTTGGGTTGGAGCGGAAGCCGCCGCCCGGTCTCAATGCCTCCCGGAACATCCGCATTCCGTTGTTTTCCCTGAAGTTTTGATATGCGCCTGCGAGTTTTCGCCATCGTTGTTGCTGTGGTGCTGGCCTGGAGCGCATCCGGCGTTCAGGCTCAGGAGGCTGTGGGAGCGCCCACGGGCAGTCAGCCAGTGATGCAATCGGTGTTTTGGAACACGGTTTGGGGGTCTGCCTGGGGAGCGTTCATCGGCACGGCCAGTTCCTTCTACAGCTACAACGAAGTCCGGCGCGAGCCTGTGATCTCCGGAACCACTGTTGGAGCGGTCATGGGCTATGGCATGGGAATCTACCTGATCATCAATGGCATCACCTTTGACAAACGCTTCCTGTTGAATCTTCCGGCCCCGGAGTTTGGCCCCGTCCCACAAGCGAGCCTTGGGCAGGACGATCCTTTCCAAACCCATGCTTCCGCCGCCCCGGTGGACTTGAGCGCATGGCACGTCTCCTTATTCGAAATCCGCTTCTAAGCCCCTCCCCGGCGCATGTGGTTCCGGGATCATGAATCCTTTGCGGGCTTCCTGCGGGAAAACCGCTGGGAACTGCTCATCCTGCTGATTCTTGCCGGGCTGGTTTCTGGAGGCGCGGCTTACTACATCGAGCAGTCGAAGCTCAATCCGGTCGTCCGGGAGGAGCGGGGCTTGTTCAAGCTTGAGCAGGTGGTGATTGATGACTACCGACTCGACCTCAAGCGCTGGCAGATGCGCGGGGCGCGGGCGGTGGTGCTGGAGGAATCGCGCAGGATGCGCATTGAGCAGGTGCGCATCAAGGTCTTTGTCCCTCACTCCGCAGACGTGGCCCACCCCAAGGTGGACCTCACCATTTCGGCAAAGCAGGCGCTGGCCGAATGGCAGGACCAAAGAATCACCCTTGTTGGAAACGTGATCATCCGGAAGGACTCCGGGCTGGAGATTCAAACCGCATCGGCGATTTACGACGCCAAAAAGGACTTCCTCACCCTCCCCAAGCCCCTCACCCTTTGGCATCTGGGGAATGAGATCACGGGAAGTTCGCTCACTTACGACCTGCGCAGTGGGAAGCTGAATCTGGCAACGCCAGAGGTACGGGTGAACTCGCCCTAAAGCAGGCTGGCAATCGCAAACCCGCCCAGAAACGTGCCCACCGAACTGCCGAGGTTGGCAAACACGACGACCAGCAGGATGCGGGTGATCTTGTTGCGCCAGAAGCCCTTCAGCGTGAGGATGTCATCGCTGAGGGCCGCAAAGTCCTGAACCTGCGGCTTGCGCAGAAACGCCTCGACCAGTCCGGCCACCCAGCCTGCGGCAATCATCGGGTTGAGCGACGTGAAGGGAGCGGCAACAAACGCAGAAAGGATCGTAACGGGGTGGGCCAGCACCAGCACCGTGCCGAGTGCGGAAAGGATTCCGTTGATCAAGAACCAGCGTTGCACGATCTCAAGACTGACCGCCGCGTCCGCCGTCCAGAACCCGTAGCCGATCAGCGCAAGGATCACTCCCGGAATCCCCCACTTGAGCGCACTGCCGACCATTCCCGGCGAGGGCAGGTGGTTCAAGACGTCCAGATCGTGAGGACGGGCCAGCTCCTTTTGCAGGCCCTCCAGATGTCCGGCACCAACGATGGCGACCACCTGACTTCCGGGCGCCTGCCGGATGCGCTCTGCAAGAAACTGGTCGCGCTCGTCAATCAGCACCTGCTTCACCACCGGAGACTGGCTGGCCAGCCCCTCCATCGCCTCGGCCAGCGCATCGCCCTGCTTCATCTGCTCAATTTCACTCTCCTCGATTTCCTCCTTCGAGACGATGCCCACCAGCAGTTGCCCAAGAATCTTGATACGCGCCCAAAAGCCCAGCTTGCGCCAAACTCGTTGCAGGGTGGTGCGCACGTCCCGATCCGCGAGGACCAGTTCCGCGCCCTGGGCTTCGGCCACCCGCACGGCCTCCAGCATTTCGGCACCGGGCTGAACGCCGAGTTGCGCCCCCAGCTTGCGCTGGAAGGCGGACATCATCAGGTTGGCCAGCAGCAGGAAGGTTTTGCCCTCCCGGATGACCTTGAAGATGTCCATGCGCTGCCACGAATCCGGGTCGCGCAGGGCACTGAGCCGCGACTCGCACAACTCCACGCACACGGTGTCCGGGCGCTCTCGCTCCAACACGTCCTGAACCTCCTGAACACTGCTGGCCGAGATGTGAGCGGTGCCCACGAGCACGATACGCTTACCCTCATGCTCAACCTCATGTACAGTACTCGGAGATGTCACGCTCACCTGAACCCTTTTTGGCACAATCACGGAAACTTATTATTATGGCAGGAACGAAAAGATTGTCACGCCCATTCCCACCCCCGGAGCAAGCTCCCGGTTTGACTTCCGCAGAATCCTGAATGCTGCTTCCTTTTTTGCCCCTGCTGTCGGCGGTGCTGTTCCTTTCGTGGGTGCAGTCTCTGCCCTCTGCTGCCCCGGAACCGCTGCTGGGGTGGCCGATTCCCGGAGTGCTGTGCGGGCTTGTGGCCGCAGGAGCGGTGTTGGCCCAAGCCCTCCGCAACCTTCCGGGAGGCTTGGCCAATCCCCGCTGGACGGCTCGGTTCGGTCTTCCCCGCATGGTGACGCTGGGATTGTGGGCGGCCTCCGTGGAGCTTGAGGCGCTGCCCCTGCGACTTGCCGCGTCGTTCCCGGAAGCCTTTGCCGAAGAGGGAGCCTTTTCGGTCTTGATCCTCACCTATTGGCTGGCCGACGCGATGGCCGCCACTCCGGTTTCGCGCTGGGATGACACAGGTCGGAGGCTCAAGCTTTCGCAGGTGCAGAATCATTTGCGACTGCAACTGCCCCTCTTGGTTTTGGGAGGTGGGCAAGCCCTGCTGTTGCAAGTCATGCAGGCGATTCCGGGGCTTCCCACCTCCGGGCTGTTCGGGCTGGCACCCGTACTCTTGAGCCTCGCCCTGCTGATCACCTTGGCCCCGCCCGTCATCATGGGGTGCTGGCAGTGCCAGAAGCTGCCGACGGGTTCGGCGCGCCATCTCATCGAAACCGAACTGAAGGCCGCAAAAACGCCCGTCGCCTCCATCCGGCTCTGGCCCGAAGCGATCCTGCCCAGCAAGACGGCGGGGGTGATCGGCCTGCTGCCGGGATTTCGGTACTTGCTGATCAGCCCGGGCCTGCTCTCGTCCCTCAGCGAAGACGAGCTGCGGGCCGTCGTTGCGCATGAGGCGGGGCACTTGCGCCGCTGGCACCTGCTGTTTTTTTCAGTCGCCCTGTTCGGATTTTTCGAATTGCTCATTCTGGGGGCCAACACCCTTGGCCTAGTGAGTTGGTGGCTCGACTGGACACCCCCGTTGTGGACGGAAGCCCTCGCCATGATCCTCGCCTTGCTGGCGTTTCTGCGCTTTGGCCTTGGGTTCCTGAGTCGGCAATTTGAACGCCAAGCCGACTGCCACGCGCTGGAACGGGTGGGGTTGCGCCCCTTTGCCAACGCCCTGCTCAAGGTGAGCTGGCTCAACGGGATTGACCCCGAACAACCCAACTGGCATCACTACGGAGTCCGACAGCGGCTTCAGTTTCTCTCGGAATGCGTTCCCCAGCCGCAGTTGACCGCGCTCCACCACCGCTGGGTTTTCCACCTGAAAGTCGCCCTGCTGGGCACCTTGCTCCTACTGCTGGGCATGAACGCCTACGTCACCAGCGACCCCGCCCGAATCCAGCTCTTGAACGCCTACCTGAACAGCAGCGTTTCGGCCTCCGAAACCAAGCGTGTGGAGACGATGGTGCGGCTTGCGGACCTGCTTTATTTTGAGGGAGAACTGGGACAGGCGGAATCGTGGTACCGAGACGCGCTGGTGCTGAATCCGGACAACCCGCACGCCCTGAACAACCTCGCGTGGCTGCTGACCGAACGCTACCCCGGAGACGTTGGAAAATTGCAGGAAAGCGTTGGGCTGGCCCAGCAGGCTTTGCGGCACGACGACCGGGCCTTCATCTGGGACACGCTCGCGGAAGGACATGCCCAGCTTGGCCAGTCCCAGCAAGCCCTTGAGGCCGCAGAACGCGCATGGTCGCTGGCGTCCTCCCACAATCCGCCCCTGCCGCAAGAAAAACGGCGCTACTACCAGGATCGCTTAGAAGCTGTGCGAACAAAGAATGCCTCGATTTTCAGGACACCGTAGG
>CAZQXS010000076.1:0-18269 GCA_964597275.1 uncultured Pseudomonadota bacterium | reverse complement strand
GGCTTGCAGTCGCGGGAAAACCCTGCTAGAACCAATCTGCAAACCCAAGCTGGAAGGAAGCCATGCGCCGCAAAATCTGTCTCGTTGAAATGAAGCAAGTCGTCCTCCTCAAGAAGGAATTGTACGTCGAGGGCGAACCGGAGGAAGTCGAACGCTGGGTGCGTTCCAAGCAGTTTGACGAAACCTCGCTGAAATGGCGCGAGACCATTGAGCATGTGGAGACGAGTCCCGTGGAAGCCGACGTGATGGAACTTCCGGAAGACGACGGACTCAACTCCCTGCGTTTCATTCAGAAGCCCACCATCTACCGCCTCCAGCCCTCAAAGGAGGGGCGCGTCAAGGATCAGCGGTAGCTCTCAGTCGCCGGGAAACACCAGTTCCCGCAGATCGAGGTGCCGCAAGGCCCACGCGGAAATCCGGTGGCACAGCCCCAAGCGGTTGTTGCGGATTTCCGGGTCTTCGTCCATTACCAGAATCTCTGTGAAAAACCGCGTGATGGGTGCTTCCAGTTGCGCGAGCGTGGCCATGAAATCAACTGGCGGGGTCGCGTGTTCTGGAAGCGTGGCGGCAACGGAGTGCAGGGCGCGTTCGGCTTCGTGCGCGAACCGTTCGGGGTTGACCGCAAATTTCGGCGGGAGCGGATTTTTCTGGGACAGATTCACCGCTCGCAACGCAGCCTCCACCTGCAACTTGAAGGCAGGTTCGGACTGTGCCGACTCCACCTGTTGAGCCATCCGCAAGTGCGCCAGCGGCTGGGTTTGCCCACCGTTCAGCACCGCCTCCACCACATCGTGCGCCAATCCTTGTTCGCGTAGTTGCCAGCGTTCCCGTTGCCGCAGAAAATCAGCAAGTTGCTGGTGCAGCTTTGCGGTGTCGAGCTCGAGTTTTAGCTGCTCGATCAGCACTGCTACGGCAGCACCGATCAGGTCATTCGTAGCCAATTCAAGCTGGAGTCCGAGCAAAAGCTGCATCACGCCCTGTGCGGCGCGGCGCAGGGCAAAGGGGTCGGCGGACCCGGACGGGATCATGTCCAGCGAGAAGGCGACCGCCAACTGATCGAGACGATCCGCCAAGGCGACTGGAACCGTTGGCCGATCCTGCGGCAGGGCATCTCCGGAGTAGCCCGGCAGGTAATGCTCGCGGAGGCCTCGAACCACGATTTCCGGCTCCCCCAGCAGGCGGGCGTAATGCCCCCCCATCACGCCCTGCAATTCCGGAAATTCGTAAACCATCTGTGTTTGCAGGTCGAACTTGCAGAGTTCGGCGATGCGCGAGGCGTGCTGGCGTTGCTCCGGAGACAACTCCAACAGGTCCGCAATCCGTTCCGCAAGTTGCCGGAGGCGTACGCCCCGGTCCTGCTGTGAACCCCGCCCTTGGAAGAAAACGGCCTGCCCGCCCTTGGCAAGAAAATGCTCCGGAGCGTGTTTGCGATCCTCGTCAAAGAAAAACTGCGCGTCGCTCAAGCGCGCCCGCAGCACCCGCTCGTTGCCCTGCTGCACGGTTTTCAGGGAACGCTCATCGCCGTTGCGCACGGTGACAAAGCGGTTCAAAAGTTGGCCAGATGGCCCGGCCTCGTACACCGGAAAGTAGCGCTGATGCACCGCCATTGACGTGACCAGGGTTTCCGGAGGCAGGCCGAGGAAGGCTTCGTCAAACTCCCCGACCAGCGCGGTGGGCCACTCCACCAGATTCGTGACCTCGTCTAATAACGCTTCCTCTGTTTCCACCCGAAATCCGTGGTCGGCTTCCAGTGTCCGGATTTGGTCGAGGATGCGCTGTCTGCGCTTTTCCGGATCGGCGACGACGTGCCCTTGTTCCAGCACAACCTCGTAATCCTGCGCGTGACTGAGGGACACCGGAGCCTCAGAGAGGAAGCGATGCCCGCGGGTTTCCTTGCCGGAATTGACGTTTTCCACTGCCAGCGGCAACACCGTCTCGTTCCACAACAAGACGAGCCAGCGCACCGGGCGGATGAGGCGAGTCCGGTAGCTACCCCAGCGCATGTTTTTGGGGAAGTTGAGTTGCTGAAGCCAGTGGGGGGCGGCATCCTCAAGCAAGCTCTCCGTGGGCTGACCCGGCACCGTGCGCGAAACGAACAGGTAGTCCTTGCCCCCGATTTCGCGGACTTCCGCTGTGTCGAGGTCAATGCCGTTCTTGCGGGCAAAGCCCTCGGCGGCCTTGGTCCATTCGCCCTCCGGGGATTTCGCAATCGCCAGCGGCGGACCCTTGAGGTCTTCGGTGCGGTCGGGTTGCTGGCCCGGCAGGTTTTCCAGCAAGAGGGCCAACCGTCGCGGCGTGGAGAACGTGCGGAATCCCACGGTTTCCAGCGCGTGATCCTCACAAAAGCGCTGGGCGCATTGCCGCAGTTGCGCGGCGGCAGGTTCAATCATTTGGGCCGGAAGTTCCTCCAGCCCAATCTCAAGCAGACAGGTGTTCACGAATCAGGTTGGTATTGTAGTGAAAATCAACCCCTATGAGGAAATGCTAACCAGTAAGCATAACCATAAGTGATATTTTGGACAATCACCTTGTTTATCTGCATCAATTATGCTCTTTTAGATACACCAATTGATGTGCAATTTAAGAATCGGTGACAATCATAAGGAGAGACATGAACAGCTTTCGTTTGAACATCACGGTGCCCCCGGAATTGAAACAGCCTTTGTATGGCATGGGCAACAAATCCGCGTTCATTGCGGAAGCCATCCGAGAAAAGCTGGAACGGGAACAGGAAAAGCGGCTGCACCAAGAACTCAAGGAAGGCTACTTGGCAACCGCTCAGGAAGACCAAGCCGTCTGCGAGGAGTGGGACGTGACCACAGGAGATGGCCTTGAGACGGGGTGACATCTACTGGGTTGACCTTGATCCGACCAAAGGCCATGAGATCAGGAAAACCCGTCCAACAGTGATCGTCTCGAACGACGTGAGCAACGAGTATTCTGGGATCGTGACGGTCATCCCTTTGACAAGCAAGGTGCAAAACAAGAAGGCTTACCCCTTTGAGGTTCTGGTTCCTGAAGGCGTGGCCAACCTTCCGTCAGATTCCAAGGCTGGGGCGAACCAAATCCGAACCGTGGACAAGTCGAGGCTCAGGGGTTTTGTGGGGAGGCTTCCAGATCGGTGGATGGCCCAAGTTGACCACGCCATCAAAATTCATCTGGCTCTGAGAAAGTGAAGGCGGATCGGACCAAATGGCGCTTCAGGCCGCCTTCGCCTTGGGCGCAAGCGACTCCACCCAGCGTGCGGCGGCGGTGCGGTCTTGCATGAGGGGGAAGCCAAGGCGGCGGCGGCTTTCCAAGAAGAGCTTCGCGGCCTGCAACGCAAGGGTCCGGACCCGGCCAATGTAGGAGGCGCGGGCGGAGACGCTGATGGCTCCGGAGGCATCGAGTTGGTTGAAGGTGTGCGAGCATTTGAGGACGTAATCGTAGCCCGGAAACACGAGTTCCGCATCCAGCGCACGACGGGCCTCGGCTTCAAACTCGTCAAACCAACTCACGAGTTGTTTGGTGTCGGCGACCTCGAAGGTGTACTTGGAATGCTCGAATTCCGGCTGCTGAAACACTGCGCCATAGCTGACGCCGGGGGCGAATTCGAGATCGAAGACGTTCTCAACCCCTTGCAGGTACATCGCCAGCCGCTCCAGTCCATAGGTCAGTTCGGCAGAAACGGGGTGGCATTCGATGCCTCCGACCTGCTGGAAGTAGGTGAACTGCGTGACCTCCATGCCATCCAGCCAGACCTCCCAGCCCAAGCCCCATGCGCCAATCGTCGGCGCTTCCCAGTTGTCCTCCACAAAGCGGATGTCGTGATCCAGCGGATTGATGCCCAACGTCCGAAGCGAATTGAGGTAAAGCTCCTGAACGTCATCCGGAGAAGGCTTGAGGATCACCTGATACTGGTGGTGCTGGTAGAGGCGGTTGGGGTTTTCGCCGTAACGTCCGTCCACGGGCCGGCGCGAAGGCTCCACATAGGCGACGTTCCATTCCTCCGGACCAATCGCCCGCAAGGTGGTCATTGGATTCATCGTGCCCGCGCCCGTCTCCACATCATACGGATTGGCGATCAGGCAACCGTGTTCTGCCCAAAAGCGATGGAGCGCGAGAATGAAGTCTTGGAGGGAGTTGGAGGTGGTGGCCATGCTTGATCAATAAATGACAGTCTCAATGGTCGCTGGTTCCCCGTTCACGCTGAGCCTGTCGAAGGGTGAACAAGGTGGGTTTTGCGCTTCGACAGGCTCAGCGTGAACGATTCCGAATCGAAATACCAAATCAGGTGCGCAGGCGGTTTTGGTCGCGTTTCAGCAGTCTCAGCAGCACCCCGTGGAGCCACTGCACCACCAGCTTGCCGCGTTGAATTGCCAGCCCTTCCAGTTCCAGCTTGAGCCGCTCCTGCGTGTTGGCCTGCTCGCGGCGGACGCTTTGAGCGTGTTCCGCTGCCTGCGTGGTGGCGTGCAACAGGATTTCCCACTGAGTGCGGGCTTCAGGCGTGGTGAACACCCCGCATTCCGAATCAGCCGTCGGCATCCCCGCATCGCCCAAGCGGGCCAGCGATTCCGGGTCCGGAAAATCCTCCAGCTTCAGCCAGCGCTTGCGGTCCACATGTAGCAACTGCCGCATCATCTCGGAGGCCTCGTCCTCCTCCTCGCACAACAGCAGGGCTTGGGAGTGCCGGAACGACTCCGGATGCTCCGAAGCCTCATTCCAGTCGCGGGCCTCCTGAAGCAGGGTCTCCAGCCGTTGCGATTGTCGGAGTGCTTTCTGAAGCACCTGGGCTTCCTGCGTGTAAATCAACTCGCGGTTCCGGGAAAGCTGCTGCTCGCGCCCAAGCTGTTTTTCCTTTCTTTCCAGTGTAGCGAGTTGCTGGTCAAGTTCAATCCGAGACAGTTGCGAACCCCAGACGAGCTTGGGCGGGTGCAGTTGCAGGGTTTCGGCGTGGGCCTCCAGCAGCGTCACCACGTCCCGCAAATCCTCCTTCCAGTCCAGCGTCAAGCCCCGCACGGCGGCGTTGGGGAAGGACGTGAGCTGAATCCAGATGAGGCCCGATTCCAGATTGTGTCGTCCGTTGGGCAATTCCGAAAGCGAGGCCACGTCCCGGTAGCCGTGGCGTTGCAGCACCGATTCCATCAGTTCGTTCAACACCGGCAAGGCACCCAAGCAACGCACGGGATCCTCAAAGTTTTGCGGCGTTGTTAGCGGTTCGGGCTTGTGCGAGGCTTCGGCGGCTTTCAGGGCGTCCACCAGCCGCTGGAAGGGAAAGGCGTTGGGCTGAAATCCGCCGGGCCGCACGAGGTGGGGAATCGTGACGTCCTCCACGCTGAGGGAGGTGATGGCGTTGAAGGGGATTCCGGGAAAGAGGAAGCAACCCTGTTCCTCGCGGAGGATGCCCCGAATTTGGCTGAAGCGCACGGCCTGGGGTTGCAGGTCAAGAAACGGCCTGAGCCACTGCTCCACCTCGCAGGACTCGGAGGCGGTTTCCACGGATTCGATGGCCGTGAGCGGAAGCGGCTGATTGAGCGGCAGTGCGTCCGGAGCAACGGCTCCAGCAAAAGGTCCGCCCTTGCGCAGGACCAGTTTGCGGATTTCTCCGTTCACGCGAATTCGCGGAAAGCGTCGGATGTGGTGGGAGAGCAGCAGGGACGGATCGGTGAGGGTGCAGCGGAACCCATTGGAAAGCTGCACCTCCGGAGCCAGCTTCAGCAAGTCGGACAGTTCGGCTGCTTCCGGGCTGGCCAGCAAAAGCGTGGTCAGCGAATTTCCCACGCGAAACTGCATTTGCCGGACGAAAGCCACGGCTTCCTCTGCGGAGGCAAACGCCGAAATCCGTAACGCCAGCAGGGACGGTGGCTCCTGCATCAGCAACACGCTTGCTTCGCGCACCTCGTCTGGAGTTTGCGGGCCGCGCTCCACGCTCCGCCCCTGAATTTGCAGGTCGGGCAGTGCCTCGCGCAAACCTTGTAGCAGCCCCGTCCAGTCCTCCGGGGCAATTCCGTATCCGATCACTTGCATGGGTTCGAGTTCGTTCAACCAAGTGTAGGGAACTATACACGGCCCGGCGGCAGGGTTCAACGCCGAGACGGAACGAGGTTGCAATTGCTGGGGGCTTCGGTCACAGTACCGGGGTTTTCAAGTCCCAAAATTCAAAGGAGTGATTGATGCAAATTGAAGGAGAATTGATCGAAATTTTCGACACTGAGCAGGTGTCCGACCGCTTTCGCAAGCGCGAATTTGTGGTGGAGTACGCCACCAATCCGGACTACCCGCAGTTCGTCAAGTTCGAGCTGGTTCAGGACCGTTGCAGTGTGCTGGACCAGTTCAGCACCGGACAGCGCGTGGAAGTGGAGTTTGACCTCAAGGGCCGCCGCTGGACCGACCGCGAGGGCAAAACGCGCTACTTCACGTCTTTGCAGGCGTGGAAGCTCAACGCACTCAGCGAAGGGGCGGTTCCGCCGCCCGATGAAGGCTCGCGCCCTCCGGAAGGAGCCGACGACCTGCCGTTTTAGTCCCACTCACCGTTCCAGCCAGTGGGTCACGGGGCCGTCGTTGATGAGGTGAACCTGCATGTTTGCGCCGAATCGTCCGGTTTCGGTGGGGATTCCAAGTTTCCGGAGGGCGGCAACAAAATGCTCAAAGAGGGGTTCGGCGGCAGACGGCGGGGCGGCTTCGTCGTAACCCGGACGGCGGCCCTTGCTGGTGTTCGCGTACAGGGTGAACTGCGAAACCGCCAGCGCCTCCAGACCCAAATCGAGCAGGGAGTGCTGTCCGGAGCCGTCCGGAGCCTCGAAGATGCGCAGGTTCGCGGATTTTTCAGCAAGCCATCGGGCGGTTTCTGGGGTGTCGACATGGGTGACTCCCACGAAAATCAGCAATCCGGGGCCGACCGACCCCACCGTTTCCACGTCCACTGTAACGCGGGCCTCCCGGACTCGTTGCAACAACGCTCGCATGTCTTTCCTCAAGTGCGCATTGATGTTATGGTGGGTGCCATTGTGTCGGTTGCAAACTCCAAGGTCAAACAGAGACGAAGATGAAGCTGAAGGGCGCACCCGTGGTGCTGTGCGATGTCGGGCCGCGAGACGGCTTGCAGAGCGAGCCGCGCCTGTTTTCGGTGCAGGAACGCGCAGACCTGGTCGGGCGACTCGCCCATGCCGGACTGCCCAAGGTGGAGGCGGTGAGCTTCGTGAACCCCAAGCGCGTTCCGCAGATGGCCGAGCCGGAAGCGGTGCTGGATGCGCTGGACGTGCCGGAGTCCACCGTGATTGCCGGGCTGGCGCTCAACGAACGTGGCGTGGATCGTGCGCTGGAAACCAAGCTGGGCGAACTCCGCTACTCCTTTGGGGTCAGTGAAACCTTCAATCAGCGCAATCAAGGAAAGACGGTCGCGGAGAGCTTTGCGATGTTTGCCAGCACACTGCCACGGGTGCAGGAGTGCGGCCTGCCCTACGTTCCGATTTTGAGCACGGTGTTCGGCTGCCCGTTTGAGGGAGAAATCGCCCCGCAGCGCGTGGTGGAATTAGTGCAGAAACTGGTCGAGACCGGAGCCGATGAAGTGATCCTGGGCGACACGATTGGCTGTGCGGTGCCCACGCAGGTCAGCCAGCTTTTGGAACAGATTCGAGCAGTGATCCCGGAAGCGGTGCGGATCGGGATGCACTTTCACAACACGCGCAACACCGGACTGGCCAACGTCTATGCCGCGCTTGCGGGAGGCGTGCGCAGCTTTGATGCCTCGCTGGGTGGGCTGGGCGGTTGCCCGTTTGCGCCGCGAGCGACCGGGAACATCTGCACCGAAGACCTCGCTTACATGCTCCGCAACATGGATTGCGAAACTGGAATTGACCTGCCGCGCCTGCTGGAAACCGCCAACTGGATGCAGGATTTCTTTGAGGCCGCCCTGCCCGGACAGGTGATGAAGGCGGGCCTCTTCCCTGAAGTCGCATCCCAAGCCGCTTGAACTGAACATGATCCCAACGGTTGCTCCTCGTCTTGAATCCTGGGAAGCCATCCGCGCTGCCTTCCGCTGGCAGATTCCGGAACACTTCAACCTCGCGTGGGCCTGCTGCGACCGCCATGCCGGAAATCCCGATGCCCTCGCGCTCGTGCATGTCGCAGACGACGGTTCGGTGGAACGCTGGACCTTCCGGGAAATGCAGCAGCAGGCGAATCGCTTGGCCAACGCGCTGTTGGCGCTGGGGCTTCAGCCGGGAGACCGCGTGGGGCTGGTGCTGCCGCAGCGACCGGAAACGGGAATCGCCCACATGGCGCTCTACAAAATCGGCGCGGTCGCGCTGCCGCTGGCCAACCTCTTTGGCCCGGAAGCTCTCAAGTACCGCCTCTCGGATTCTGGGGCGCGGGCCGTGGTTTATGATGTTGAGAACCGCGAAAAGCTCAACGAAATCGCCCCGGACCTTCCGGATTTGGAGTTTCGCATTCAAGTGGACGACGACGTTGCCAGCACCGAGTTGGGCTGGGCGGACTTGCTCGCCAAGGGCAGCGATGCGTTTGAGACGCGCAAAACCCTTGCAGAAGACCCGTGCTGGATCATCTACACCTCCGGGACCACCGGAAATCCCAAGGGGGCGTTGCACGCGCACCGTGCCCTGATCGGACACATGCCGGGCTGGGAGCTTTCCCATGACCTTGGCCCCAAGACCGGCGATTTGGCATGGACTCCGGCGGACTGGGCGTGGATCGGCGGCTTGGCGAACATCGTCTTCTGTGCGTGGTTCCACGGGGTGCCCGTGCTGTCGCACCGCTTCCGGCGCTTCGATCCCGAGCGCGCCCTCGATCTGATGGTCACGCATGGCGTGCGCAATTCCTTCATGCCGCCCACCGCGCTCAAGCTTGTCCGGCAGGTGCCCAACATTGACACCTCCAAGCTGGCGATGCGCAGCATCATGTGTGCGGGAGAGCCGCTGGGGGCCGAAATGCTCCACTGGGCCGAAGCGTCTTTGGGTGTGAAGATCAACGAGATGTTCGGGCAGACTGAGGTGAACTACATCATCGGCAACTGCCAAACGCTCGCCCCCGCCAAACCCGGCAGCATGGGACGCGCCTATCCCGGACACGAGGTGGCCGTGATTGATTCTGAGGGAAATGAACTGCCGCCCGGAACGATGGGCGAAATCGCCATCAAGAAGGCCAACGACCCCGTGTTTTTCCTGAAATACTGGAACAACGAGGAAGGCACGCGCAACAAGTTCATCGGCGAATGGGCGCGGAGCGGGGACGAGGGCATGATGGACGAAGACGGATTTTTCTGGTTTTCCGGGCGCACCGACGACGTGATCACCAGCGCGGGCTACCGCATCGGCCCGGCAGAAATCGAGGATCAGTTGCTCAAGCATCCCGCCGTCGCGCTGGCGGCGGCAGTGGGCCACCCGGACGAGCAGCGCGGCGAGGTCGTCAAGGCGTTCATCAAGCTCAACCCCGGAAACAAGGGTAACGATGCGCTCAAGCGCGAACTTCAGGATTTGGTGCGCACCCGGCTGTCCGCGCACGAGTACCCCCGGCTCGTCGAGTTTCTGGACGAGTTTCCCCTCACCACCACCGGAAAGGTGATGCGCCGCGTACTGCGCGACCGCGACCGTTCGTAAAGGATTCCGGCTCGTGTTCTCGCGGGCAATCCCGCTTTCAAAATCCCGCAAAACTGCTAGTCTGAAACCTTGCGTTTCAAACCGAACCAAATGCCTGAAAACTCTTCCCGACCCTTGTTGAAGCCCGGCTGGGGGTTGGTGGTGCTGTCCATCTGCGCGGTGGGCGTGATGGGGCTGCTCACTCCTTTCGATTTTGAAGGAAGCCGCTGGATTTGGGAGCATCGTCATCCCGGATTTGGACACTGGACCGACCGCACTTTTTTTGAGGACAAGGCTGTGGGGTTGAGTGATCTGGCCTCCCTGTTTTTGCTGGTCAGTCTGGGGCTGTACGCTTGGAGTGGGAGAGCGCGTGCGCCAGCGTGGTTGCAGCGAGAGCGTCCCTTTTTGAGCTTCATCGTCCTAGCCGCGCTGGCCGGGGGACTTGGCTTGGTGCATGGCCTCAAGTGGATGATTGGACGGGCGCGGCCTTACGAGGTGTGGATGGGCGATTGGCCCTTCACGGAGTGGCATCGCTTTGGTCCGCACTTCATCACGGAAGGAGTTTACTTTGGCAGTTTCCCCAGCGGTCACACGGCGTCTGTGGTCACATTGATCATGATCGCCTATGTGTTGTACGCCCATCCTGGCTTGCGCCGGGGTCAGGTGTGGGCGTGGCTGTGGGGCGCGGTGGCGGTTGCGTTGTCCGTGGCGATGGCAGTGGGGCGGGTGATGACCGCATCGCACTGGCTCACGGACTGCTTGGGCACGATCCTGCCCATCTGGGCGGTCATGCACTGGATGTTTCATCGCTTTTTGCGCACGGCAGAGCAACGCGAGTATGTCCGGATTCACGGGCACTATCCTGCGGTGCCGTCCTATTGGGAGATGCGGCTGGCGGGCTGGGGGTTTCTGATCCTGCTGGGACTGATCGGGCTGGTGATGGGACTGCGGAGCCTATGGCTGGAGGTGGGGCTGGAGGTGCTGCTTTTGGCTCCGGTGGGGATCGGCCTGATTGGATTCGCGTGGCCGCGTTTCCGCAAGTTGCATGAAACCGTGCTGTCGGCGTTTTTTGTGGTGCAGTCCCACGATTCGGCATGACCCCACTTCCGTCCACCTCCACCGCCCGTCGCACCTCCGAACAGGTGCGCACGCCTCGCCGGGAGCAACAGCGGCTGCGAAAGCAGGGGCTGCTGTGGCTGCTGGGCCTTGTCGGGGGGTGGCTTGCGCTGATTCTTGCGCTGGAGTCGCAAGACGCCGATCGGCGGTTTTCTGCGTGGTTTTGGGACGGCACGGAGTGGTTTCTGGCCAAAGACCTGCCGTGGACGTGGGTGTATTCGTATGGGACGATTCCCGGATTGCTGCTCACGATCTTCGCCTTTGTGGCATGGTACGCCTGTCTGAAGCGTCCAGAGTGGCACCGCTGGCGCGGATACTGGCTGGTGCTTGGCCTGACGATCGTGCTGGCGGCAGGAGTGATCGTGAACGGGATCCTCAAGGAATACTCCGGGCGTCCGCGCCCCCGGCAAATCACGGAGTTTGACGGCCCGTGGCCCTACCGCCCCGTGCTGGCGGCGGGCATTCCGGGACGCGGCCAGTCCTTTCCTTGCGGCCATTGCACGATGGGGTTTGCGTTTGTTTCCGGAGTGGTGTTCTGGCGGCCCTTCCGCAAGTTCGCCGTTGGAATGCTGGTTTTGGGGTTGGGGTTCGGAGCCTTGCTCAGCGCCGGACGGATCGTGCAGGGCGGGCACTTTCTCAGCGACGCCCTCACTTCGCTGACGGTGTTGCTTTGCACTCTGGTCGTGCTGTACCACTTCGTGCTGCCGCCGCCTTTGCTGGAGTCCCGTCCGGTCAAGCTCACCCGTCGCTTCGGGATGCAGGTGGGCGGAGGGTTGCTGGTGGCAATCGCCGTCATGGTGGCCCTGTTTCTCACGCGCCGACCGTTTTACCACTCGCACCACCGCGAGCATCGGCTTCCAGAAGGGGTGCAGTCGCTCCTGATCCAGAGCGACCTCGCCTCGGAGCATGTGCGCATTGACTACGCCAACCACCCAGAGATCCGAGTGGTGCTGGAGGCCCGTGGCTTTGCAAGGCCGGACTCCCAGCACTATCTGGACATTCGGGAGGTCCGCCGCGAAGACCAACTGGCGCTTGAGTTCCAAGTGACGACCACAGGATACTTCTCGGAACTTGGGCAAACCCTCACGCTCTCGCTCCCTGTTGCATTTCGCAACAAAACACAGCTTTCGGATCAGGCCAAGATCGAGTAAGGTAGAGTTCTTTAGCCAGAGACTTTCCCCAACCCCCAACACGATCATCACCACTTCCGATGCCTGTACAACGCATCCACAATTTTTCGCTGGCATGGCTCCTGAGCGTCTTTGCAGGGATGCTGCTCCTGCTGGTGGTGCTGGTTGCGGTGCTGTTCTGGCGCTTGACGGAGGGCCGCATGACGATGCACTCCGTCACCGGGGCGATGTCGAGCGCCCTTTCTATTCCGGAGCAGGGCGTCGCCGTGAAAGTCGGAGCCACCAAGCTTGCGTGGGGCGGCTGGCAGAGTCCGCTCGGTGTGCGCATGTTCGATCTGGACGTGACCACCCCGCAGGGCAAGGTTGCGCTTCCGGAAATGGCCATCGGCCTGAACCTCCCCCGGCTCTTCCGGGGGGAGGTGGCTCCCAGCCTGATTCGGCTGGAACGGCCCAGCCTGCAATGGACTCTGGGCCAGACCGATGTTTCCGGCATTGACTTCTCCGGGTGGCTTGGGGCTTCCGCCCAATCCTCTGGAGGGGCCGCCATCCCGCCCCATCTGAAATACCTCAAGCGCATCATCCTCAACGATGCCGACCTCCGCATACTCGACAAAGCCCGCGAGCAAGTGGTCCGCGTCAAGCAGGTGAACGTTTTGGCAACCCGGGAAATCCGGGAGGTCACGATCACGGTTTCCGGCAAGGTGCAGCAGGAGCAGCAGTTTGTTCCTGTGGAAATCGCAGGACAGTGGCGGCTGAAGGAGCAATCCGGCAGGGTGAAGCTGACGCTTGGTCAAACCCCGTGGGCTTGGGCCACGCAATGGCTTCCTGAAAACGAATGGACACAGCGGCTGGAGGCACCGATTTCTGGAACCGTGAGTGTCGAGGTGGGCGGGAATCTGCGCCCCACACGGCTGGAAGGGGCCGTGGCGCTGGGAGCCGGAACGCTTGATTTGGGAGAGGCCGGTCCCCGTGGTTTCACGGAGGCAAAACTGGAAGCCGCTTGGGTGCAGAACACCGACACACTGGAGGTGAGCGTCATGCAGGCGACCCTTGCTTCCGGGCTGGAAATCGAGGCCAGCGGACGGCTCAAGCGGCTCCAGACCAAGCCGCACGGCCAAGTCGTCGTGAAGGCGCAGCGTCTTGGGTTGGTGCATGAACTCAATGATCTGCTGAAAACTCAAATGCCCACCGTGCAGGTTTCGGCGCGAGGGCCGCAAAACGAAACGCGCATTGGCCGCGTGTCTGCAACCGTCACGCTCACCCCGCCAGCAAGTTCCGAGGGATTTCCCGAAATCGGAGAAGTGACTGGAACGGTTTCTGTGGATAGCGCCCGGATGGGCCTGCAACACGTCGTCTACCCCACCCTTTCGGCGTTGATTGCCGACACCGATGGCGAAGTGGAGTTCACGCTGGGGCCGGGTTTTTCCCTGCAAAAGGCCAAGGCGACGTTTGAATTGTCCGGAGCAAGCGTGCTGTCGGAGGGAGGCGATGCACCCGTTGATGTTGAAAAACTGAGCTTTTCTGCGGATTGGAACGGCACCACGTTGCAAACCAAGGATTTCCGGATCAAGCTCGACAACACCACTCGGCTGAACGCTCAGGCCACGTTGCAAACTCGCGAGGGGCAGCCGACCGAACTGGCTCTGAGTGCGAACGCCGAAAATGTCCCGGTGGATCGGCTTGCGGAACTGTGGCTCCCCAATCTGGCCACGGGCACCCGCGATTGGGTGGTGAACCGCATGTCGAAGGGGCAGGTGCGCGAGGCATCGCTGGAACTGCAAATGGCCTCTGGAGAAGAGGTGGGGGGGCCGCTGCAACTTCAGCAGCTTCAAAGCATTCTTCAGGTGGAAGGCACTTCGGTTCGGTATTACGAAAACCTGCCGGAAAGCCGAAGCACCAAGGCCACCGTTGAAATTGGGACCGATGCGGTGGAGATTGCGATTCACTCCGGAGCGATCAACGAACTGGAGGTCACGGCAGGGACGTTGCGGTTTGCGCCGCTCCAATCGGGTGCCTCCAAGGCGGTGTTTGATTTTGACGCTATCGGCCCCTTGTCCGCCGCCCTGACGTTGCTGGAGCATCCCGATTTGGCCGTGCTGGAAAAAGACGACCTGCCGTTTGAGCAAGCCAGCGGGCAGGTGCGCTTGGACTTGGGCATGGACTTTCCGCTCAAAGACGAACTGGCCGATGGCGATTTCCAGTTCACCGCAGAGGCAAGCATTGACAAGGTCCACCTGCGTGGCCTGCCGTTGGAGTTGGATCTTGAGCAGGGAGCGTTGCAGGTGATGGCGAATCCCAAGGCCGTGCTGGTGACAGGAACGGGGCAGGTGTCGGGGGCTATGGTTGACTTGGAGTTTTCAAAACCGGAAGGCGCGTTTCCAACCACCCAAGTCCGTTTGGCGGAATCTGCCGAGGTTACCGGACTGGTGCAGCGCATCGCAGGGCTGGAACTGGAGGGGCAAGCCTCCGGGCAGGTCGAGATCTCCCAGCAGAATCTGGAAACTCGCTTGGTGGCGGTTCAGGTCGGGCTTGATTCCGCAGGGTTGGTCGTGCCCGTCGTGGGGTGGGCCAAGGCCGCCAATACCCCCGGAACGGCGAAGGTGGTGGCGCTCGTGACCGAACAGGGCTTCAGCCCCGAACTCAGTGTGCAGTTGGAAACCGAGGGCTTTGGGGCAAAGGGGCAGTTGGTTCTCGCCCCACTCGGAGGCTTCAAGTCGCTGCGGTTGTCGGAGGTCCATGGTCCCGGAACCCAACTGAACTCGCTTGCAGTGGAGCGCCAGCCCAACGCAGGCTACACGGTGGCCTTGCAGGGACCGCAGGTGAACCTCGCTCCGCTTCTGGAGGGCGCTGAGGCCATCGAGATCAATGGGGCGGTTGTCTTTGACCTGACATCCGAAAACTTGGCACTCTCAGAAAAACTGTTCCTTTCCGGAAAAACGGCAGGAACGGTTTCGGCAGCAGGCAAGCTGGAAGCGACCCACCACGGCGGGGTGGTGTACGGAGGGCGCACGGTCTTGTCGGAGGGCACCCTTGAGGTCGAGAAATCCGGGACGCTGCCTCGTGTGGAGGGGCAGGGGAAATCCGGGGAGGGCGACACCCGCTTCTCCTTCCAACCCCGCCAAGGTCAGCCGCATGTCCTTGAGGTGGAATCCGCTGATGCCGGAAGCGTGTTGTATTTGCTCACCGACACGCAAGCCTTCAAAGGGGGAACGCTCAAACTGCGCACCGAGTTTCACGATGACAACCTCACTCGGCATGACTCCGAGGTGCGCCTGAGCAACTTCACGGTGACGGAGGCTCCGGTCTTGGTGGACATCCTCTCGCTGGTGAGCTTGACGGGGCTGCTTGAACAACTTTTAGCAGGCGGAGTCTTTTTTGACGAAGGCTACGGCAAGGTTGCGGTTGCGGAGGGCCGTTACACCTTCAAGGAAGGCAGTGCGATTGGAGCCTCGACCGGACTGGTGTTTTCCGGATGGCTGGACCCTGCCAAGAACGAGATGGACCTCAAGGGGAGCATCGCCCCGGCGTATGTGCTGACTCGGCTGGTGCGCTGGATTCCGGTGCTGGGCACCATCTTGACGGGCACCGACAAGGCGGGACTGGTCGCACTCGATTTCCGGGCGCACGGCTCGATGGACGATCCTGAAAAAGACGCCAATCCGCTTTCGCTCGCCCCCGGAATCCTGCGGGAGGTCTTCCGGTTCGACTGGCTGAAAAAACCCGAAGCCGAGCAGTGACGAATGAACACCCCCCAACCACTCCAGCGGCTCAAGCTCGTTGTCCGAAGCTGATCCCTCACCCCTGAAGGCTATTGTACAAATGCCGCTGGAATCCGGTGAATGCCTCCCGGATGGTGACCAGGCTGCCGAGTTGAACTTTGGCATCCGTGACCGTGTGGTAGCGCAGTTCCAGCAGGTGGGGCAGTTGTTCCTGATTCAGCACGTTCACGCCCTCCGAGACGTACTGCCGCAGCACAAAATCGAGAAAGGCCTGTAGCTCCTCGTCCGGGTATTGGGTGAGCAGGGAGTCGCGGCAGTTCTCAACCCGCTGTTGCCGACTGAGAGGCTCGACCTGAAAGCGAATGTAGGCGAGTACGTCAAAAAGGTCGCTCTGCTCTGCGTCAATCATGGTCCTCAATTCGCTGAGTTGGGCCATTCCAAATCCAGCCTCTTCCAGATTCTGGAGCAGGGCTTGGCGAGTGGTCGGATTGCTCCAGAGTTCCCGCAGTTTGTCTTCATCCTCAAACAGCTTGGGGAGTTCTCCATAGAGCCGCTCGATGAATTCCTGCGCGGTGATCATGTTTCCCTCCCCGTCCATGAAGATTGTGGAGGTGATGTGCCGGATGAGCATCTCCTTGCCGTCTGCGAGGGTGATTTTGAGCCGAGGGGGTTTTTGGCAAACACAGGGGAACTGCTGGCACTCTTGGCAAAGCTGCGGCGGGCATTCGCAGGGGGACTGCCCGCAGGCCTCGCAGATTTTTCGTGGACAAACACAAGGGCGTTGGCCACACGTTGAGCAGGACAGCGGGTCTTCGGGTTCTCCATCCCACTCCGGATCGTTGAAGTGCTCGTAGGCTTTGACAAAATCGTACACCGTGAAGTGATCCTTCCCCTCGTAAAGCCGGGTGCCGCGTCCAATGATCTGCTTGAATTCAATGATGGAGCGAATCGGACGCAGCAAAACAATGTTCCTGACGTTGCGGGCATCCACTCCTGTTGAAAGCTTGTGGGAGGTGGTGAGGATGGTTGGAATGGTTTTCTCGTTGTCCTGAAAAATCCGCAGCCAGCGCTCGCCCTCCTGGCCCTCGTCTGCCGTGACACGGACGCAGTAGTTGGGATCGGTGCTGGCCCTACTCTGATTGATGCAATCCCGGATGGTGAGCGCGTGTTCCTGATTTGCACAGAAGACAAGGGTCTTGTCCTGTTGGTTGATCTCCTCCATGAAGAGCGCAACACGCTTGCGCTCACGCTCAGGAATTTCAATAACACGGTTGAAATCCTCCTCGGTGTACGTCTTCCCCTCCTCCACTTCTCCGACTAAGACATTGTCATCTGCTTCGTATTCGTACTCGTCAAGCGTGGTGGCAAACTGCCGGACTTTGAAGGGACTCAGGAAGCCATCGTTGATTCCCTCCCGAAGTGAGTATACATAAACCGGATCCCCAAAATAATTGTAGGTGTCTGCGTTGATATCGCGTCTTGGGGTCGCCGTCAGCCCGAGTTGCACGGCTGGTGAGAAGTATTCCAGAATCCCCCGCCAGGTGCTTTCGTCGTTGGCCCCTCCACGGTGACATTCATCAACCACAATCAGGTCGAAGAAATCGGGCGGGTAGTCTCCAAAGTTCGGCTTGGGGTTGCCCTGCTCGTCTACTCCAGTCATGAAGGTCTGGAAGATGGTGAAGAAGACACTGCCGTTTTTGGGAACCCGGCCACGGGTGCGGATCACCTGCGGGTCAATGCGAACCAGTGCATCTTCAGAGAAGGCGCCAAAGGCATTAAAAGCCTGATCGGCAAGGATGTTGCGATCGGCAAGGAAGAGGATGCGGGGTCGGCGCTGGGGTTCCTCTCCTTCTCCAAGTCCTGCTCGCCAGTCTGTGAGGTTCCAGCGGCTGTGGAAGAGCTTCCATGCAATCTGGAAGGCAATCGCGGTCTTGCCGGTGCCTGTGGCAAGGGTGAGCAGCAGCCGGTCCCGACCCTGTGCAATGGCATCAAGCGCATTGGTGATGGCGTTGTGCTGGTAGAAGCGGGGCTGCCACTGGCCTCCGCGTTCCTCGAAGGGAATTTTCGAGAAGCGGCTGCGCCAGTAGGATTCCTGTGCTTGGGATTCTCCAAAGGTCGCCTCCCAAAGCTCGTCCGGGGTGGGGTAGTGATCCACTTCCCCCTCGGTTCCGGAATCCAGGTCCACCTGATAGATTCCGACCCCGTTGGTGGAGTAGGTGAAGCGGGTTTGGAGTTTTTCTGCGTAGCGCTTGGCTTGGGCCAGCCCTTCGGTGACAGGAGCACTGCGGCGCTTGGCCTCAATGACTGCAAGTTTCTGGTTGTGGAATTCCAGCACGTAGTCTGCGATGTCCTGTTTGGAGCGGGTGTTCCCGGACTGCAAACGCCCTAAAGTGATGAACTCGCGCCGAATCCGGCTTCCCGAAACCACACCCCAGCCTGCGGCTTGAAGCGCCGGATCAATCAGTTCCGCTCGGGTTTCCGCTTCGTTCATCACAACTCCCCCGCGAAGGCTTTCTTCAAAAGAGATTGCTTGAGTTCGGCGAGGGCGCTCTGCTTGCGCTCGTAGATCGCCTCCAGCGCCTTGGTTTCCTCCGACAAGGCATCGAGCTTTTCCACGATCGCTTGTTGGGTGGGGAGGGGTGGCACGCCCACTCGAATTGCACCAAGTTTCTTTGGCGATGTGTGCCTGACTTTAACTCCGGAAGCTGTTTCTTGAACAGATTGCCGGAAAT
>CAZQXS010000075.1:13508-18391 GCA_964597275.1 uncultured Pseudomonadota bacterium | reverse complement strand
CTGCTCAGGCCATGCGCTTTCTTCTTGCGTGTTGACGGGGTTTTCGCTGTACTTTGAATTCCTAACCCGAAGGTCGCTGGTTCGAATCCGGCCCCCGCAACCAATCATTCTCAAGTTCAGCCTCATTCGCCGTGCCTCTGCGAGACATGAAAGACGATGCCCCGTTCCGAAATATATTAGTACATCCTCACTGGTGGCATCGTCTTCCCAACGTGATCCGCAGTGGCCTCCTGATGCTGTTCGCAACCGGAGTGCTGGCGGGCATGCACACGGTGATCCGCTACTTGAGCGCGGAGATGCACCCCTTCCAAATCGCCTTCTTCCGGAGCCTGTTTGGGTTGTTGTTTCTGCTTCCGCTCCTGTTGCGGGAGGGGCTGGGAACCATGAAGACGCAGCAGGTGAAGCTGAATCTGCTGCGGGCCGTCACCAGCGTCAGTGCCATGCTGGCGTGGTTTTACGGCATCAGCGTGATCGAACTCGCCAAGGCGACGACCCTCAGCTTCACGAACGCGATTTTCGGGTCGCTGGCGGCAGTGGTGTTTCTTGGCGAGCAGATGCGCTTGCGCCGCTGGGTTGCGGTGGCCTTGGGATTTGCGGGGGTGCTGGTGGTGCTGCGTCCGGGGATGATCGAGGTCAACCTTGGCTCGATGATCGTCCTGTTTTCTGCGGTGATGTGGGGCGGGGGAATGGTGATCATGAAGCTGCTCACCCGCACGGACAGCACGGTGGGCATCATCGTGTGGTTCACGATTTCAACCACCGTATTGACCTTCCCGTTTGCGCTGTGGCACTGGACGTGGCCCAGTTGGAACGACCTCTTCTGGGTGACGGTGATGGGGCTGCTGGGATCGCTGGGACACTTGGGGGCGGTTTCCGGGTTCAAGCTCTCCGACGCGACGGCGGTGCTGCCGATGGACTTCACCCGTTTGGTGTGGGTGAGCCTGTTCGGGTTCCTGTTTTTTGGAGAGATCCCGGAAATCTGGACGTGGCTCGGAGCGGCGGTGATCATCTCAAGCACGGCGCTGATCATGATCAGTGAATCCAAAACCCCCGTGAAAACCGGGGAGTAGTGTGACAGAGGTTGCGCGGCTCAAGGGTTGCCGCCGATTTCGGAAGGTGCTAAAGTTGGAGGGTCAGTCACCCAACCCCGTCAGCTTTCGATTCCCAGACCTGACAGTTCCAGTTTTTGGGCAAGCCCGTGAAGAAGGCAATGCGTTCACCTGAAACTCCTCCTGCGGAACCTCCCCTGCGCACCAGTCCGTTGTACGAGCGGCTGCTGGGGCAGGGGGCGGTGATGGAAGCCGCCCACGGCTGGAAGCGTCCGGCTTACTTTGTGCGTGAGGGTTCGGATGCCGTGGGGGAGGAGTGTCGGCAGGTGAGTGCTGGGGTGGGGGTTCACGACTTGACCGCATTTTCCAAGTTTGAAATCCGGGGTCCGCACGCCGCCGAGTTTTTGTTCACGCTGGGCACAAACACGCCCCTGCGGATTGACGGGCGCATCGGCCTGTTGCACGCCCTGCATCCGGATGGCGGGGTGGCTTCGGAGTTCACGGTGTCCCGGCTGCACGAGAACTTGCAGTACGTCAACAGCGCCGCCGCCGCCGAGCAGCAGGATTTTGAATTGCTGTGCCACCGCGCCTCCGGGTTTGACGTGGAGGTGGTGAACCGCACCCGCGAGCTTGGTATCCTGAGCGTCATGGGGCCGGACTCCCGCAGTTTGCTGGGAGGTGTGACCGATGCGGATTTGAGCAACGCGGCGTTTCCGTGGCTGACCATCCGAGAAGTCGCGGTGGCTGGCTGTCCGGTCTGGGCCTTGCGGGTGTCGTATGTGGGCGAACTTGGCTGGGAACTGCACATGGCGGCAGACGACCTGCCTGCGGTGTACGAGGCGCTCCTTGCCGAGGGGGAAACGTTTGGCCTGTGCCATTTTGGGGCGCATGCGGCGAACTCGATGCGGCTGGAAAAGGGCTACCGGGCATGGGGCACGGATCTGATCCCGGAGCGCAGCCCGCTGGAGGCGGGGCTGGGGTTGTTCGTGAAAACGCCCCTGCGCGAGTTCACCGGACTCGAGGGCATGCTGGCCCGCGAGGAAGGAAACCCGTGGCGCATGGGCTTGCTGGAACTGGAGAACCCTGCGCCGGAAGCCCAAAACGGGGAGGTGGTGTGGGTGAGCGGCAGCAAATCCGGCAAGGTCACGTCCGGCGCGTTCGGGCATCGCACGGGCAAGAATTTGGCGCTGGCGTACTTTCAGGGAGGGCTGCCCCCGGTGGAAGCCGAAATTTGTGTGCAGGTGCAGGGCACGCCGCAGGCAGCGCAACTCCTTGTAGAACCGCCCTTCGATCCAACCAACGAGCGGATGCGGACTTGAATCCGAAATTCCGCAACAAACCTGACATGATGGCAACACCTCCCGCAAGAAAACCGATTGACGACCATTTGGATCAGGTCTATGGGGCCGGAACCACCGAGGAACTGTCCGGCGCGTATGCCGACTGGGCCGAGGACTACGACGTGGACGTTGCCAGCATGGGCTACCGCTTTCCTGCGTTGGCCTCCGCAATGGTGGCGCGTCACGTCTCCAATCGCGATGCGGCTCTCTTGGATGCGGGCGCGGGCACCGGACTCGTGGGAGCTTGGCTGCGGGACTTGGGATACACGAACTTGACGGCCACGGATTTTTCTGCGGAAATGCTGGAAGTCGCTAAGGCGACGGGCGCTTATCGCGAGGCGCAGGTGGGGGACTTGCTCAAGCGCCTGCCCTTTGCGGACGATGCCTTTGAGGGAGTGGTTGCTGTGGGGGTCTTCACGCAAGGGCATGTGTCTCCGGAGGGTCTGGAGGAAGTGCTGCGGGTCGTGCAGCCCGGAGGCGTTGTGGTGATTCCGCAGATGGAATACTCCTGGACGCAGATGGGCTTTCAGACAAAGTCGGAGGAATTTGCGATCTCCGGGCGCTGGGAACTTGTAGAGCAGACCCCGTGGGCACCGCCCATGCCCCTTGCCGCCGAGCACAGGGACGACCTGGGCTGTGTCTTCGTCTGGCGCACCGCCTGATTTTCGACGGCTAGAAGCTCCGACAGAATGACAATAACCCAAACAAAGGAGGAACGATGGCCTGGGTGCCAATGATCCCGGAAGCGGATGCGGAAGGGGAACTCAAGGAATGGTATGACAAGCTGCGCGACCCGTGGGGTGGCGTGGATGACATCCTGCGGATTCACAGCATCAACCTGCCCACGCTGAAGGGGCATGTGGAGCTTTACCACTCGGCCATGAAGGGCACCAAGGATCTCTTGCGCAAGCAGCGCGAGATGATCGCAGTGGTGGTGTCCAAGGTCAACCAGTGCCACTACTGAATCATCCACCACGGAGCGGGACTCCGTCAAATCACTCGTGATGGCGAGTGGGTCAAAAAATTCATCAACGACTACAAGACCTCCGGCATTTCCGAGCAGGACCGGGTGATGCTGGATTACGCGGCCAAGCTCACGCGGGAGCCGTGGAACATGGAGGAAGCCGACGTGCAGGCGTTGCGTGATGCTGGATTCAGCGACGTGGGCATTCTTGACATCGTGCAGGTGGTGGGCTACTACGCCTACGTCAATCGTGTCGCCGATGGGCTGGGCGTGGAACTGGAACCCTTCTGGGACGGCGAAGAGCCGGTTTTGTGATGCCTGAGTACTGCCCTTCTCCGCAAACATGGGAAACGGTTGCTCCGGAAAACGCCGGGCTTGCCCCAGACGGTGTGCGGGCGGCGGTCGAGTTTGCGCGGAAAAACGAATCGCAGATGGACCGCGACATTGGTCGGGCTTTGGCCTCCGGGCACTTTTCGGAACCGATGCCCGACGGCGAGGTGCTTGGCCCCACGCAACCAAGAGGCGAGCCGTCCGGGATGATCCTCAAGGGCGGGCGCATCGCCGCCGAGTGGGGGCCGACGGACGTGCCGGACATGACCTTTTCGGTGACCAAGAGCTACTTGGCGATTTGTGCGGGGCTGGCTGTGGACGAGGGCTTGATTCCGAGCGTGGACGATCCGGTACGGAACTTGGTGCAGGACGGCAACTTCGACAGTGCGCAAAACCGCGACATCACTTGGAAGCACCTGCTTCAGCAAACCAGCGAGTGGGAAGGTGAACTCTGGGACAAGGCCGACCGCATTGACCGCAACCGCCGACTCGACGTGCCGCCCAACACCCCTTCGCTGAAGGGCACCCACCGCGACTTGAAGCCCCCCGGACAGTTCTGGGAGTACAACGACATCCGCGTCAATGTCCTCAGCTTGGCGTTGATGCGAGTTTTCCGGAAACCGCTTCCCGAGGTCCTGCGGGAGCGCATCATGGAGCCGCTTGGCGCGTCAAGCCACTGGCAGTGGCACGGCTACCGGAACTCCTTTGTGGAACTGGACGGCAGGCGGATGCAGTCGGTTTCCGGAGGGGCGCACTGGGGCGGCGGGCTGTTCATTCCCACCCGCGACCACGCCCGTATCGGACTGCTCATGCAGCGCAACGGACGCTGGGACGGCAAGCCGTTGCTCTCGGAAAACTGGATTCGGCAGTGCCTCACGCCATGCGACCTCAACCTCAGCTACGGGTTGCTCTGGTGGCTCAACGGCGATGGTGTGCATTGCAAGACCGCCCCGCGCAGCAGCTCCTTCGCCTTCGGCGTAGGCCGCAACCTCATCTGGGTGGATCCGGAGTACGACTTGGTGGTGGTGGTGCGCTGGCTGGAACGGGACGCCTTTGACGGATTCGCCGAACTCGTCATGCAGGCCCACCGTTGATCTTTCCGCAGAAGTAATTTTACGTTGAAACACTTCCATCCTCGCTGAAGCACTCCCAACCCTGCTGAAGCACTTCCATCTCCGTTCGTGCTGAGCTTGTCGAAGC
>CAZQXS010000075.1:0-13408 GCA_964597275.1 uncultured Pseudomonadota bacterium | reverse complement strand
GATGGCCTCCTACGACAAGTTCAGGGGAAGGCAAAACTCCTCTTTCCGCAAGCTGGATTGCTGGTTCAGGCGGTTGCAGGCTCCGAGGCGTTTCGAGCGGCCCGCACGCGCCCGGCGATTTGCCAGAAGAGCCAGAAGCCGAACCCGGCGAGGTAGAGGTAGTGGTCGGCCTTGGTGTTCATGGCGACATGCACCAGCACCAGCACGGCGGCAAGGTAGGTGAAGCGGTGCAGCCGCTTCCAGTTGCGCTTGAGGATTTTTTGGGAGCGGCGGTTGGAGGTCGCGGCCAGCAGGGTCCAGAGGCCCAGCGCGGCGAGTCCGAGATAGATGAAGGGTTTGTCAATGTCCTCCAGCCCGTTGGGGAGGACGTACCAAAAGCCGTGCAGCGTTCCGTAGCTGAAGAGCGCCAACCCCACGGGACGCTGAAGCCAGTTGGTGTTGAGCCGCAGGGTGTGGCGCATCGGCGCGAGGCTGAGGCTGAGGGCCATCAGCAGGAAGGACGCAAATCCCGTGTCGTCGAGCAGGGCGGCAATCGGATCGGCGGATTGCAGTCCCGAAAGCGTGATCGGCACCTGCGGCAGCAAGAGCAGCACATACGCCAGCCACGGACGTTGCAGGGATTTGGTCACAAAACTTCGTGAGTTCATGGCAAGTTTCCGAGTTGGAGATTGTGCCTCATTGTCGGATGCCCTGCGGGTTTCTTACACTCAAGCGGCCCTGCGCCATGAACTGAGCAGGCCGTCCACGTCCGGGTAGCAGCCCTGAAGGTGCCGGGCACCGCTGTGGGAAAAGGCGGTGCGTCCGTGCAGGATGCGTCGGTTGCTGAACATCAGCAAGTCTCCGGGTTCCAAGTGAAAGGTGAAGGTGTTGGCGGGGGCGTGGAGCCGTTCCCGGAGGGACGACAGCGCCGCATAAAACGACTCAAGCTGGTGCGGCGGCATCCACTGCGGGCGCATCGAGCGGCGGTTGTAGTGGACCGCCTGCACCCCGCCCTCCGGAGCAAGGTCAATCAGCGGCACGGCGTTACGCAAGTCGCACGACTCGTCAAGGTACTGAAAGGGCACGGAGCGCTGCGTGAGTTCCCGGAACTGTTCCGGAGCGGTTCGGCGCAAGTCCTCCGCCGCGTGAAACCCATCCACAAGCATGCTGTCGCCCCCGCCCGTTTCGTTGATGAGGCAGTGCAGGCACTGCACGGTGGGCACTGGATTGCGGTAGGGGTTGTCCGTGTGGGCCTCCAGCGGTAGGGCGGTGTTGGCGAGATTGCTCACGTTTTTGGCAACCTGCACCTCGTAGTACTTGCCGTAGTTGGTTTCGCGGACAAAGCCCCCCAGCCGCGCCACAAACTCCAGCAGGGTTCCGGGTGCCGTCGGTGCGTTTTTCAGCAGGAGCAGTCCCGACTCGAAAAAGCGGGTGAGTCCCTCTCGGCGAACCGAAGTATGGTCGAGCAGTTCGTGATAGTCGATCTCCGGCAACTCCAGCGATTCGGCGTTCCACAAAACGGGGGCTGGTGGCGGCTCTGCGAATCGGCCCAAGCCGCTCAACTCGTAGGTGCTTTCGTGTCCGTCTGACCAACTCACTTGCAGCCGATCCCCCGCCAGCAACTCCCCGCGAGCCGAAAGTTCTGGGAACACCTCCATCTGCAAGCGCTGCCCCGAAGGATGTCGGCATTGCGGGCAAGGGCAGCAATCGCGCAGCCAGGCAAGCGGCCAACGCTGCGGCTGGCCCTGCCAGTCGAGTTCGAGAAATCCGGGGCTGGCGGAGGCTGGGGTGTCGGTCATCGAGCAAAGGGGTCAAAGGGTTGGAAACGTCGTGCCTGTTGCTCACACAATAGCGGACCCCAGCGGAGGAATCCAATCCATTTCTTGCTCCTTTCTGTAGGATTCCCTCGTTTTTTGGTTGCTTGTTGCTTCAGGATTTGGTCTAAAAGGGGCGTTCGATTTGTTGAACGCTCCAAAAACCTTAGCTGAATGGATTTCATGAACGAGATCAATACACTGAAAAACAAGCTGGCCCAAGGTCGGCTCTCGCGCCGGGATTTTGTGCGCTCGGCCTTGGCGGTCGGCGTGACCCTGCCCACGGCGCTTTCCCTCTCCAGCACGGTGCTGGCGGCCTCTCCGCAGCGTGGAGGCACCCTGCGTCAGGCGCTCACCGGCGGCTCGTCCAGTGACCGCCTCGATCCCGCAACCTTCCTTGACTCCTACATGATCAATGTGGGCATGGGGCAGTTGCGCAACAACCTCACGGAAATTGACGAGAACAACCAACTGATTCCGGAGCTTGCCGAATCGTGGGACACCTCCGACGGGCAGACGTGGGTCTTCAACCTGCGCAAGGGCGTGGAATTCCACAACGGACGCTCCCTCGTCGCCAACGACGTGGTCGCCTCCATCCAGCACCACTTGGGCGAGAAGACCAAGTCTGGGGCCAAGGGCATCGTCGCGCAGATCAAGGAGATCAAGGCTGATGGCAAAAACCGGGTGGCCATGAAACTCGAAGGGGCCAACGCCGACTTCCCGTTTTTGCTCACGGACTATCACTTGGGCATCTGCCCCGCCAATGCGGACGGCACGATTGACTGGCAATCCGGCATCGGCACGGGCGGCTACAAGCTGGAGAGCTACGATCCGGGGGTGCGCACCCTGACTTCGCGCAACCCGAATTACTGGAAATCGGGACGGGCGCATTTCGATTCGGTGGAGACGCTCTTCATCGCCGACACCACGGCACGCGAGAACGGCCTCATCACCGGGGAGCTTGACGTGATCACCTCTCCGAACCTGAGTACCGCCGCACGGCTGGGCCGCAAGCCGGGCGTCGAGGTCTTCTTCACCAACGGCAACCAGCACTGCACGCTGCCGATGCTGAGCGACCGCGACCCGTTTGGCAACAACAACCTCGTGATGGCGCTCAAGAACGCCATCAACCGTCAGGAGTGGCTGGACAAGATCTGGTTCGGACACGCCGCACTCGGCAACGACATCCCGATTGGCCCCGCCAACCGCTACCGTGCCTCGGAGTCCGAAATCCCGCAGCGCGAGTATGACCTTGACAAGGCCAAGTACTACATGAAGAAGGCCGGGCTGTCCTCGATCAACCTGAAGCTTTCGGTGGCGGACACCGCGTTTCAGGATTCCGATGACGCCGGGGTCTTGTTTGCGGAAACCGCACGTCCGGCGGGCATCAACATCGAGATCGTGCGCAAGCCGGATGATGGCTACTGGTCCAACACCTGGCTCAAGGATTCCTGGGTGGCCTCCTACTGGGGCGGACGGCCCACGGAGGACTGGATGTTCAGCCAGGTCTATTCCGAAAACGCCATTGCGACGGGCTGGTCGGAGACCAATTTCGTCCACAAGCGGTTTGAGGAATTGCTGGTCCAAGCTCGTGCGGAACTGGATGACGCCAAGCGCCGCAACATGTACGTGGAGATGCAGCGCATCGTCCATGACAATTGCAGCGTGATCATCCCGATCTTCTCGTCCTATGGACACGCCAGCACCAGCAACGTCAAGCGTGCGGCCAACGTCGCCTCCAACTGGGAGTTTGACGGCCACAAGAACGCCGAACGCTGGTGGATGGGCTGATCCCACCCTGCTGTTTTCAATCCAAGGCGGTGGCTCAGGCTGCCGCCTTCTCACTCACCACAGAGACACAGAAATCACAGAGAAAAATCAAACCTCTGTGTCCTCCGTGTCTCTGTGGTGAAAAAAACTTGCTGATCAACACAATGCCTACTTTTGGAGCCTACACCGATTATGGTGTGTTGCGGGCCGCGATTGTCGGCAGTGCGGAAGGACTGGCGCTGCCGCCTTTCAATCCGTCGCTGCACCACTACAACGAGGAGGTGCAAGCCGCACTCAAGGCCAGCGGCGACCAACCCTTGGACATCCGCACTGCCTTTCCGGAGCGCTGGGAGAAAACCGCCGAGCAACTGGACAACCTCGCCGCGCTTTACGAAAAGCACGGAGTGACGGTGTACCGACCCCGGCCCTACACCGGGGAGGAGCGCAACTATCTGGCGGAGTTGCAACCCGGAGCCTCGCTGCTCTATCCGGCGGATCCGGTGTTCACGGTGGGCAAAACTTACTTGGAGGTGAACATCCGCCGGGCCTACCGCCGCAAGGAGGTGTTTCCGTTGCGTGAAATCGTGGCACCGCTGCTGGCCGCCGATCCGGAAGCACAGCATCTGGTCATGCCGCCCGCCCGGCCCTTCTCGCCCTCGCACGACGGTCCCGGACCCTACCTCGAAGGTGGAGACATCATCTGCTACAAGAACCACCTGTTTGTTGGCGAATCCGACATTGCGACCAATCGTGCTGGCACGGAATGGTTCCGGGAGGCCGTTGCGCCGATGGGTTACGAGGTGCATCCGATGCCGATGAAGGGCACCATCCTGCACCTGTTGGGAATCATGGTGCTGATCCGGGAAGGGGTGCTGCTGTTGCACCGCGATGAACTGGAGTGCGAGCTGCCGGAACCGCTCAAGGAATGGGACGTGATCGAACTCACGGAAGACGAAGCCAACGCCTACGCGACCGTGGGAGTGAGCTTGGATGATCGCCGATACATCATCCCTGCCGGACACGGACGGGTCTGTGACGAGCTTGCCAAGCGAGGTGTGGAACCCATCGAAATTGATTATGACCATGTGAGCTACTGGGGGGGCTGTGTGTCCTGCTCGACCCATGCGATTTCCCGCGACCCCGCCTGAGATGCCGAACGACTTTCCAACACAAGCCGTGAACTCCGGCCTTTCCCAGGAAATCCTTGATTCCGTCGCCGAGGGCTTTGACGCGCAGCTCGGCTTCACGACGGACCTGATGCGCCACCCTTCGTTGCGCGGACAGGAACACACGGCCCAACACGCCTTTTATGATGCGCTTGCCGAGCGCGGCTATGAGATGGACCGTTGGGCGATTGACGTTTCCGAGATCGAGAGCCATCCGGGCTTTTCTCCGGTCAAGGTGGACTATGAAAACGCCCTCAACGTCGTCGGCACGCATCATCCTACTGAGGTCAAGGGCCGCTCGCTGATCCTCAACGGGCACATTGACGTGGTGCCCACGGGACCGCTGGAGATGTGGACGCGCCCGCCGTTTGAGCCGCACATCGAGGGCGATTGGCTGTTTGGACGTGGCGGGGCGGACATGAAGGCCGGACTCTGCGCGAACGTCTTTGCGCTCGATGCCCTGCGGCGTTTGGGCTATCAGCCTGCGGCGAAGGTTCATGTGCAATCCGTGACTGAGGAGGAATGCACCGGAAACGGCGCGTTGTCCGCGCTGGTGCGTGGCTATCGAGCAGAGGCGGCGCTGATCCCCGAACCCGAAGAAAACATGTTGGTGCGGGCCAACGTGGGGGTGATCTGGTTCCGGGTGCAGGTGCGCGGACGGCCCTTCCATGTGCGGGAAGCCGGACGCGGCTCCAACGCGATTGAAGCCGCCTACACCCTGATGGGGGCACTCAAGGAACTGGAAGCGGAGTGGAATGCACGGCGGGCCGACTATCCGTATTTCGCCGACCTTGACCATCCGATCAACATCAATGTGGGCAAAATCGCAGGCGGCGATTGGGCCTCATCGGTTCCGGCGTGGTGTACGCTGGACGTGCGGGCGGCGATCTATCCCGGCGTGGACCCGCGTGACGCGGCCAAGGAAATCGAAACTTGCCTGCGGGAAAAAAGCCGGGGCGACACCTTTCTCTCCGAAAATCCTCCGGAGGTCGAGTACAACGGCTTCTTTGCGCGGGGTTATGTGCTGGAAGAGGGCAGCGATGCCGAGCAAGTTTTGGGACAGGCTCACGCCGCCAGTTTTGGTTCCAGCTTGGAATCCTTCGTGACTCCGGGCTATCTGGATGGGCGCGTGTTCGTGCTGTACGACGATTGTCCGTGCCTCGTGTACGGACCCGTCTCCCACGACATCCACGCCTTCGATGAGCGCGTCAGCCTTGCCTCGCTCCAGCGCGTGACGGGCACGATTGCGCTCTTCATCGCCAACTGGTGCGGGCTGGAATCGCTTCGTGGATAAGTAATTCTGGTGATATTGAACCTCGTGTAGGAACGTCCCATGGACGCGATTCGCGGGCATGGCCCGCTCCTACGGTGCATCGGACTTGGAAGAGATGAGAGTGCGGTTCGGAGCCACGATCAAGGGATTCAGTTCAGGCAGTCGGCCACAAGCCGATGCAGGTCGTTGCGCAGTCCAAGTCGGCTGGAGGGCAGCACCTGCGTGAAAAACAGCACGGCGGCATCGGCAACCGGATCAATCCAAAACACGGTGTTCGCCACACCACCCCAGCCGAATTCTCCCGGATTGGAGGCCCAAGCCAGCCGTTCCGTGTCCTCGGCGACCCACACGCCCAGTCCCATGCCCAGCCCCTCAAAGGGCATCCACTCCCGAAATCCCTCCGGACCTTCCGGGAGCAACGCGGCGATGTCGCCCTCAAGCTGATTCGTGGCCATGCGCCGCACCACTTCTGGACTCGCCACGGCAGTTTCCTTTCCTGAATGAGCCGCCCGCAGCAGGTCCACAAATTTCAGCCAATCGGCAGGCGTTGAAACCAGCCCGGACCCGCCCCAATCGTCTCCCGGCGTACTGCCTTGAGTTCCCCCAATCCGAGGGCCGAGCGCGGGCTCCTTCGTGATTTCGGTCAGGCGTCCATCTGCCTCGGACTCAAACAGAGCCGCCAGACAGCTTGTCTCGGAAGGACGGATTTCAAAGCTCGTGTCTGCCATTCCCAGCGGGCTGAACACCAACTCGTCAAACAGTTCCCCCAAGCTTTTTCCGGTGACGCGCATCAGCACGAGGCCCAGCACATCCAGACCATAGCCGTAGTGCCACGCCGTGCCGGGAGTGAAGAGGAGGGGGAGTTCGGAAAGGGCATCGAGCAATCCCGCAAGTGTGGTGTTGTCCCACATGCGCTGGGCCAGCGTCCGATCCAGCATCGAATCTTGGGAAATCCCATAAGAAATCCCGGAGGTGTGTGTGAGCAGTTGCAACAGCGTGGGTCCGGATTCCAGCGTAATCACGTCGTCCAACTCGGATTCTGGATGCCTTAGCACCGTCCAGTCGGCAAGCTCTGGAAGGTGCTGTTCAACCGATGCGTTCAAATCCAGTCGTCCCTGATCTTCCAGCACCAAGGCGGTCAGAGCGGTCATGGCCTTGGTCATGGAGTACATGCGCATCGGCGTGTCCTGCGTTGGGGGCATTCCCTTGCGGGGATGGGAAAGCCCGCACCAGCGCCAGTATGCCACGCCCTCGGAGCGTGCAATCACGGTCATCGCAAAGGGCAGCCGTCCACGCTCGACCAGTTCGGACATCCACGCATCGAGGGTACTTGCCTCTTGGGAATTGACGAGGGTACTGGCTTCGTCCGGATGGGAGGTGATGGGATCAATCATCGAAACAGGTTTTAGTCATCAGATTCGCCAATTAATTGCAATCCATCTTCGGTCAGTTGATAGGTGTAGATCCTCTGTGGCCTGCAACAATTGGCGTACTTTGCGTGATCAACCCCCGGCCGGTCTCTTGAAATACGGACGATGTCTTTCGCAGGGAATGACACCCCTTGCTCGCCGGAGATGATGACTGAAAAGGAGGGGCTTGTTGAGAAAACATGAGTGTAGATGCAACAACTGGCTCCCCCTGTGAATTCGGAAATCGCAATAAAGTGATCACTCAAATGGGGACTGTCAATAAAACGAAAGCTGTGGGGCATGCCGACTGAGTACGCAACAAGGGAGGTCAGCACCCGTCTTCGGTAGTTGATTGCCTCGTAAACAACAAGCGTTGACACAGCATCGCTGTCAATCTCTTTGGCGTTATTGATCGAAAATACGATGTTGTTGAGCGTTTTGTTTTTTTGTAGGACTAATGCTTGAGTTTCACTGGCAAATGAATCACGAGGAGGAAAGAAAAACACGAACAATAGTGTGCAAGACAATGCCGCGATTTGATTAAACACGGTCTTGGCCGGGCGGCTTTGAGAACAGTCAATAATCATTTACGAATTACTCAGGTGCTTTTCCAGCAAGGCCCGATAGGTTTCCAGCTCTGGAACTTCCAGTTCGGGCACCTTGCCCTCGTCGTCGTAGCTGCGGAGTTTCAGTCCATCCTCAAAATGAGGCTTGCCTTGCCAAATCCGGACCTCCGCGTCCGTCATCGGCCCCCCTTGCAAGGCGAGGCTTTGGACGGAAGCCTCCGAAAGTTGTCCGAGGTAGTCCGGGTCGGTGGTGCAGAGGTGGCGCTTGGCGGCAACATGCAGGCGGATCGGCTCCGTGATTTCGTCCGGGAAGTGCTGGGCGAGGAAGTTCGCGCCGATCTCCTCGTGGGCGGCGTCAACGCCGCGATCCGCGATGTCCTCGCCCAGACGGTGGATGAGGTGTCCGTAATCGTGGAGCAAAGCGGCTAGCACCAACGTTTCGGAGGCTCCGTCCTGCTGCGCGAACCACGCCGATTGCAGCGAATGCTCCAAGATCGTGATGCGCTCGCCGTAGGACTGCTGGCCCTCGGAATGGAAAGTGGCAATGATCTCGCCGACAAGGTTGTTCATGGTCATTGATGCTGGAAATGGTTTGGGGGTTTATTTTTTACCACAGAGCGCGAGGTTCCAATCAATCCACAACTTCGGTGGCAAAGTCGGCGGGCAGGGTGATTTCCAGCATTTCCAGGTCCGAGGAATGCTCGATCTCGGCATGGCGGATGCCCGGAGGCTGGTGGACGCAATCCCCGGCTTCAAGCCGGAAGCGCCCCTCGCCTTCGTACTCGAAGACCACCCAGCCCTTGAGGATGTACACCATCTGGAACTCAAGCTCGTGCCAGTGGGTTCCAGAGCCTTCCAATTCGCCCCCCGGCACGGCGCGGATGACGTGCGCCCGCACCTTCCCGGAGGTGGCCTCCGCAATGCCGAGGTCGCGGTACTCGAAGAAGCCGCGCAGCCCTCCGTCAAATCCGGTGTCTGACGGTCGTGTGATTTTGAATTGCATGGTCCTTCGCAGTGATTTGTTGCTCAGATGCCCGGGTTTGCTTTGCGCTTGGCCACAAAGGCTTCCAGTTCCTCCTGAACGGCTTGGTCGAGCAGTGGCGGGGAGAATTCCTGTAGCGCCTGTTTCCAAAGCCGATTGGCGCGTTCGGTGGCGTTGACCGATCCGGAGTCCTGCCAGTTCTCGAAGTTGTTCCAGTCGGACACCAGCGGGCTGTAAAACGCGGTTTCGTAACGCTCCAGCGTGTGGGCGGTGCCGAAGAAGTGTCCGCCCGGCCCCACGTCTTTGATCGCGTCAAAGCCCAACTCGGACTCGTCCACCTTCATGGGGATCAGGAATTCCGAGAGCATTTGCAGCTTCTCGACATCAAGGACCACCTTCTCGAAGGAGGAGCAGAGACCGCCTTCCATCCAGCCTGCGGCGTGCTTGACAAGGTGGGTGTGTCCCTGCACACACGGCCAGAGTGCCATCAGGGTTTCGTAGGAGGCTTGCGCGTCCACCGTGTTGGAGGTGCTGACTCCAGAGGCCCGGTAGGGGATTTTGTAGCGACGGGCGAGCTGCGCTCCGGCGAGGGTGGTCTGTGCGAGTTCCGGGGTGCCGAACGCGGGGGAGCCGGTGCGCATGTCCACGTTGGAACTGAAGCTGCCGTAGATCATCGGCGCTCCCGGCGCGACCATTTGGGCAAAGGCGATGGTTGCCAGTGCCTCCGCGTTTTGCTGCACGAGCGCTCCGGCGAGGGTGACGGGTGCCATCGCGCCTGCAAGCGTGAACGGCGTCACACACACGCACTGCCCGTGCCGCACCATCTCCATCATGCCCTGAATCATCACTCCATCCACGCGCAGGGGCGAGGAGGTGTTGATGATCGAGAACAGTCCGGGTTCGCGCTTGAGCTGTTCGAGCGGGACTCCCCGTGCAATCCGCAGCATCTCAATCGCGTCGCTGATGCGCTGCTTGCCCAGCGAGTAGGCGTGCATCACCTTGTCGGTGAGCGTGTGAAAGGCCAGTCCGCAGTCGAGATGCCGGGTTTCCGGAGGCAGGTCCACTGGCTCCACCGGATAGCCGCCGATGCAGTGAATTGCGTTGAAGGACTGCGCGAGCCGCACGAGGTTGCAGAAGTCCTCAAAGTTCCCCGGACGCCGCCCGTTGTCCGTGTCCGAGGCGTTGGGGGCGCTGGCGACCATTGCGAAGCAGAGGTGGTTTTCGCCGATCTCCAGCGAATGCTCCGGGTTCCGCGAGTGCATCGTGAAGCGTTCGGGCACCTTGCCCATCCACTCCATCACCAGTTCGGGAGCCATCCGCACCATCTGGGTGGCGTCGTCCACCTCCGCGCCCTTTTCCCGCAGAATGCTGAGGGCTTCGGGATCCATGAACTTGATCCCCAACTCCTCGATCACACGCAGGCTGGTGTAGTGAATCTGCTCCACCTGATCGTCGGAAATCGCCTTGACGGCGGGATACGGGTTCTGCGGCTGTCGCCACGGAAGCTGCTTGATGCCCTGACTGGTCCGGGAACTGGTTTGACGCCGCCGCGCCCCTCTTGCACTCATGGATGCCCTGCTTGAAAAAAGAAGAAATATGAAAAAATCAAACGGTGGTGGCGCTTGTGTCCATGATGCCCCCCTTCTGTCATTCCGGGCGCAGCGCAGCGCAGACCCGGAATCCAGAGCAAACGGCCGTGTGGCTGGATTCCCGCCTGCGCGGGAATGACGATAGAAACGAAGGGGGGCATTTAACAGGAGGCCACGACCAATTCACGTTTCATGCGACCGCAAACCCTCCGGAACAGCAAGCGGATTTTGGCACGAGGTGGAGAAAAACGATTGTTCGTTGTCGGGAGTCGTGGTTCACTGGCTCCGTCACCGTGTCAACCCAATCGCCCAAACCCTGCTGTGCCTTCAACCCTGACCCATGCCCAAGTGCTGGCTTTCCGGCAAGAAACCCCCGGATGCCAGCAAGTGCTGCATTTCAACAATGCCGGGGCCTCGCTCATGCCGGAGGCCGTGCATGAAGCCGTCACCGAACACCTCGCGCTCGAAAGCCGCATTGGTGCCTACGAGGCCGAAGAGCAGGCGCAGCCCGCGCTGGCGCATTTTTACGAGGCCTTGGCCCAACTGCTGAACGTGTGCCCGGACGAAGTCGCCTATGTCGAAAACGCCACCCGTGCGTGGGACATGGCGTTTTACTCGGTGCCCCTGCGGGAAGGCGACCGCATTCTCACGCACGAATCCGAATACGCCTCGAACTACCTCGCCTACCTGCAACTCGCCCAACGTCGCGGCATCGAGATTGACGTGGTGCCGTCCGATGCCTCCGGACAAATGGACGTGTCTGCACTCCGCAAGTGCATCACTGCAAAATCCCGCATGGTGGCCCTCACTCACGTTCCCACACAGGGCGGACTGGTCAATCCGGCGGAAGCGGTGGGGCAGGTGGCCCGCGAGCATGGCCTGCTCTACCTGCTCGATGCCTGTCAGTCCGTCGGGCAGATTCCGGTGGATGTCCAGAAGATTGGCTGCCATCTGCTCTCCGGCACTGGACGCAAGTTCTTGCGTGGACCACGCGGCACCGGATTCTTGTACGTCTCCAGCGAAATCCTCGACCAACTCGACCCGCCCTTCATTGACCTCCACTCGGCCACCTGGACCGGGGCCGATCGGTTCGAGTACAGCCCCGGCGCCAAGCGTTTCGAGAATTGGGAGAGCTTTGTCGCCGGGCGGGTCGGCTTGGCCCGTGCGGTGGACTACGCCTTGGACATTGGCTTGGATGCCATCGAACACCGGAACCGGCAACTTGCCGAGCAGCTCAGGGCGGAGTTGTCCCGGCTTTCGGGGGTGAGCGTTCACGATCAAGGTGAGCGCAAATGCGCCATTGTCACCTTTCACAAGGACGACGAATCCGCCCCGCAACTTGCCAAGCGGCTCCAGCAGGCCAGCGTCAACATCTCCACGAGCAGCGTCTTTTCCGCACAGTTGGACTTTGCGCGGCGCGGCCTTGACAACTTGGCGAGATCCTCGGTGCATTACTTCAACACCGAGGACGAGATCGAGCGTTTTTGTGAGCTGGTTCGGGGTTCCTGACATGCCGATCATGGACGAAAACTCACTGCTGCTCCTGATCGCAGGGGGGCTGATTGGAGGGGCGTTGGTGGGGGTGTTGTGGAGGCTTCGCTCCAGCGAAAAAGCCAAAAAACTCGGAGAGTTGCAACAGGAAAATCAACGGCTACGCTCGCAAACCGAGAGCGACGGCAAGCAGCTCGCGACGCTCAACGAACGGGTGCAGCAACTCCCGGAACTGGAAGCCGCGCTCCAGCAGGCCAACCAGCAGCGGGAAACCGCACAGCGTGATTTGGAGGTCGTGAAAGCCCGGCTGGAATCCGCACAGCAGGCCGCTCAGGAGAAAGACCAGTTTCTGGAAAAAGCCAAAACAGAACTGAACACGCAGTTTGAGAATCTGGCCAACAAGATTTTCGAGGACAAATCCGGCAAGTTCGTCCAGAAAAACGAGGAGCAGCTTTCCGGGTTGCTGAATCCATTGCGCGAGCGCATGAAGGAGTTTCAGGAGAAGGTGGAGCAGGTTCACGACTCGGACATCCGGGAGCGCACCACTCTGAAAAACGAGCTTCAGCAGCTCTTGGAACTGAACCAAACCCTGAGCAAGGAGGCGAAAGACCTGACCTCGGCGCTCAAGGGAGATTCCAAGCAGCAGGGGGACTGGGGCGAGTTTGTGCTGGAGAGTTTTTTGCAAAATGCCGGACTGCTCAAGGACGTGAATTATTTTGTGCAGGAGCAGTTGGTTTCCGAGCAGGGGGAGCGTCGCCGTCCGGACATCGTGGTCAAGCTCCCCAACGACAGCAGCATTGTCATTGACTCCAAAGTGTCGCTGACCGCGTATGACCGTTATGCCTCCGCCGAGGATGAAGCCCAACGGGAGGCGGAGGCCGCCGCCCATGTGCAGTCCGTGCGGGCGCACCTCGCGTCGCTTTCCTCCAAGAATTATCAGGATTTGTACACGCAGCACGGAGGGCTGGATTTCGTCCTGCTGTTCATGCCCATCGAACCCGCCCTGCTGCTAGCCCTGTCCAAGGACGAGAAGTTGTTCACGGAAGCCTACAACAAGAACATCCTGCTCGTCAATCCCAGCACACTGCTGCTGGCCCTGCGCATCGTCGCCAATCTCTGGCGGCAGGAAATGCAGGCGCAGAACGTCCGGGACATCGCCGACCGGGGAGCTAGGCTCTACGACAAGTTCAGCGGCTTTGTCGAGGATTTGCAAAAGGTGGGGGACCGCCTGCGCCAAGCCGACGAGAGCTACCAAAGCGCCTTCGGAAAACTCTCCGAGGGCAGCGGCAATCTGATCCGTCAGGCGGAACTGCTCCGGAAACTGGGGGTGGAGCCGAAAAAGGCACTGCCTGCGGAATTGACCGAGGGA
>CAZQXS010000074.1:0-18416 GCA_964597275.1 uncultured Pseudomonadota bacterium | reverse complement strand
CATGACCAAGCCCCTGCTGTCGATCAAGAACCTGTCGGTGGACTTCACCCAAGGCAAACGGGTGGTCCATGCGGTGCGCGGAGTGTCGCTGGAGATGTATCCGGGGGAAACCCTCGCGCTGGTGGGCGAGAGCGGCTCCGGAAAGTCCGTGACCGCGCATTCCGTGTTGCGGCTGTTGCCCAACTCCGCATCGCACCCTTCCGGCACCATCGCGTTTGACGGCCTCAGCCTCCTTGGAGTGCCAGAGTCGCAAATGCGCTCCCTGCGGGGCGGGCGGATCGGGATGATCTTTCAGGAGCCGATGACCTCGCTCAACCCGCTCCACAGCATCGAGAAGCAGATCAGCGAAACCCTGCGCTTGCATCAGGGCTACTCCCGCAGGCAGTCCCGTGAACGGGTTTTGGAACTGCTGCACCTCGTGGAGATTCAAAACGCGGAACAGCGGCTGAGCGCCTTTCCCCACGAACTCAGCGGCGGGCAGCGCCAGCGGGTGATGATCGCGATGGCCTTGGCGAACAAGCCCGATGTGCTGATTGCCGACGAACCGACGACCGCGCTGGATGTCACGGTGCAGGCGCAGGTGCTGGACCTCATCAAGCGTCTGCAAGCCCAGCTTGGCATGGCCGTGCTGCTCATCACCCACGATTTGGGGATCGTCCACGCCCACGCCGACCGCGTGGCGGTGATGACGCAGGGGAAACTCGTGGAAACCGGAACGACGGAGCAGGTCTTCAACCGCCCCGCGCATCCTTACACGAACGCCCTCTTGGAGGCGGAGCCGAGCGGTTCCCCCGTTCCCGAAAACCCCGCAGCGCCGACCCTGCTGGAAACCCGCAACCTGCGGGTCTGGTTTCCCATCAAAAAAGGGGTGCTGAAGCGCACCGTGGATCACGTCCGGGCGGTCACGGATGTGAACCTGCACCTCAAGCAGGGCAAGAGTCTGGGAGTGGTGGGCGAAAGCGGTTCCGGAAAATCCTCACTGGCGCTGGCAGTGCTGCGCCTGATTTCCAGCGAGGGCGGCATCGTCTTTGAGGGACACGACTTGGCCCCCCTCAAGCAACAGCAGATGATGGAGTTCCGCAAGCGGATGCAGGTGGTCTTTCAAGATCCCTTCGGCAGCCTCAGCCCCCGCATGTCGGTGGGGCAGGTGGTCGCAGAGGGCTTGGAGATTCATGGCATCGGCACAGACACCTCCCGTGAAGAAGCCGTCATGCAGGTGCTGGAGGAAGTGGGGCTGGACCCGGAACTGCGCCACCGCTATCCCCACGAATTCTCCGGGGGCCAACGCCAGCGCATTGCCGTCGCCCGCGCCTTGGTGCTGAAGCCGAAATTTCTGGTGCTGGACGAACCCACCTCGTCGCTCGACCGCTCGGTGCAGTCCCAAGTCCTCGACCTGCTCCGGACCTTGCAGACGCGGCACCAGCTCACCTTCCTCTTCATCAGTCACGACCTCAAGGTGGTCCGAACCCTCTGCCACGACCTGCTGGTGATGAAGGACGGGGAGGTTGTGGAATTTGGAGAAACCGAGTCCTTGATGACCGACCCGCAGCACCCCTACACGCAGGCGCTGCTGGCCTCCGCCTTCTCCCGACACCAAGCCGACTGAGGCGGCACTTCATTTTTCCGCACGCGGATTGATGTGCGCGAGCTGGTCGAGTTGCTCTCCGGTGATGGTGTAGGCTTGCCCGAATCCCTTGACAAACAGGCCCGTGTTTGGAGTCAGCCGGAACAGGTGAAAATCCCCCAACCCCTTGAGCAGTTGGACGATCTCGCCAAACTTCTGCTCAAGCTCCGTCAAGCCCTGCTCCCACTCTTCGCAACCCCGGTCCACTTGCTCCGCCCGACACTGGAAACTGATTCGCTTGCGGGCGAAAATTTCCTGAGCCTGCTCCTCCGGCTCAATCAGCAGCACGCTCGCGCTCCCGGAACGCCGCAGCAGTTGGGTGTGGCGGGCAAGGTCGCTGAGAAAAACATAGAACCGCCCCGCTGGACTGAGGACATGCGGGGCGTAGCTGAGGTCCGCCTGTCCCGATTCGTCCGCAACCCCCAAGCAAAGACTGCGGAAGGACCGGAGAAAGCCCTGATATTCTTGTGTTGTTTGTTCCAAATGCTGTGGCATTTTGATTCCTCCCTAATCTCAATCAAAGAATTTTCTCTGAGACGAGCTTGGCAAGTGAACAATCCGGTTTGAACACGAATCGGCTCCGTTTCTTGAAGAATTCTGCACTCGAACGCCCTTGCCGACGAACATCAAAAACCCTTGAAATCAAATGATTTTCTTGAGCTATGATTTAATATATCCATTGAAAATGACCAAATAAAAAACCCTTTGTTATCAAGAGATTAAGGCTAAGGTTTTCTTCTCAAAAGCAAAGATTATTATTGATTTGAAACCTCAAAATCGTGGATGATTAGGGCAGACAGAGACAACCCGACATGGAAGGCAGGTTCACACCCGAATGGATTCGGATCCACTCCGCTGGAAAAAACTAAAACGCGACCTCAAAAAACGACTTGGTCCCTCTGGAGCCTCGCACTGGATGGATGAACTCCAGTTGCTGTCCATCTCCCCAAAGCGGGTGGTGATCGGCGGCTTGGAGCATGAAATCTATCGGTACGACCTCCGGATGAACCACGAGGCCGAGTTGCGTTCGGCGTTCGCACGATTCTATCCTGATCAGGGAGGCTTCCGTGATCGGGCTATCGAGTATCGTCTAGGTCGCACCAAAGGCTCGAAGAAGCCCGTGGAGCAGGCCACCCTGCCCCTTGGAGCTTCGACTGAATCGACCGCCTCCACCTCCCCCCAACTTGCAAGCGATTCGCCTCCTCCTGCGGCCCCCGGACTTTTTCAGCACACGCCCATGCCCACTCCGGCGGTGGGCGAATTCAACCAGCTCGCCCATCGCACGGTCACAGCCATCCTGAACGATCCGGGGCAGCGGTTCAACCCCTGCACGCTGGTTGGCAAAAGCGGACTTGGCAAAACGCGCCTGCTACAACACCTGCGGGACTCGCTCACCCAGTCCCACCCCGACTCCGCCGTTTTGCTGATTTCCGCAGAGGAATTCCTCAACGAGTTCGTGCAAAGCCTCCGCAAGCAAAAGATGGCCGAGTTCCGGAAGCGGTTTCGGGAACTCGACGCTTTGCTGGTGGACGGACTGCACACCTTGAAGGAGGCCAAGCAGGCCCAGACCGAGCTGCTCCACACGGTGGACACCCTGCGCACCTTGGGCAAGCAAGTGGTTTTTTCGTCGCTGGTTCCACCCTCGAAGCTCGGAAGCCTGACCGAATCGCTGGCGGCGCGGCTGGAGCAGGGCATCGTGCTGGAAATCTCGGAGCCGACCTTGGCGGATCGGCGGACCATTCTGGACCAACTCGCCCGGCAGCGTTCGCTGAACCTGCCGCCTTCAGTGTTCGCCTACATCGCCGAGACCGTGGAGGGATCGGTCGCCAAGCTGGAAGGGGCACTGTTGCGGCTGGAGGCCCACGTTTCGCTGATGTCCCAGCCGATCACGCTTGACCTCGCCAAACGGTTGCTTCACGATCTGGTTCCGGATCGCCCGGCCTCCCATGAGGAAAAGCGCTTCAAGGCCGCACAGGGCATCCTTGAGTTCCTGGCCTGGAAATTCGAGGTGGATCTGGAGCAGCTGACCTCCACCCGACGCGACCAAAAGCTGGTCCGGGTGCGCCAGATCGCCACCCTCTTCCTCAAGGAAATGACCTCGCTCTCCCTCAACGAAATCGGGGAACTCCTGAACCGCAACCACTCCACCGTCCACAGTTCCCTTTCCCGCATCGAGGTCCAGCTCAAATCGGATTCCTTCCTCCGGAGCAAACTCAACACCATCCGTCAGGAGTTGCTCGGCAAAGTGGAGACTCAGGATGTTCCTGCCCGGCAAGCCCGCCTCTTCTGAAGGCACCCCAATCAACCCAATGCTCTGGAAACCCAGAACTTCCAGACAACGGCCCTTGCCCCGAACCCAAGCGGTTCAGCCCTGTGCAACACCACCACTCTGAAACTCACCGATGATCAAAAACTTGAAGAACCCACTGGATTTGGTGATCTGCCTGAAGCTATTGAACGTGATCTCGCTTTCCGACGAACAGTCCGAGCAGCGCATCCACAGCATCCTGAAGACACATCTGGGGCATCAGTTCGAAGAGCTTGAAGCCGAGGCGGCACAGGTGCTGGCTACCCTTTCTGACAAGGAAAAGGTCAATCGCACCAAAACAAGCCTCTCTCGGTTGCAGGAAGAGGAGGAGTCCGTCAAAAAGGAAATCCTGCTGATGATCGAGGAGATCATCTTTGCGGACGATGAGGTGCTTTCGACCGAGCGCAAGTTCTACGACCTCGCCAAGCGCTACCTCCAGGTCAACGTCTATGCCATCAATCCGACGCTGGAACTCTTTGAGTACCTCCATGTCCTCAATTACGTCTCCAGCTCCGATTTTGCCAGCATTGACGAGTTTGCGGAAATCTGGATCAAGTACATGGGGCCGGACATCCGGGTGTACTACAACGAAGCCTTCCAGAACCTCAAGGATCTTGACCTAGAGTCACAAATCCAGAAAGTCGGAGAAGAGTTGCGCAAGCTCAACCAGATTGACCATGCGCAGAAGATCAGCATCCGGACCATGGTGGAGGAGATCATCTTCTCGGATGACGAGTTCACCGATGAAGAGAAGATCGTCTATGAACTCCTGCTGGAAAACCTTGGGGTCGAATCAGGACTGAGCCTGGACAGTTCCGGGTTTCGGCTGGGGAAGTTCCTCATGGGAATCGAGCAGAGCAAGTGGTTCACCAACCTCATCAATTTCGTGATCGTTCTGGCAGGTGTTGTGGTTGGTCTGGAAACCAACGAGGAACTGGTCCAAGCACACGCCCAAACCTTCCATGCCCTCGACTTTGCCATCAAGTACATCTTCCTTGTCGAAATCCTCATCCGCCTCATCCCCAAGTGGAACCGCCCCCTCGTGTTCCTCTCCAACGGCTGGAACGTCTTCGATTCGTTGCTGGTGCTGATCTCCTTCCTGCCGATCGGAACCTACCCCTTTGTGTTGCGGGTCGTGCGGCTCCTGCGCTTCACCCGCATTTTCCAGAGGATCCCTCAGCTTCGGATCATCGTGGTCTCCCTGTTCCACAGCACCAAGCCCATTGGGTTCGTGGGCATCCTGCTGCTGCTGCTGATCTACATCTACGGAGTCATCGGGACCACGGCCTTTTCCAAGAACGACCCCGTCCACTTCGGCAGCCTGCCCGTCAGCATGGTCTCCCTCTTCCGGGCGGCCACCTTTGAGGATTGGACCGACCTCATGTACATCCAGATGTACGGATGCGACCAGTACGGGTACGACGCCGCCCCGGAGCAATGCACCGCCCCGTCCCAACTGCCCGTGGCCTCGGTGTTCTACTTCGTCTCCTTCATCGTCATCAGCGGCCTCGTCATCCTCAACCTCGTGATCGGGGTGCTGATCCAGAGCATGACCGAGGTCAAGCGCAACCTTGAAAAGGACGAGGAACTGCGCAACACCGTCAAGAACATTGACTTCATTGTGAAGAAGGTCCGCGCCCGGAAATTCGACCAGATGCTGGAGAAAGAGGTTTCCTGAAGCCTTGCAGGGCCGCCCCGCCCTTACTCCAACCTCACTCCCTGCCCCACCACCACACCAACCTCCGACAACCCTCCAGCAGTGCTTGATTCTGGCTGGACCTTGGATTGCTTTTCGACTTTGGTCGAGTGAAACGGCTTTGCATCAAAGCCCAAACAGTAAGGGAACCCTCCAAGTGCAACGGCATTCCCTGCTTGGTTTCAAAATACCCTTTTGTTCCAGATGAAGACTATGAAAACTCTTGTCCTCCCATTGATCTTCTTTTTCTTCGCTTTGGCCTCAGATGGCTGGGCCTCGTCTTTTAGAGTTTATGCCTCGTTTCCCGTGACCATGGAAGACATCTTTGCTTCCGACGAGGATACGAAAGAAACCAAAGCAAGCGGGGTCGGGGCCAGGCTGGTCTTGGGTTTTATCGGATTAGGCATGGCCACCACTTCCATCAGTGACAATCAAACCTATGGAACAACTGAAGTTAAGCGAAAAAGAGAGGGAACAACAAAAGAGTTATCATTGTCATTCTGGCATGTCACCCTTGGAAGCGGAAAGGTGACAAAAGGCAAATACGAGAAGGGGGATGAGCAAACCGAGTACTCCTCAGGAAACACGCATTTTATTGAGTTCGATTTCTCTTCCGACAAAAAATCCTCAAGGATTCCTATGGTGATCCTTGGCTTGCGCGAGTGGAACCTGGGTTCGTCCAGCAAAGGAAAAACCTGGAAAGAAATGTACCTGGGGGTTGGTTTTGATTTTTAGAGGGTGTTCAAAAGTTAATCAGGATCACTATAAATGCCACCCCCTCACCCCACCGGATCAACGGGCAGGCAGTTCTGCAATCCAAAAAGTTCTTCCAGCCTGGCAGCATCCCTGAGCAGCGTTCCTTCGGAGCGAGGACGCCCCACCACTTGAAGCCCCACCGGAAGCCCACTTTCCGTGAACCCGCAGGGCAAGCTGATCACGGGGCACGAGGTCATGGTCAGCGCAAAGGTGATCGAAAACCAGTCAATGTAGGTTTCGCAGGGAAACCCGTCAATCTCGGTCACATAGCGCTGTTCCACTGGAAAGGGCGGAATGGATGCGGCAGGGCAAATGAGGTAATCATGCGTTTCAAAGAAGTCCATCATGCTGTGAAAAAGCCGCCACCGAATCCGCTCCGCCTCAAAGAGTGCTTCTGGAGTGACTGAGAATCCCCTTTCCACATTGCCCACAATTTCAGGAGCGATTTCACTCCGATGCTTTTCGAGAATCGGCCCCATCATGGTTCCCAGCAGAGTGGCCCGGAGTGTTTGAAACGCCTCAAGGACTCCGGTGAAATCCGGGATTTCCTCCGTCACTTCAATGCCCGCCTCACGGAGTCTCAGAGCCGAGGTTTCGGCGGTTCCAGCAATTTCTTTCGAGACATGAACCACCCCCAAGTCCCGGCTGAAGGCGATCTTTTTCGGACCACCGGAATGGTTGAGTGTTTCCGAATACGAACGTGCCGGAGAGGGAAAGGAAAAAGGGTCTTCGCGGTCGTGCCCAGCCTGTGCATCCAACATCAGGGCCACATCTGCAACACTGCGCCCCATTGGCCCCTCGACCCACAGGCTGTCAAAGGGCTGGAGCCGCTTGCCTCTGGCCACCACACCGGGGCCGGGCCTAAGTCCAACGATTCCATTGAAGGCCGCAGGGGTCCGCAGGCTCCCCCCAAGATCGTTCCCCGTGGCCAGCCACACCATTCCTGCCGCAAGAGCCGCAGCCGAGCCTCCGGACGAACCGCCCACGCTCATCTTCAGATTCCAAGGGTTCAAGGTGGTTCCAAAGACCGGATTGAAGGTGTGACCTCCCGCCCACTCAGGAACGTTGGACTTGGCAATGGGTATGGCCCCGTTTGCTTCAAGCCTTGCCACCGTGGCGTCTGAAACCCCCGGGACATGATCCTTGTAGATGGGAGACCCATAGGTGGTGCGGACTCCACCCACATCATTGTAGTCCTTAACCGCAATGGGCAGCCCGTGCAGATATCCAGCATCAGGGGAGTCGGGCTTCTTCAGGTTCCTTGCTTGCTCCCTTGCACGTTCAAAGCAGCGAATCGGCAAAGCATTGACCTGTGCGTCCACGGCATCAATTCTTGAGCAGGCGGCATCAAGCAGATCATCAGGGGAAATTTCTCCGGATTTCAGGAGGCGCACAACCTGTACGGCCGATTTTTGATACAATTCCGTCATTTAGCTCCATTTTGAATGGTATGGTTTCACATCATGGCCAAGGGGGTCGCCTAAGCTGCGAATACCCAAGCAACTTCTGGACACGCAATCCGACTCCCCTCAAGTTGGCTCATCGTCAATTCCCAAGATGGACCCTCCCGCTTCCGTTGGGGCATCTCTCACCGGCCAGCGTCCGGTACCTACTTGTGTCAGGAATTGGCCCACCGCATGGTTGAACTCGTCCGGAGCCTCCAAGTTGATCGTATGCCCGGCGTTGGGCAACGTCACCAAGGCAGCGCTGCGGATCAGCCGCTTCATGAAAATCCCGGGCAGCAGGCAGGGTTCGTCCTCATCTCCAGTCAGAATCAGGGTGGGCACGGTGAGTTTCCGAAGTTGCGCTTCGAGATCGAACAGCGAGGGGCGTCGCGCCTGCACGCCGCGCATCGTCAGGGCGGACCCTCCGATCGAATGCTCCGCAAGTTGGTTTCTGAACTCCTGCCAGCCTCGGGGATCCTTGTGCTTGAACTGGATGCGGGTGGGGCCTTCGGCGTACTTGTCCGCAAAGGCATCGCTGGAGAATTCCTCAATGAACGCCGCAGTCGCCTCCGCCTCGGCACGAAACTGCTCCTGCTTGTCCTTCTCGGCTCCATAGCCACATCCGGCCACCACCAGCGAGAGGGCGCGATCCGGATGGTGCAACCCAAAATGCAGGGTGGCGAATCCCCCCATTGACAGGCCGCAGATGTGCGCCTTCTCAAAACCGCAGTGGTCAAGTATTGCCAGAATGTCCAACCGGGCGCGGTCCTGCGAGTACTGCGACACGTCCTCCGGAACGTCCGAAGGAGGATACCCCCGTGCCGCATAGCTGACGCAGTGATAGCTCCGCCCAAAGTGCCGCATTTGCGGCTCCCAACTGCGGAGATCTCCGGCAAACTCGTGAACGAACACGAGCGGTTCTCCGGCACCGGTTGACTCGTAGTAAAGCCGGACTCCATCATCGGTGGTGGCGTAGGGCATGATTGCGATCCTCCAAGGAAGGTTGATAATTGGCTATGATGGCGGTGCTTGGTTCGGCCCAAGTTTGTCTTTCAAGGAAACCGCCTCGGGGTTTTGCAACACCCATTCTCGTGCCTGTCGAACCTCCGAAGTCAGTGGTTCGGCATCGTCGCGTTGCAGTCCGGGTGCGATGAGGTCGTCGAGTAGGGTTTGGAAATTGGCCAGCCCCCGGCGGTGGGTGTCGCCGTAGCCTTTCAACAGGCGGGCGCACTCCGCGATTTCCAGAGCCAGTTCAGGGTTCCGGCCCGCCGCTTGTTGGATCAAGTCCAGCCAGCGTTCGATCAGGGCTTGCTCAAAGCCGAAACGGTGGGTGACGCGCCGCAAAGGCCGGAGCCACGCCAGCCCCCTCACCAGCAGGAATCCAACAACGGAAGTGGTGCGCAGGTGCATGCCCACATGGAAGCGATCCATGCGATTTTCCTGCTCGGCCCAGCGCAAGATGGGGTTTGCCATGAATTTTGGCAACAGGGCGCACAGTTCCTCAATTCCGGGCTTGAGGTAATCCACCACCTCGACCACCTGCCCCGGACTTGCACGAACCTCCTCACGAATCCGGGCCATGCGCTCCGGGCGGGTTTTCAAGTCGGCCACCCGAATCACGTCCTCGTAGGCCATCCACAACGCCAGATTGCGGGCGGTGGCGTTGGTCAACGGAAATCCCGGTGCGCCAGAATCCGCACGTTCCCACTTCAGGATGCGCCCCACGCGCTCTAAGTACAGCCGTCCGTAGCGCACGTCCTGAAAATCCACCACGCGCAACACTCCTGCGTTGACCAATTCGTGGGTTTCCGGAGGAAAGTCCTGCGCGACCTGCGCCAAGAGCGATCGTGCGCGGCGTTGCGTTTTTGCCGATTCCGGGAGCGTGGGCACGGGCGGTTCGGACGCCGATTCCGGCACATCGCCGCGCAGGGCCGCGTCAAACCCCGCCGCCAACCCCTTCAGGTTGGCCTCGACCGCGATGCCGGATTTGCGGATGGTTTCCTCCAGCACGTCGCGGCCAAACGGCAGTTTCTCGGAAGCCGCAATCGCCCCCAGCAGCACGGCGTTGATGATGCTCCCGCTTTGCTCGGACAGCTTGCGGAAATCGGCGAGGATGGCCCGCTCCGCCAGTTCGGGCGCGGCCTTGACGATTTGATCCGCGTCAAAGCGGCCATCGGCGGCAACCGTTTTTTCGGCAACGGCGTAGAAGCGATGGGTCGAGGCAATCAGCGTGGTGCGATCCGGAGCAATGAAGCCGTTCTGCATGGCGCGTCCTGCCTCCAGAAGCTCGGAGGAAACCATCAGGTCCAAGTCGCCCGGCCCCGGCGTGAGCGTCATCACGGGTTCACGGCCGTTCAGTTCGGCAAGGGGAGCCGGGAAAATCTCGACGTAGTAGGTGGTTGCGCCTGTGCGCTGGGCGACTCCGGGAATCGAGGTGCTTTGCACAGGAAATCCCGCCGTGGTCGCCGCGTCCACCAGCCAGTTGGACAGCACCCCGCCGCCTTCGCCCCCGATGGCCGCAATCAGGATGCTGATGGGGCGTACGGTTTCGAGACTCACGCCGCTCCTGCCGAGACTTCGGGGCTGAACCGCTGGATCATCCGCTGCCGGAAGCGTTGCTTGAGACGGTCCCATTTGGATGGGTTCTGGACAACCTCAGCCCGGTAGAACGAGGGGCACAGCACCGCCGCGTGTGCGGCCTCCCCGCAGAGTCCGCAGCCGACGCAGTTGTTGTCCACCTGTGCCACGGGGTCTTGCTTGAGTGGATCGTCGCTGGGGCGAACCGTGAGCGAAGGGCAGGCGGAAATGCGGATGCACGAGTGGTCGCCCGTGCAGGTGTCGGCATCCACGCCAAAGCGCGTGCGCACCACGCGCTCGCCGGCCTTGAGCTTTTGTCGGTCGAGCGGTTTCTTGCGGCGCTGCACCGCCAACATGCACTCGCTTTCGGCGATGATCACCTTCAGTCCCTTCGCCTTTGTGGTCAACGCCTCGCGCAGCGTCCGCACGACTTTGCCGACCTCGTAGGTGTTCACCGTGCGCAACCACTTGACGCCAATTCCCTTGAGCGCGGAATTGATTTCCATGCCCGTGGGCTGAAGCTGCGCGTTGGTTCCAGTGGACGGAATGTGCTGGGCGCCCGTCGCAGAGGTGTAACCGTTGTTCATGATCACCAGCACGCCGTCGTCCTTGTTGAACACCGAACTGGCGACTCCGGAGGTGAGGCCGTTGTGCCAGAAGCCACCGTCGCCCATGATCGAGACCACCCGCTTTTCCCCAAAAGCCGGAGCCACCCCCGCCGAACTCGCCAAGCCGAGGCCGTAGCCCAACACCGTGTTGCCGATGTTGAAAGGCGGGAGCGTCGAAAAGGTGTGGCAGCCAATATCAGCGGAAACGTGCATCGGCCCCGTCTGCTTCTCCACCAGTTTCATCGCAGTGAAAAATGGGCGTTCCGGACACCCCACGCAAAAGCCGGGCGGGCGCGTGGGCACGGGTTTTTCGAGCAGTTCCGCCGCCTTCTGCTTGAGTGCGGCCACCTGCTTGAGCGGACGGCGGATTTTGGTTTTGGCACGGGCGGGAAGCTGGGCTTGCTCCAAGAAGCGCGTCACTCCGGCCAGCACGACCTCTCCGGTGTACTCCCCCGCGACGGGCAACACGTCCTTGCCGTGGATCACGGTGTCCAATCCAGCCTGCCGCAAGAAGGCGTGGGCGGCCTGTTCGATGAACGCGGGCTGGCTTTCCTCCACCATCAACACCGACTGCTTTCCCTCGCAAAACTCCGCGAATTCCTCCGGAATCAGGGGATAGGTCACGTTGAGAACGTAAAGCGGGATTTCCGAATGCCCGAAGCTGTCGGCCAATCCCAAGCGTTGCAACGCCCGGATGACGGCGTTGTACATGCCGCCTTGCAGGATGATTCCCAACTCTGATTTGCTTCCCGCAATTTGCTCGTTGAGCTTGTGACGGCGGATGAACTCAAGGGCGGCAGGCATCCGCTGCTCGATTTTCTGCTTCTCCTGTGCGTAGGTCGAGGGCGGCAGGCAAATCTTCGAGTAGTCGAAATCCGGCTGTTCCAGTACCCGGTTGCGGGAGAATTCTGGCGGGCGGTTGTCCTTACAGGTGAAGCGTCCGTGAACGTGGCAGGCGCGGATGCGCAGTTCGAGCATGACCGGCGTGTTGCTTGCTTCGGACAGCTCAAAGCCCTGCTCGACCATCTCCACAACATGGGTCAGTTCCGGGCGCGGATCGAGCAGCCACATCTGCGACTTCATGGCAAAGGCGTGGGTGCGCTCCTGAATGATGCTCGCGCCCTCGCCGTAGTCCTCACCCAGCACGATCAACGCGCCGCCCTTCACTCCGGCAGAGGCAAGATTGGAAAGTGCGTCCGAGGCGACGTTCGTGCCCACGGTGGACTTCCAAGTGGCCGCGCCGCGCAAGGGATAGTTGATGGACGCGCCCAGCATCGCCGCCGCGCTGGCCTCACTGGAGTTCGCCTGAAAATGCACCCCCAGCTCGTCCAGCAGTTCCTGCGCGTCTGCCAGCACGTCCATCAGGTGCGAGATCGGCGCTCCCTGATAGCCGCCCACATACGACACCCCGGACTGCAAAAGCGCCTTGGTGACGGCCAAAATGCCCTCACCGTGAAAGACCTCACCCGCGCCCAGCCGCAACGAGGCGATCTCTTTTTTGAAGGAACGTTCCATGCTTGATCAAATCCCTGAAAGTTAACAAGACTCCATCAACGTACTGGATGCTGGGAAAAGGGCAACACGGAGGTGTCCGAACGGCTCCGCTCCCGGAGTTGAAGCCAGAGGGTGGCTCAAAAGAGGAAGCCCAACCCCAGCATCACCTGCTGGGTATCGGACTTGAGGAGATTGGCGCGGGTGGTGGTGGCACTGCCGCTGTCGTACTTGAGGTCCAAGTAGCTCACGCTGTTCTGCCGGAAGCCCAGCAACACCTCTCCTCCCAAAAACGGCATTCCGAAAAGCACAAACCCGGAACCGCCCCGCAGGTTCTCGGTTTCGTAGCGAGTGCCGTTTTCGGTCAGCGTGGCCTTGCCCTTCAAGGCCCAGCCCGCCCCCAAGGTCACGGACCATGCCTCTCCAAAGGTGTAGCTGAGGTCCACGTTGCTGGAAGTCGCCGTCGCGGCGTTTCCGTTGACCGTGCCCTTGCTATACAGTCCGGTGGCCCCAAAGCCGAAGCCGTTGGACATGACGATGTGCATACCAAATCCGCTGGTGTTGGGGGCGGAGGAGGATTTCGTCTGGTTGTCGGTGAAGCTGCCAACTTCCTGCATGGGAGTCAGCATCCGCAACCGCCAGTCAATGCCCGCCGCCTCGCCTTTCCCGCCTCCGAGAAAGACCAGTGCCGCCGCCAATCCTGTGAAAAAAAACCGTCGCATTCCGTTGTGCAAGTCCAGTGACCTCAAGCCCGGTGAAGCCATGCAAATATGGGGCGCAGGCCCGACTTTTCCGGAAAATGACTGATCCGAAAAGCCACCGTCACCTACGGAATGGTGAGTCCTGCCACGTCTCTGGCAGTTGATCTCTGATTTGGGGGGTGTCCTGTTTCGTTCGTCCTGGGCCTGTCGAAGGATGCGAAACCGGGCTTCGACAAGCTCAGTCCGAACGGAAACGACGAGCGTAGGGCAGTCCGGATTTCACGTCCCCCTTGACCCGCCTTGGGATATGCGGCACAGTGCTTTCCATGGGCATTGAACCTTTTTGGGCAGTGGTTCCTTGTAAGCTGTAACCAACACTTCCCGTTCGTGCTGAGCCTGTCGAAGCATGGACGGGGCTCACCCTTCGACAAGCTCAGGGCGAACGGAGGCTACATCAGACAATGCCCGCACTGACCACTGCGCCAGTATCAATTTTTCCACCAACCCGACTCAGGACAACTGGACCATGACCGTCAAACACGGACGCAAATTCCTCAGCATCCCCGGCCCCACCACCGTTCCGGACGAGGTGCTGCGTGCCATGCACCACCCGGCGACCGACATCTACACCGGACCCCTTCCGGGCATCACCGACTCCTGCCTTGCCGACCTGAAAAAAATCTTCCGAACCGCAGGCAACCCGTACATCTACATCTCCAACGGGCATGGCTCGTGGGAAGCCGCGCTCAGCAACGTGTTGTCCAGAGGCGACAAGGTGCTGGTGTTGGCCAGCGGACGTTTTGCGCTGGGATGGGGCGACATGGCGGAGGCAATGGGAGCCGAAGTCGAAGTCGTGCCGTGTGACTGGCGCAAGGCCGTGGACCCTGCGGTGGTGGAGGAGCGGCTACGTCAGGACCATTCCGGGGAGATCAAGGCTGTCCTCGTGGTGCAGGTGGACACCGCCTCCGGCGTGGTCAACGACATCCCGGCGATCCGTGCGGCGCTGGATGCCACCGGACACAACGCCCTCTTTTGCGTGGACACCATCGCCTCCTTAGGCACCATGCCCTTCGAGATGGACGAGTGGGGGGTGGATGTCGCCGTCACGGGTTCTCAGAAGGGATTGATGATGCCGCCGGGGCTGAGCTTTGTTGCCGCCAATGCCAAAGCCGAGGCGGTGCATCAAACCGCCAACCTGCGCACACGCTACTGGGACTGGACCGCCCGCAAGGGGGAGTTGCACTACGAAAAATACTGCGGCACCCCTCCGGTGCAACAGCTTTACGGGTTGCGAACCTCGCTCGATTTGCTGCTGGAAGAAGGCTTGGACAGCGTGATCCAGCGGCATCAACTGCTGGCAGATGCGGCTCGCAGTGCAGTGGAGGCCTGGTCGGAGGGAGGGGTGATCGGCTTCAACATCCTCGATCCCCAGCAACGCGCCAACAGCGTCACCGTGGTCACGATGGCAGAAGGCCATTCACCGGACCCGCTGCTGGAGTACTGCCAGCAACGCTGCGGTGTGACGCTGGGCATCGGCATCGGGGGTCAGGAGGACTCTGCCTTCCGAATCGCCCACATGGGCCACATCAACGCCCCCATGCTGCTCGGCTCGCTCTCCGTGATTGAAATGGGCCTCATCGCGCTCGGCATCCCGCACGGCTCCGGGGGAGCGGGGGCCGCCATCCAGCATCTTGGGAAGTCGGTGCCTGCCACCTGAACCGCTTTCTGAACCCGGAAAGCGGGGTTCGTCTTGTTCTTTGGGGCAAATCCGCTCAAGTGTTAAGGTTAACCTTGAGAAGACACATGGAGATTTGAATGATCATAGGAGTGCCAAGGGAGGTGCAGGCGGAAGAGCGTCGGGTGGCACTGGTTCCGGACATCGTGGGGAAGCTGAAAGGGCTGGGCTTTGAGGTACTGGTGGAAGCCGGTGCCGGAGCAGCGGCCAGTTTTCCGGACGAGTTGTACCGCGAAGCTGGAGCGGAACTGGTGGACGACCCCAGCGCGATTTGGGAGCGCAGTGACTGGATCGTCAAAGTTCGGGAACCATTGCGGCATCCCAAGCTCCGCAAGCAGGAAACTGGGTTGCTCCGCGAAGGCCAAATCCTCACCGCCCTCTTGGCTCCGGGACAAAACCCCGACCTCCTGAAAAAGCTCGCCCGCCAAAAAGTCACGGCACTCGCGCTGGAAGCGGTGCCACGCATCACCCGCGCCCAGTCCATGGACGTCCTCAGTTCGATGGCGAACATTTCCGGATACCGCGCCGTCATCGAGGGGGCGCATCACTTTGGGCGTTTCTTCACCGGACAGATCACCGCCGCAGGCAAGATTCCTCCCGCAAAAGTGCTGGTGATCGGGGCCGGGGTTGCCGGACTTTCCGCGATTGGCACCGCGCAGCACCTTGGCGCGATCGTGCGGGCCTTCGACACCCGCCCTGCGGTCAAGGACGAGGTCCACAGCATGGGGGCGGAGTTTTTGGAGTTGAACCTTGCCGAGGACGGCACCGGAGCGGGGGGCTACGCGAAGGAGATGAGCGCGGAGTTCATTAAGGCGGAGATGGCCCTGTTTGCGGAGCAAGCCAAGGAAGTGGACCTGATCATCACCACCGCTGCGATTCCGGGGAAAACCGCACCCACACTGATCACGGAGGCGATGGTGCAAAGCATGAAACCCGGCTCCGTGATCGTGGACCTCGCCGCCGCATCCGGAGGCAACTGCGAACTCACCGAGGCCGGAAAAGTGACCGAAGCCCACGGTGTGACTATCGTGGGACGCACCGACTGGCCCAGCCAGTTGGCGACGCAGGCGAGTCAGTTGTTCAGCAACAACCTGCTCAAGTTGATCAAGCACCTTGGGGGAGCGGAAGACTTCAAACTCGACTTGGAGGACGAGATCACCCGTGCCGTCACCGTGGCCCATGATGGCGAAATCCTCTGGCCTCCCCCGGCCCCCACGCATCCTGCCCCAAAAGCTGAATCCAAACCGACCGAGCCGAAGGCCGCACCTTCGACACCCGTGGCTCCACAGGCGGCGGCTCCGGGGCTGTTCAACGGCAAGGTGCTGATCGGCTTTGCCATCGTGCTGGCAACGCTGGTGGGCTTCGGCGGATCGTCGGCCTTCTTGTCCCACCTGACGGTGTTTGTCCTCGCCTGCTTTGTGGGCTACATGGTCATCTGGAACGTCACCCCCGCGTTGCACACTCCCTTGATGAGCGTGACCAATGCCATCAGCGGGATCATCGTCATCGGCGGCATGGTCCACTTGGGCGGCAGTCACCCGTGGCTGGCCGCGCTGGCGGTGCTGATTGCCACGGTCAACATCGTCGGCGGCTTCCTCGTCACGCACCGCATGCTGGGCATGTTCCGAAAGTAAGTGGTCCGTTTTTAGTGGTCAGTGACCAGTAGCCAGTGGCCCGTGAGTGGAGAGAGAACATGGTGAAGCAATATCAAGATTTAGTGGTATGGCAGAAGGCGATGGCAGTGGTGACAGAAGTTTACAAAACGACCGCTGCCTTTCCCGACAACGAAAAATTCGGACTGACTTCTCAAATGCGACGAGCGGCGGTTTCGATTCCCAGCAATATCGCGGAAGGTCAAGGGCGTATGTCTTCTGGAGAATTCAAACAATTTCTGGGACATGCTCGCGGGTCATTGTATGAATTGGAAACACAGTTGTTGATCTGTGAAAATATGGAATTGATCGAATCGCAACTGGCAGAGCAACTTCAACAACAGACGAAAGAAGTGGGACGTTTGCTCAACTGTCCACTGACCACCGACCACTGACCACTGATCACTGACAACCAACCACCAGCAACCGAAATGCCAGAGGGAATCATCACCGTCGCGTACCTTGCGGCCAGCATCTTGTTCATTTTAAGCCTTGGCGGACTCTCCAAGCAGGAGACCGCCCAACGCGGAAACTTTTACGGAATCGTCGGGATGGTCATCGCCGTCCTCGCCACGCTTTCGCTGATTCAGGACGGCTCCGGCTTGGTTTGGCTGCTTCCCGTGGTCGCCATCGGCGGGGCGGTGGGCTGGGTGGTCGCCAAGCGTGTGGGGATGACCGCCATGCCGGAACTCGTCGCCATCCTGCACAGTTTCGTGGGCTTGGCCGCCGTGCTGGTGGGCATTGCCAGCTATTTCGAGGCGGGCCAGTTTTCCGGAGGAGCGCTGATGATTCACGAAATCGAAATCATCCTCGGCGTTCTGATCGGCGCTTACACCTTCACGGGTTCGGTGATCGCCTTTGGCAAGCTCCGGGGGCTGATCGGCAGCAAGCCCTTGATGCTGCCCCTGCGCCACCAACTCAACCTCGGCCTGCTGATCGCCTGCGGCGTGCTGGGTGCAGGGATTGTGATGGCCGAGCCTGCCTCGCAGACCACGCTGCTGGTCGTGATTGCAATTCTGGCGGGAGTGTTGGGGGTTCACATGATCATGGCCATCGGCGGGGCGGACATGCCGGTGGTCGTCTCGATGCTCAACAGCTACTCCGGCTGGGCGGCGGCGGCGGCAGGCTTCATGCTCGCCAACGACCTGCTCATCATCACCGGGGCGCTGGTGGGCAGCAGCGGGGCCATCCTCAGCTACATCATGTGCCGGGGCATGAACCGCTCCTTCGTCAGTGTGATCGCCGGAGGCTTTGGCGTGGAGGAAGGCACCGTGGTCGCGTCCGACCAACCCGGAGGCGAGGCGCAGGCGTTTTCGCACGACGAGGTGGCCGATGCCTTGAAAAACTCCAGCAGCGTGGTCATCGTTCCGGGCTACGGCATGGCCGTCGCGCAAGCGCAGTACGTGGTCCGGGAAATCACGGAAACCCTCGACAAGCTCGGCACCAAGGTGCGCTTTGCCATCCATCCGGTCGCCGGACGGCTGCCGGGGCACATGAACGTCCTGCTTGCGGAGGCAAGTGTGCCCTACGACATTGTGCTGGAAATGGAGGAAATCAACGGGGATTTCTCGGACACCGACTTGGTGCTGGTGATTGGTGCCAACGACATCGTCAATCCCGACGCCCTCAGCGATGCGGCGAGTCCGATTTATGGAATGCCGGTGTTGGAAGTCTGGAAATCTGGGCGTGTGGTCGCGCTCAAGCGCAGCATGGCGACGGGCTACTCCGGTGTGGAGAACCCGCTCTACTTTCAGGAAAACACCCGCATGCTCTTCGGCGATGCCAAGGACAGCCTCACCAAAGTCGCCGCCGCACTGAACTGA
>CAZQXS010000073.1:14619-18461 GCA_964597275.1 uncultured Pseudomonadota bacterium | reverse complement strand
CCGAGCAGGGGACGCACACCCGCCGCGACGACCTCACCCTGATGGCCCTGGAGGTATAGCCCGGTCAACCGGGCAAGGCTTGCTCTTTTCGAGAATCGCCCCTAAACTGTCGCAGATTGCATCAATCTGATTCACATCACCACACAAGGAGGCCCAATGAGAAGCATGTCAGTACGAGTCGGCGAGCAGTTTTACAATGACGCTCGGATCATTTCCGAAGTGCAAACCCGCTCCATCGGACAGCAGGTGGAACACTGGGGAAAGATCGGAAAAATCGCCGAAGCCAATCCCGACCTTTCCTACGCAGCCATCAAGAGCATCCTCATGGGCATGCAACAGTCGAAAGCGGGGGAGCTACAGGAGTACACCTTCGGGGAAGGCGATCAATGAGGGTGCGGGGAACCTCCCTGTTCCACGTTCAGAAAAGAGGACTGCGGCGTTCCGAAGTGCGTGAGCTTGATCAGGAAATCCGCAAACTGCTGGAAAACCCGGAACTTGGAAAGCCCGGCGAGGAAGAACTGGAGGACGTGCGTTACCATCGCTACCAAGGCAAATACGGCCGCATGCTTCTGGCGTATCAGCCGCTTCCGCAAGAACTCCGCCTGCTGGTGATCGTCCAAATCTCCTTGAAAATCTGAAGACGAAGCCGTTCAGCGGCCCAGCAGTTCCCAGATTTGGGCGGTGTGCGGCATGGACGGGGCCGATCCGTGTTGGGTGACTGAAAGCGCCGCCGCCGCATTTCCAAAGCGGATCGCGTCTCGCAACGCCTGACCTTCGGCGAGGGCGGTGGCAAAGGCACCGTTGAAAGCGTCACCTGCGCCCGTGGTGTCCACCACGCGGTCGCCCATGTCGAAGGTCGGAACGTGTTCGGACACCTCCGCATTGCAGACGTACACCCCGTTTTCACCCAGCGTGATGATCACCGTCTCGGTGCCCAGTTCCCGCAGTTTTTCGGCGGCGGCGGCGGCCTGCGTGACCGTTTGCACCTCCAGTCCGGTCAGGATTTCGGCTTCGGTTTCATTGGGCGTGAGGTAATCGCAAAGCGGATAGATCGCGGCCTCCAATGAGGTGGCCGGAGCAGGATTGAGAAGGGTGGCGACCTTGTGCTGACGGGCGGTTTCCAGCCCGGCTTGCATGGCATCCAGCGGCACCTCCAGGTTCGTGAGGAAGGCTTGGGAGTTGGCGATTCCGGCGGCTGCGCTGCGCACCTCGTCCGGGGTGATCGTGCCCGCCGCGCCCGGAACCACGATGATCGCGTTGTTGCCCGTCTGCTCGTTGACCATGATCACCGCCGCCGCATTGGCCACTTCCGGGTGGGTCAGCAAGAAATCCGACGAAATGCCCTCGGCTTCGTAAAGCCGCCGCCCCATGTCGCCAAAGTCATCCGCGCCCAATTTGGTGAGCAACACCACCTCTGCCCCGGAACGCCGGGCGGCAATCGCCTGATTCGATCCCTTGCCGCCGGGTCCGGTGGCGAAGGAATTGCCAATCAGCGTTTCGCCCGTCACCGGAAGCCGATCCGAACGGAAAATCAGGTCCACGGCAAAAATGCCCAGCACGGAAACCGAAGCAGTCATGTTGTCCTTCTGTTTGGAGCGATGGAACCAGAGTCAGCGTCCGAACCGTGCGGCTGGGCCGAGTTCGGCTTCGATTTCGAGCAGGCGGTTGTACTTGGCAATGCGCTCGCTGCGGGAGGCGGAGCCGGTCTTGATCTGCCCGCCGCCCATCGCCACGGCAAAATCCGCCATGAAGGTGTCCTCGGTCTCACCGCTGCGGTGCGAGATGACGTAGTTCCAGCCCGCTTTTTGACAAAGCTGGATGGTCTCGACCGTTTCCGTGACCGTGCCAATCTGGTTGAGCTTGATGAGGACGGCGTTCGCGGAGGTCTCGGCGATGCCCTTTTCCACGAATTTGGTGTTGGTGACAAAGAGGTCGTCGCCCACGATCTGCACCGTGTCGCCAAGCGCGGAGGTGATCGCCTGAAAGCCGTCCCAGTCGTGTTCGTCCATCGGGTCTTCGATGGAGACGATGGGGTACTTGGCGCAGAGGTTTTGGTAGAACACCAGCATCTCGTCCGACGACTTCTGACCGCCTCCGGATTTGCGGAAATCGTAGGTGTCGTTTTCGCAAAACGAGCTTGCGGCGGCATCGAGTGCGAGCGAAATGTCCTTGCCCGGCTCGTAACCTGCATTCCGGATTGCCTCCAGAATGACCTCGCAGGCTTCTTCGTTGCTGGTGAGGTTGGGCGCAAAGCCGCCCTCGTCGCCCACTCCGGTGGCGTAGTTTTTCTGGAGGAGGATTTTTTTGAGGGCGTGGAAGGTCTCGGCCCCCATGCGCAGGGCTTCCCGGAAGTTGGGGGCGCCTGTGGGCATGACCATGAACTCCTGAAGGTCCACGCTGTTGTCCGCATGCTCCCCGCCGTTGATGATGTTCATCATCGGAACGGGCAGGCGGAACGCCCCAACTCCGCCAAGGTAGGCGTAGCGGGACAGTCCGAGCGAACGGGCGGCGGCATCGGCAACCGCCATTGAGACGCCGAGAATGGCATTGGCCCCCAAACGGTTTTTAGTGTCAGTGCCGTCAAGTGCGAGCATTTGGCGGTCCACCTCAGCCTGAGCCAGCGGATTGGCCCCCACGAGTTCCGGGGCGATTTGGGTGTTGACGTTCTCCACGGCCTTGAGGACGCCCTTGCCGCCGAAGCGGGCTTTGTCGCCATCGCGGAGTTCAAGGGCTTCGTGAACGCCCGTGGAAGCCCCGGAGGGCACAGAGGCCGTGCCGATGGTGCCGTCTTCCAGTAGCACCCGGACACGGACGGTGGGGTTGCCCCGCGAGTCGAGAATTTCGAGGGCGCTGATGTTGAGAATTCGGTTCGTCATGTCGTTTTTTGGATGAGTGGAGTCCTAGAGAATTTGATGCACAACAGCATAACGGGGATGCTTCAGAGACTTCAATCCAGAAAGTTCGCTGTGATCAAACTTGCAATAGCCCCCGAACCCGATTAGGCTTGCCACAGCAACCCGTTGGGAAATCACCCCGAAAGGCCACCGCCTTGCTGTGGGAAACCTGATCACCTTGCAGACCAAATCATGGCAGAAAGCGCAGAAGACACGAATCTGGAGGAAATTGACATGGGAGACCTCGATGAGTTGGATCCCGATGCAGTTGAGCTTCCAGACACCGAGGACGATCTGGACCTCCCGGACATGGAGGACTCCCCCTTTGACTTGGAAGGCAACGCCGATGACTTGGAGGACTTGGACTTGGAAACCGAAGCGGTCGGGAACCCGGAGGACTCCGGGATGCTCGCTGAAATGGCCGAGGACGCCGCAGAAGGCGAGGAGGTTTCAGACTTTGAATTTGGCGAGGAATCCGGGGACGGATCCGAAACTGGAGACGAGGAGGGCAGCTTGGTGGCAGAAGACGAGGACACGATGATTGGCGAGGAACTGACCGATGAGATTGACTTGGCCCCGGAAGAGGGGGAGGACGCGCCAGAGGCCGATGCTTCGGAAGCCGTCGAGGGGCTGGACGATTTGGACGACCTTGGGCTGGAAGACAACCTTGACCTCGCCGCCGAAGGCGAAGCTGGCGAGGTGGAGCTAGAAATTGCCGATGAGGAAGACCCTTTCAGCCTTGAAGATGATTTTGCCGAACCCGAACTTGCGGGCGACGATCCCTTTGATCTGGCGGAAAGCGAGCCGGAACTGGCCGACATTGCTGAAGGAGAAGCCGCGGACGAAGGAGTGGAAGAACCGGATTTGCTCGTGGAGGTGGACACCGGGATTGGGGATTTGGCAGACTTGGAGGAACCCGAACTGGAAGAAGCCATTCCTGAACCCTCT
>CAZQXS010000073.1:0-14519 GCA_964597275.1 uncultured Pseudomonadota bacterium | reverse complement strand
ATTCCTGAACCCTCTGAAGAAGAAGGGGAGGAGGACATGGGGCTGGAAGAGGTCGCCTTGGGAACGGCGGCTGCCGCAGCAGCGGCCACAGCAACCGCCGCAGTTGAGGAGGCGGAGGACACAAACACTACAACAGATAAGAACATGAACGGCGATAAGGACGAAAGCGGGGCCTTGGTGACGCAAGCCGGACCCGAACGGTTGCTCAACTTTCAGCATGAGGTGGTGGTCGAGGTGGCCCGCACCAAGCTCACGGGCGAGGAAATCACGCAGATCACCTACGGGAGCATCATCGAACTCGACAAGGTGGCCGGGGAGCCGGTCAACCTCGTGCTGGAGAACAAGGTGATCGCGCACGGCGAGATGGTGCTGATCAACGAGGACAAGCTGGGCATCCGAATCATCGGCATCATGCAGGAGTAGTTGACATGGCGGCCATGATTTACAAACCGACCGATCAGGTGAACGTGGAGCGTTACGACCTTGTGGAGGCGAAGGTCTCCACCGGGCAGTTCCGCTGGATGGACATCACCTCCAACCGCTGGGCGACGCTGCTGGAGCACACGCTCTACCGGGAGATGAACCGGGTGCATGAAGTCACGGCAGAAACCGTGTACTGGGAGCGCTTTGGGAACGTCCTCTCCCAAGTCGCCAACCAGCCGATCTACATTTTTGAGTGCAACGGCAAGAAGCGCGGGCTGCTGCTGCTGGATGAGGGCTTTGCCTACTCGATGATGGCCGGGAAAATTCCGGGACTCGTCGAGCAGCAGTGGTCGCTGGAAGAATTCTTGGGGAAGTACCAGAAGGAGATGCAGGCGTTGCTGACCCATGTCCTGAAGGACTACGAGCAGGCGTGGGCACCCATTGACAAGATTTCCCTCAAGCTCAAGCGGGTCACGACCCACCAGCACCGCGCACGGGTGATGCCGCCGTATGAGCGCAGTTTGGTGTGCCCCATCCAGCTCAAGCCGACCTCCAGCGACGGCAAGGAACTCCCCCGCCAAGGCGGCCCCTCGCGCATCCTGCTCTGCCTGCCCTATGCGGCGATGGACAATATCTTGACGCGGCTCAGCCCCCGCAAGGTCTGGTCGCCCACCTCGATTGACGACACCGTCGAGGCGGCTCAGCCGGAGTTCAACTCACTGCTGATGGAACAGTCCTACAACGTGGTGTCCGAAATCGGACACGTCCGGGTGCAAAGCAGCGGGCAGAACTTGGAGGTCGGGCAAGTGTTGCCCGTCGAGAACTACAGCGGACAGGTCACGCTGCGGATCAACGGCGTGCCCACCTTCATGGGAAGCATGGGATCGAGCAACGGCAAGCTGGCCCTGCAAGTCTCGCGCTTGGTGAACGACAAGCGGCCCTCTGCGGTGCGGTCCAGTTCCGATTTTCAGCCCGTGAACCTGCCGGTCAAGCGTTAGGGTCCGGCAGCAGTTCCTTCAGCCAGCGACCCACCAGCCCTCCGCTCTGCTCAAAGCCCTCGACCGTTTCATCGGCAGGCATGCGCTTGTGCTTGGTGAAGCGGTCGAAGTAGGGTAGCAGCATTGCTTCTTCCGACGATCCCAAGCCCTCCAGCGCGGTTTCCATGATCCGGATGCCCAGCTTGGCAAAATCCGCCGCGCCCACTTCTGCACGGAGACCCTCCTTGGCCGCCGCGTTCCGAAACACCCCAAACTGATCGGCCTCAAAGTCCAACAGCCACGATTCGAGCTTGGCCAGTGCGGCTTCGGAATACACCAGCCCCTTCACCAAGGCAGGCACCGCAATCGTCCATTCCGGCGACAGGGCATCGAACACCCGCACCTCGATGACGTTCTTGATGCGGATGTCCGGAAAGAGCATGTTGAGATGCGCGTCGTAGTCGTCCGGGGTCAGCACCAAGCCATCGGGAGGATCCGCCAGCAGGACTTGAAACGACTGCCCTGCCGTGACCCACTTGCGGTCGCCCTGCAACAAGAGGTACGGTGAGGCGAGGAGCGTCCAGTCGCGGTAATCCTCCACACGGAAGCTTTTCCGGACAAAGGCTTCGGGCAATCCACAGCGGTAAGGGTCGGTGTCACCCCATGCCGCCATGCGATTGCAGAGGAAGCCGTTGAGCTGCCCCTGCCGGATGGGACTGTTGGCAAAGAGTGCCGAAAAAAACGGGCTGAGCCGATTGAGCAAAACAAACTTGCGCTCCAAGTCCTCCCGCGAGTGGTAATCGAGGTTGACCTGAGTTCCGGCAGTCGCCTTCATCATCCAGCGGCCCAAGCCCCCCACCTTGGGCATGTGGTCGTACATCACCTGATAGCGGCGCTTGCCAAAAAACGGAAGCTGGTCCGGCGTGAGCCACGGCTGGGTGCCCACATGCAGCGTCTGCCCCCCCCATTCACCCAAGATGCCACGCAAGGCTGAGTGGAAGTGGGTCACGGAACCCTGAATCTGCTGAAGCTCGCCACGCGGAGCATCCGACAGCTCAAACTGCCCGCCGGGTTCCACTGTAATGGACGAGCCGTCCTCGTGCTTCAGCCCCAGCAGTCGGGAAGGCACGGACTCACCCGGAAGCGGATGCTCCCAAACCTCCTGCCACTCGGGCCGTTCGGCCAGGGATTCCAGCAGGGTGCGGATGCTGGCCTCCCCGTCCATCGGCAGGGGCTGGAAGGGCACAAACTGCGGGTCCGCTACAGGGATTTCCGGAGCCGGCTTGGGGAGCAGCAGAAAGCACTCGACCTCCAAACCCAGCAGTTTTTGGGAGGCGGTTGCGGCCTTTTTGAAATACGCATCAAAGACCGATTGCAAATCGTTGGCGTTCACGTTTACTTTGAAAGGGAAGAGTGGGTTGGGCTACAGCAAGGCGGTGATCATCTGCCGACTGGCCTGGGAAATCCACCGAAAGGCGCTGAAGCCCGGCAGAAAGTAACTGGCGGCCAGCAGTCCGATCAGGAGCATGGTGCCAAAGCGGAAGTTCCAGTCCTCGTAGCGACGGCGCAAACCCGCAGGCAGCAGGCGGGGCAGCACATAGCTGCCGTCCAGCGGGCCGATCGGGATCATGTTGAAAAAGAAGAGATTGAAGTTGAGCAGCATGAAGAGGAAAAACAGTTCCTCCAAGGGAATCGGGCTGTTGTACCAGAATTCAGAGGTGCGAAATCCACTGAAAAACAACCCCGCCAGCAGCCCCAGCGCAAGGTTCATCGCAGGCCCGGCGGCGGCGACAAAAACCTCTGCGTTGGGATTCCGGAAGTTTCTGGGATTGACGGGCACTGGTTTAGCATAACCAATTCCGACCATGAGCAGCATCAGCCCGCCCACCAGATCGAGATGCACCAGCGGGTTGGTGGTGAGCCGCCCCGCCAGCTTGGCTGTGGGGTCGCCAAAGCGGTTGGCCACCCACGCATGGGCGAACTCATGAAACGAGAGTGCGAAGATCAGGCAAAACGTCAGCAGGATCAGCAGATCGGGACGATCAAGCAACCGAAGTAGCATGTGCGGGCAAGATGTGGTTGAATGTTTAGGGCCGTGGCAACACTTCAAAATAGCAGATCGACAGGCAACTCCAAGTCACATTCAACAAAGCGTCGGAGCAAAAGCGATTTTATGACAACCCCGTGCAGAGACAGAACGATTCCATGGAAGAACTGACCAACATGCGAAGCTTGGTGGAATCGCGGATCACCGATTACCTCCTCAAAAACAGCGAGCGCATCCGGGAGGACGCCGAGCGGGAGGGCCGCGAGGAGCGCCCCGCCACCAACGACAAGCTGCCGGATCGCCACCAAATGCAAATCCAGTCCGGATTCCAGCAGATTCAGGATGACCTGCAAACCCCCTTCTCCAACCTGAAGTCGAAAATCCAGAAGCGGCTGGAGGAGCGCCTGGTGGACCGCAGCAAGCCGGAACCGGAGCCGGTCTATGCACAGTTCCTCCACTTGGTCTCCATCGAGAAGCTCAAATCCGGAGACGCACTTGCCCAAAAACGCCGCACGGAGCGCCGACGCCACATGGAACTCCGCGAGTTCCGCAGGGCCAACAACCTGATGCGCGAGGCCAACTACCCCCTGACGGGCATCTACCACTTTGGGGTGATGGTCCTGATCCTCGCAGTGGAGGCGGCGATCAACAGCGGCTTCTTTGCCGCCGCCAGCCCTTACGGACTTTCGGGAGGCTTCACGCAAGCGCTGGTGATTTCCTTCATCAATGTTGCCTTTTCCTTCCTTTTCGGATGGAAGCTGCTGCCCCTCTTCCATCACATCGAACCTTGGCGACGCGGAGTTGCAGCAGCGGTCACGACAGGCTACGTTTTGCTGATTGCCGCCCTTGCGCTCATCACCGCACACTACCGTGCGGCCCTCACGCTCTCACCGGAAAGTGCCGACACCTACGCCTTTCAACGTCTGGTGGAAGACCCGCTGGGCATTGGCGCGGTGGCCTCCTTGTTCCTGATTTTTGTGACCCTGATCATTGCAGTCATCGGCTGCATGGACGGCTACACCTTTGACGACCCCTATCCGGGCTACGGGCGGGTGTACCGCGCCCACATGGATTCCCGCGAGGACTACGAGGAAACCCGTGAAATCCTGCGGGATGCGATCCTCGCCGTGGGCCGCAAAACCGTCGCGGAGTATGAGGCCCGCATCTCCGAGGTGAAATCACAGGTGTTGGAGTTGCAAGTGGACCATGAGCAACTCAAAACCCTCGAACAGTCTGCCAGCGAACTCCAGAAGCGGATCGTCCGCAACTACGAGATTCTGATCCGACTCTACCAAGAAGAAAACCTCCAGACCCGCACCTCCAATCCTCCCAAGCACTTTGGGACTCCGGAGCCGCTGGTGTTGTTCGATGTGACGGACAAAGAGGACCGCTTCAGCAGCCGCATTGAGGGGGTCACCGCTGAATTGGGCATCCTGCGGGATCAGATGCTGGTGTTGAGGGATCAGGTCAACAAGCGGGTCGAGGAAGAAATCGCTGGGCTGAGGGAATGGCTCCAGGACATTGAGGACTCCGCCGATCAGGACATCATGGAGGAAGGGTTGCCTCAGACAATGATGTAGCCTGCGGTCATGACCCCAAAAGCCCGGAAGCAAAAGCAAACCCTCGCGGGTTTCGCCCTGCTGGGGTTCGGCACGATGATTGTGCTGGTCATTGCCCTGATTCCTCGCTTTCTCACCAAAGCCTACGACCCCCAAACGCTCTGCCTGCTGGAAGAGCCGCTTCAGGCGCATGTCCTGATCTTGGTGGATCGCACCGATCCGCTGACCCCTTTGCAATCCGTGATTTTCCGGAAGCTCCTGCTGCGCGAGCGGGACGCCCTGCCGCCCCACGCCAAGCTTTCCGTCTTCACAGTGACCGACACCACCGGAGTGGTGGAGGACCAGCGTTTTTCGATGTGCAGCCCCGGACACGGGGACGATGCCAACCTGCTCTACGAAAATCCCCGGCAGGTGCAGCAGTTCTTTGAGCGACGCTTCGAGGAACCGCTCGATCAGGTCATCCTCGACCTCACGGAAGCAGGAGTCGCCCCACAATCCCCCATCTACCAGTCGTTGCTGAAGGTGCTGCGGCTTCCCGGTTTCACTCGACGGATTCCTCAGCGGCGGCTCATCCTGCTCTCCGACCTGATGGAACACACCGAAGCCTTCTCCCACTACAACACCAGCAAGTTCGAGGTCATGCTGACCCTCCCCCCGTTTTTGGCCCCGCTGGACTTGGACCGGGTGGACTTGCAGGTGTACTACCGCGAGTTCCCCTTCAAACTCCCAGAAAAGGCCCAGAAGCACCGAGATTTCTGGGAGGAACTCTTCCGGGCCAGCGGGGTGTCACGCCAACGCTGGCTCGCGTTTTGAGCCACACGCCATTTTTATCTCGGAGTTCGCCTCCCCTCTGTGCTAAATTTGAGCCTTCCGCTTTCCACCCACTTGGACAAAAGGAGCAAGATGACAGATTCATTTCGGATTGAAAAAGACTCGATGGGCGAGGTGCAGGTGCCACAGGACGCCCTTTATGGCGCACAGACGCAGCGGGCCGTGGACAACTTCCCCATCAGCGGCACCCCCATTTCCCGGCCCCTCATCCGGGCGCTGGGCCAAATCAAGTCCGCCGCCGCCAAGGTCAACGGAAACACGGACCACATTCCGCAGGACGTGGCCTCCGCCATTCAAGCCGCCGCGCAGGAGATCATTGACGGCAAGCTCGACCGCCATTTTCCCATCGACATCTACCAGACGGGATCCGGAACCTCCAGCAACATGAACACCAACGAGGTGGTCGCGCATCGGGCGATGGAACTCCAGCCGGGGCTTTCGGTGAAGGTGCATCCCAACGATCACGTCAATTTTGGGCAAAGTTCCAACGACACCTTTCCCACCGCCCTGCGCATTGCGGCCTACACGGAGGTCCGGGCACAACTGCTCCCCGCAATGCAAACGCTGGAAGCGGCCTTTCTTGCCAAGGGGAGGGAGTACGCGCATGTCGCCAAAACGGGGCGGACGCATCTGATGGACGCCATGCCCGTCACGCTGGAGCAGGAGTTTGGTGGCTACGCACGACAAATCGCCTTGGGCCGCGAGCGCGTGGAATCCGCACTGGAGCGTTTGGCGGAACTGCCGATGGGCGGAACCGCGGTCGGCACGGGAATCAACACCCATCCGGAGTTTCCACCGCAGTTTGCCACAGAGGTGGCCCAATTGGCGGGTTGCCCCTTCCGGGAGGCCGAAAACCACTTTGAGGCGCAGGCGACGGTGGATGCTCCGGTTGAGTTGAGCGGACAGTTGAAAACCGTGGCGGTCAGCCTGATGAAGATCGCCAACGATTTGCGCTGGATGAACTCCGGTCCCAACGGCGGACTGGGCGAAATTCAGTTGGCCGCGCTGCAACCCGGCTCGTCCATCATGCCCGGCAAGGTCAATCCCGTGATCGAGGAATCCGCCGCGATGGTCTGTGCGCAGGTGATTGGCTACGATGCGGCGGTGAGCGTGGGTGGGCTTTCCGGGAATTTCGAGTTGAACGTGATGCTGCCGATGGTCGCCCACAGCCTGCTCGAATCCATCCGTCTGCTGGCGAACACCTGCACCAACTGGGCAGAGCGCTCGGTGTCCCGCATCGTTGTGCGCGAGGACCACATCCGCTCGCTGATCGGCAAGAACCCAATCCTCGTGACCGCGCTCAATCCGCTGATCGGCTATGACCTCGCCGCAAAAATCGCCAAAAAAGCCTTTGCGGAAAACCGGGCGCTCAAGGAAGTGGCGCTGGAACTATGCGACCTCAGTTCCGAGGAGTTGGACAAGGCGCTCGATCCAACCAAAATGACCAAGGGCGGATTCACGGAGTAGTCAGCTTTTTAAGCGTTTCCCGAGCCTGCTGGGCCTGCTCCACAGGGGTGGGTTCCGCGGCCCGTTTGAATCCGGACGCCGCCTCAAACCACCAGCGTTCAAGGTGAATCAGGGCGTGGGGGCTGACTCCCTGAAAATGCACCCACATGCCATAGCCCGGCGGAATGCGGGCCGCCCCCTCCAGTGGAGGTGACATCAACTGCACGGCCACCACTCCGGCGGTTTCTGGATTCCAGTACTCCAGCCCCAAAGTCACCTGCTCCAAAATCCAATGCTCCGTCCGGTTGACCACCCACACCGGAAGCCCCCCGCCGTCGAGCCACCCCAGCTTTCCCGTCAGTTTCCCAAGGTCTTTTTTGGAAAGCGTGGTCTCCTCCGGTGCCTCTGTCTGAGAGGTGACGATGGGTGCCTCCGTGTTGAACTTGGCCTGACAGGCTTCGATGAGGGCTTGCGCGGCCACGTCACTTGCCGTGTTGCGCAAATTCTTGAGGATGCAGTCCTCGTAGGAAGTGGGCGTGGTGCGGATCAGCCGATCCGCCTGGGGCAGGATGGAAAGCTGGGCCGCCACGGGGGATGCCCACAGGAAAAACCCTGTGGCGCAAACGATTGCGAGACGGGTCGAGAAGGAACTCCGAGGCTCAATCGTCATTCTCAAGGATGCGCTCCCAAATTTTTTCGGTGTGGTTTTGCAAGGTCAGCCGAGGGCAGAGCAACACGATGGACAGTTCCAATTCCCACTTTCGGGAACCGGCCACAACGAGATTCCCCGACCTCAACTCTCCATCCACCAGACTTTCCGGAAGCCATGCGAGGCCGTCGCCCTGCCTCGCCTTGTACCTCAAAGTGCTGCCCATCGAGTTGGAGTAAACCGACTGAACCGCATCCCCCATCTTCTTCTTGTTGAGGAACTGCTCTAGAATTTTTCCCAAGGGTGCGAGCGCTCCAAAACTCAACAGCGGGATCGGCCAAGAACCGGGATCATCGAGCTGATAGTGCGGGGTGCCATCCGGACGAGGCTTGGACACGGGGATGAAGCGGTCCACCCCAATGCCTTGGGAAAGGAGCTGGTCGGTTCGGGTGTCCTGCTGAGACATGTCCGTTTCGTAACAGATGACAAAATCCGCTCGTCCCTCCTTCAGGTCTTTCAGGCAATTTCCCAAGTCATCCGCACGCAGGTGCGTCTGGACTCCCGAAAACGCGCGCTCAAACTCCTGCAGCCAGCTTGGGTAAAAGCTCCAACTGATGGAGTGTTGCACGGCAAAGGTCACCGCGGTGGGCCGAGTGTTCCCGTAAGCCTCCCAAAGGGCCTCCTTGGTCCTTTCCAAATCTTGCAGGATTCTGTGGGCCGTGTGGGCGAATTCCTCGCCCGCAGGAGTCAGCCGCACGGGGTAGCGCGACCTATCCAACAGGGGCAGCCCAACCCAGTCCTCAAGCTGCTGAATTCTCCGACTGAAGGCGGGCTGGCTGATGTAGGCACGTTCAGCCGCTTTGGAAAAATGCCCGGTTTCCGCAAGCAACAGCAGGTTCTTCAGCCAGTCAAGGTGCATGTTCCCCCAAGGTTATGCAGGGAGTGCATTATGTTAAGCAATCATTGCATTGTCAATCAGGAAAGATACCTTCTATGATTTTTCGTACATTACCGAACCCCTCTTGATGATTAAGAGATCATGATTATTCCTGTTTGTCTTTGATACCCCGCTATGAACCTGTCCCGTTTTCCTCGCGTAAAACTCTGCCAGAGTCCCACCCCCCTAGAACCTTTGGAGCGATTGAGTGAAGTCCTTGGCGGCCCTGAGATTTGGATCAAGCGCGACGATTGCACGGGGCTGGCGACCGGAGGCAATAAAACCCGCAAACTTGAGTTTCTGGTGGGAGACGCACTGGAAAAGGGGGCGGACACCTTGGTGACGCAGGGGGCCGTGCAGTCGAACCATGCCCGGCAAACGGCTGCCGCCGCAGCCAAGTTCGGCTTGAAGTGCCACATTCTGCTTGAGCGTCGGGTGCCCAACACCCTAGCGTCCTATGAGCGCACGGGGAATGTTCTGCTGGACCAGCTTTTTGGAGCAAGCGTCGAGTACCGCGAGGGGGGCTTGGACATGAATGCGGAGGGGGAATCCGCCAGCCAACGGCTTGCAGAGCAGGGAGCCTCCTCTTATTTCATTCCCGGCGGAGGTTCCAATGCCATTGGCGCCCTGGGCTATGTCAATTGCGCACTGGAACTCAGCCACCAACTGAATGAGCGGTCCCTGCAAATGGACTGGCTCGTCCACGCAACCGGGAGTACCGGAACTCAGGCGGGATTGGTCACTGGATTGGAGGGGGGTAGCTCATCGCTCCCGGTTCTGGGCGTAAGTGTCCGGCAACCCCAGGCCAAGCAAATCGAGGCGGTTGGAAAACTGGTCCGCGAAACGGCTGAAAAGCTGGGCCTTCCTGAAATCCCACAGAACAAGATCCTCGTCGAGGACGGCTATGTCGGTTCCGGGTACGGGATTCCCACGGAGGGAACCATCGAAGCGATCAGCATGCTGGCGCAAACCGAGGGGATTCTGCTCGACCCCGTCTATTCCGCCAAAGGCATGGCCGGTCTCATTGACTTGGTCAAAAAGGGTTTTTTCAAGAAAGGGGAAAAAATCCTCTTTCTTCATACGGGCGGCAGCGCGGCGCTGTTCGCTTACGAGCGAGAACTGGCGGTCTCCTGACACAATTCCTGTCAGGAGTGGACCCCGGTCTTCGCATCCAGCAGCTCAGATGACTCGCACACTCCAACTCTGGGTTGGCGTGCTTCCTCATCTGGCCTGACCATTGTTCCTTTGCGCCTCTCGGTGCAGAAGAACTCCTTAACCCAATGAAGAAAGGCTCTCATGCGACACTTCATCAGTAAAACAATCACAAGTGGGCTGGTGCTGTTTAGTGCCTTGGCCCTCAGCACCGCTCCTGCTTATGCAGAAAAAGTCAAAATCGGGGTTCCGAACTGGACCGGAGCCAAGGCGGTTGCGCACCTGCTGCAGGCCGTGGTGGAAATGCGGATGGGCGGGCAGGCCGAACTGGTCCCCGGCAACAATGCCAGCATTTTCCAGGCAATGGACGCCAGCAAAGGGGACATTGATGTGCATCCCGATGTCTGGTTGCCCAATCAGGAAAGCTTTACCAAGAAGTATGTGGATGGAACTGGCACGGTGGCCTTGAACCAAAATCCCTATGTTGGGAACCAAGGCTTCTGCGTCTCCCAGAACTTTGCCAAGAAGCATAACGTGACCGCCATCGAGGACTTCTCGCGCCCAGAGGTTGCAGCAGACATGGACAGCGACGGCAACGGCAAAGGCGAAATCTGGATTGGGGCACCTGCGTGGGCCTCTGCCAACGTGAACGAGGTGAAAGTCCGGGACTATGGCCTGCTTCCGTTCATGGAGCCGATTCGTGCCGAAGAAAGCGTCAAGACGGCCCGGGTCAAGGATTCGATTGCCAAGGGCGAGGGCTATGCGTTCTACTGCTATAAGCCGCACGCCATCTGGTACATGTTTGACGTGACCATGCTCAAGGAGCCAAAGTACGATCCGAAGAACTATGTCATGTTCCAGCCGTCGGACTCCGATGACTGGTACAACAAGTCGTATGTCGCCACCAAGGACGCTCCGAAGCAGGTGCAGATTGCGTTCTCCAAGTCGCTCCAGAAGCGCTCTCCGGCGATTTACGAGTTCTTCCAGAACTTCGGACTCGACTCTGATGACGTGAGCGGCTTTGCTTATCAGATTTCCGGGAAAGGACGCGATCCGGGCGAGGTGGCCCGCGAGTGGGTCCAGAACAACCCCGCAAGGGTTGACAAGTGGCTGGGAATGTAGGAGCTTTCCTGCAAGAATTCCCTCTCAGCACAAATCCCCTGCGCTCCCCTCTCCCATCCGGGGGGAGCGACCACCGCAAGGCAGCAGAAGTGCGGGCAAGCTTGCGGGGTCAAGGGGTGAACGTGGACCATCCGAGTCCTGAGCGATCACAGCAGTGCCAGCGCCCCAAAAGTGAACCATTCCGAGCAAACACCCGCAATCCGCCTTTCCGGAGTCTGGAAAGTCTTCGGAGACTCCCCTGCTAAAGCCCTGCAACTTCTCAAGGCAGGAGCCATTTCCAAAAAACAGGCGCTGGAGCAGCACAATGTGGTCATTGGCGTTGCCGACGTGTCCCTGGAGATTCAGAAAGGAGAGATTTTCTGCGTCATGGGCCTGTCCGGAAGCGGAAAATCCACTCTGGTCCGTCACATCAACCGCCTGCTGGAACCCACCTCCGGAAGCATTTTCGTCAATGACGTGGATGTCCTTTCCCTGTCGTCCGGGGCGCTTCAGGAGTTCAGGAACAAGCACATCGGCATGGTGTTCCAAAATTTTGCGCTGATGCCGCACCGCTCCGTGCTGGACAACATCGCCCTGCCGCTGGAGATTCGGGGCATGAACAAGAACCAGCGGCTCGAAATTGCGGAACGAGCCTTGGAAATGGTGGATCTGCGGGGTTGGGGCAACAAGTTCGCCCACGAGCTTTCCGGAGGCATGCAGCAACGGGTTGGCCTTGCGCGGGCCTTGGGAGCCGATCCGGAAATCCTGCTGATGGATGAGCCGTTCAGCGCACTGGACCCCTTGATCCGCCGTCAGCTTCAGGACGAGTTCATCAAGCTCGCGGCAACCATGAAAAAGACCACCGTGTTCATCACTCACGATTTGGATGAGGCGGTGAGGGTGGGCAACCGCATTGCGATCATGCGTGACGGGAACATCGTCCAGGTCGGCACCCCCGAAGAAATCGTCCTCAACCCTGCGGATGACTATGTTGCCGAGTTTGTGGCGGGAATCTCACAGTTGAAGATTGTTTACGCCTCTACGGTGATGTGCCCCCTCCAGCAATACCTGCAAGCAAACGGTCCTGTTCCAGATGAGGCTCCGCGCATGAGCGAATCCGCCAGCATGAGCGAACTGGTGAAAACCGCAATTTCCCAGCAGAGTCCCATTGTTGTCGTGGACCACGCCGGGGCCGAGGTGGGAGTGATCACCCGGAAGGAACTGCTGCAAACGGTGTTGGACCACACGGAGATGTCATGAACCTTGAGCCGACCAAAGTGACCCCAGCCGAGAAAGAGGTCCTGGCCGACCCGCTCAAAGATCAGCAGGTCGAGCAGTTTGTCCGCTCCAACCCGCAGTATTACTCCCTCCAATTCCAGAAGATCGGAAGCCGGTCTCGCTGGACGTGGACCTTCAACTGGGCCGCCGCCTTGCTCGGCTCGATTTGGTTTGGCATGAGGGGAATGTGGAACTGGGGGCTGGCCTACTTGATCATCGAAACCTTTGCCCTCGTTCAAATCGTCATTGGGATGTTTGGGGATGTGGCCGCAGAGGCCAAGGTCCGCATCAGCCAAATCGAGGGCACCCTGGCCTTTCGCAAGGAGCAGTTGGCGGCGGCGATTGAAAAAAAATCAGAAAAGGTTGACGTTTACAAGAGGACCGTGGCTTCGCTGGAGGATGCGATTGGGGGCATTCAGCTCGAAGTCCAGCAAATCGAGGAGTCGAGCATTTGGATTGCCGCCTTTGGACTGGTGATGCTGGTGGCCGTCAAGCTGGTGTCCGGCCTGACGGCAAATCGGCTGCTCGAACAACGCTTCTCGGATTGGCTGTCAAACCCCTCCATTTCCTCCGGAATGACCTTCAAGCACATCTGCCTCAGTGGAACGTTTGTCCTCTTGGTGATGGCCATGACCGTGACGCATTACAGCTTTCCGGGAACCGTCGAGATGCTGGGGGAGTTTCCCACCGAAAAAATCGTGAGGGCGACCGCGATCAGCGGTGTGGAGAGCTTTTTCAATTTTGCCGTCCTTGGCGGGGAGACTTTCTTTGACGGCATCAAGTTCGGGATTCGGGTGATCTTGGATTTCCTTGAGCTGATTTTTGTGGAAACCCCGTGGATCGTCATTTCCAGTGTCATCATCCTCCTGACCAGCCTTGCCGCAGGCGTGAGGACCGCCGTCTTTGCAGGAGGGTTCCTGGCCTACATGGGCCTGCTCGGCTTTTGGGACAAGGCGATGATGACCCTCGCCCTGCTCGGAACCGCCGCCTGCCTCAGCATTGTGATCGGCATCCCCTTGGGCATGTTCTGCGCCCGCAGACAGCGGTTTTATGCCTTCATCCGCCCCATCATGGACTTCATGCAAACGATGCCTGCGTTCGTGTTCATGATTCCGGTGATCGCCTTTTTCGGAACCGGCAAGCCCGCTGCGGTGGTGACGACCATGATCTTCGGAGGCACCCCCGTCGTGCGCCTGACCGTCTTGGGATTACGCGGCGTCCCGGAGTCGGTGCGGGAAGCGGCCATTGCCTACGGAGCCAGCAAGTGGTACCTCCTCACCAAGGTAGACCTTCCCCTGGCCTCTCCCTCCATCATTGCAGGCATCAACCAAACCATCATGCTGAGCCTTGCAATGGTCGTCGTCGCCTCGCTGATCGGCGCGAAGGGGCTTGGCGAGGATGTGCTGGAAGCCCTTCAGTACGCCAACGTGGGAATGGGCATCCTTGCCGGATTTGCGATCCTGTTCTGTGCCATGATCCTCGACCGGATCATCTCCGGCGGCAGAAAGTAGTCTGAGCCACCAATTGACGCGGCTTTTCAAATGAGCCGCCGATTGACGCGGATGCCCGCAGAAAAAAACAGGCCACAGATCACGCGGATAAAAAAAGAAAAGTTACGGCCTCAAGATCGTCATTCCGTCCGGCACCGCCCGGCGGCGAGTCCGAGCATGTGAGTCCACTCACCGAGAAAACGGTAGGAGAACGAACTTTGGGATTCTTCAGCCTTATCCAAGTTTAGCCCTGAAGAACTGGAGACAGCTCAGGTCTTTGCTGATGGTCCAGATTGGGAAGGGAAGGAGATGAAGCAGGGGGGCTTCAGGCAGTGAGGAGAGAAAGAACTCGTGGGTTCAGGTAGAGCGAAGGCTGATCATTAGAAACGGTAAGTGTATGAAACAACTTCTATCGTAGCTGAGCTCATCCACAGAGCTAGACTTTTACTATGATTCTTTAGCTTTGCACGTATATATCCTTTGTCATCAGAACCTAAGGCTACGCCTTCGCTTGCTTTACCAAATCTCCAGATAGAATCTTCGGTCCTTATTTCCCACATGGTCCCCCCCGCGCTAGAAGCAATCCCCAACTTCTTACCTGAATAAGAGTCTATCTCTGTTTTTCCAAC
>CAZQXS010000072.1:12105-18521 GCA_964597275.1 uncultured Pseudomonadota bacterium | reverse complement strand
CGATGCGTTTAGTTCAGAGTGGATGCAACGTTGTGCAAACGCTCGTTCTAAGAAAAGCTAAGATTAGCAGATAATCTGTTCCCTCATGAAGGTGAAAGAAGGGATTGATTATTTAGATTCGGTTGAAGACAGAACGCTGTGAAAACCCTGCCCTGCCCAGTTCTGGTGACACGGAAGCGGCTGAGGCTGACGCCCCCCAACCCGGAGGAGATAACGATGAATGACGCCAAGAGGACCACAGCCAGCGAGATGCCTTCTGGTATCAAGGGCCTGCACCATAACGCCTATCGCTGCCGCGACTCGGAGGAAACGCGGAGGTTCTACGAGGATTTTCTCGGCATGCGCCTCGCTGGTGTCCTCGAGATCGAGGAGACTAAGACCGGCCGCTCCGTGAACGCCTTGCATACCTTCTTCGAGATGCAGAATGGCAGCTATCTGGCGTTCTTCGAGGTGCCCGACAGTCCCTACGACTTCCACGACTGGCATGACTACGATCTGCATATCGCCCTCGAGGTGGACTACCACCATATGCTCGCCATGAAGGCGAAGGGCGAAGCCGCAGGGATGGAAGTCCGGGGCGTTGCAGACCACCACTTCATCCACTCCATCTACTTCCGCGATCCCAGCGGCTACGTGATTGAACTGACGGCTCGCATCGAGAACCATGACATCGCCATGGACCCGACGTGTAATGAAGCGCGCGCCAAACTCGACAGTTGGCAGGCTGCGAAAGCGCGCTGAAAGGCGCACCCCCTTCACCCACCATAACCCCCATCTGGAGGAGCCCGAGCCAGCAGGGGTCTCCATTGCTAGTCTGGGATGCAACGCACAAGGCGGTGGTAGAGAGCAGGAACAGCGAAACCGGAACGGCAAGGCGCTGGAAAATTTTCAGGAAGAGTGTCTTTGAGAATTCAGGAGGGCCCCGGGTCTTTTTCTGTAACCTGCTCAGGGCAGTATCTCATCTGGCCTCTTGGGATGAAGCGTGGAAGCGGTATGAAGCAGGAGCATTCCCAAAATGTGAGAGAAGACAAAAGGGGTGCGGGGTCAAGGTCTGATTATTGAGCTTTCTCTCCCAAGACAGGATTACCAAATTAGCTTCGTTTTCGGGAGGTGTTCTGGGAGTGCAGACTGGGCACCCAGGAACACCTCAAACCCTAGCGACACTAAAGAGGGTGACTATCTAGTTTTCCTCACAGAGAAATCGATCAGGATTCAAGGGCTTGTTTAACTCGCTCCGGAGTGAAAGGCAAGTGTCTCAAACGGATTCCCGTCAGGGCTGCCACTGCATTTGCCACGGCTCCGCCTGTAATTGGCAACCCGGTTTCCCCGATGCCAGTGGGCCTCTCATTGGAATCAATCAGCTTCACGTGAATTTCTTCAGGGGCATCTGCCATGCGCATGACCTGATAGTCGTGAAAATTTGATTGCTGAACTTTACCGTCTTTGAAGGTGACCCGCTCAGAAAGCACACTGCTTAGCCCGTAAATGATCGCACTCTCCATCTGGGCAACGGCATTGTCAGGTTGAACAATGGTACCTGCATCCAGTGCGGACCATAACCTGTGAACCCTTACCTTTCCAGACGATCTCTCCACTGAGACCTCCACGACGCATGCCGCCATCGAACCACTGCGTTCGGCAAAGGAAATTCCGATTGCTCGCCCCTTCGATCGTGTTCCTCCCCACCCCGCCAAATCAGCTGCAGTTTCAAGAACCTTCAAAGCTCGTGGTGAATTTCGCATCACCCGCCTGTGGAATTGGTAAGAATCAACTCCCTCTGACGCCGCAATTTCATCAATGAAGGCTTCAATCGCAAACTTGGTGAAGCCATGGCCCACAGCTCTCCAGTGTTTCAGTCTAACTCCGTGATTCAACCCGATGATTTCGATGTGCTGGTTGGGGATGTCGTAGTAAGGGGTTTTGGCTCCAGAACTCAGCAAACGCCTGCCGTCTCCTATGATACTGTGCCGCCAGGCAATGAGGTTCCCGCCATCATCCATCCCAGCCTCAAGCCTTTGCAGGCACATCGGCCGGAAGGCACCGTATTGGAGGTCATCCTCTCGGCTCCAGATCAGTTTGACGGGCTTTCTGACTGCCCTGGACAACTCCGCTGCCTCTAAAATATAGTCTGGCATTGTCCGTCGTCCGAATCCCCCTCCAAGCAAACAGGGGTGAAGTTTGATTTTACGCGGACTTGTGCCAAGCAGTTTGGCCACCGCCTTAATGACCCCCGATGGTGATTGTGTACCAGCCCAAATTTCCGCACCTTCGCCTTCAGGGTTCACGGAAACGACTGCATTAAGCGGCTCCATCTGGGCATGATAGACGTGGTCACTTAGGAAATCGGCCGAGTATGTTCTGTGAGCCTTTTGAAGTACTGAAACGACATCGCCTTTCTGGATTAATACCCTCCCTCTTTTTTTCCGGGCATCTGCAACTCTTTCGTATTCTTCCAAAATCTTCTCGCTGTCAAACATTTCTGCACTGGCGCCCTTGCTCCAGTTTACCTTTAGGCTCCGTTTTGCCAGAAGGAGGTCTTCATAACGCTTGCCAAGAATTCCCACGCCATGCTCTAGACGGACTATCTTTTGGACTCCAGACATCGACCTGATCTCCTTTTCGTTGAAACTCTTCGGCACGTTTCCGTTGACAGGAGTACGCAGGATAGTGGCGTAAAGCATGTTCGGCACGCTGACATCCATACTGTATAAGGCGCTTCCATCGACCTTTTCAGGAATATCTATACGAGGCACGAATTTGCCGATAAGCCTGAATTCTTCAGGCCGCTTCAGGATCATTTCGGGAATATCACTTACAGTCTTTGCAACAGAGGCAATTTCCCCATAACTCATTCGCCGGTTTGTGGGCCTGTGAATCACCATGCCGGGCTCTGTTTTCAACTCGGTCAATGGAACGTTCCAGTTCATGGCTGCATTCTTCAACAACACGTATCTTGCTTGGGCTCCAGCCTGGCGAAGGGGCATGAAATATCCACTTACCGTCATGCTCCCCACGGTAATCATGTGGAATCCCCGACCACCCCACCCCGGCCTACCATAAATTTTGGGATCAATTGGAGATTGTTCGACTCTAACCTTGGCCCAGTCGGCATCCATCTCCTCGGCAATCAACACCGCAAGTGCAGTCATTGACCCCTGTCCCATTTCAGCTGAGGGGTTGAGGATTGTGACCATTCCCTCGGAATTCAGCTTTACCCAAACCGTGATATTTGTGCCCCAAGGCTTGTTGCCTTCAAGAGTTTTTGTTGCCGAAGCCCTGCTACCGTTAAGTAAACCTCCCAAGGCAATCATAAAAGTAAGGCTCCCAGTCCCAGCAATAAAACGACGTCGACTGAGAGCGGGTTGATAGTCCACTTGTGTGTAGGATTTTTTCATCACCTATCTCCCGTTCACTTCGGTTGCAGCAATTTTGATGGCTCGGATGATTCTCAGGTAGGTTCCGCAACGACAGATGTTGCCGTTCATGTAAGCGATGATCTCCTCTCGACTGGGATTTTTGTTCGACTCAAGGAGTGCGGCCGCCTGCATAATCTGGCCAGACTGGCAGTAGCCACATTGGGGTACCTGTGCCTCAATCCAGGCTTTTTGAAGAGGATGAGTTTTGTTTTTGGAAAGGCCTTCTATCGTAGTGACTGACTTTCCTGCCACAGCCGAGATTGGTGTTATGCACGCCCTCATCGGCTGACCGTTCAAATGAACTGTACAGGCACCACATAAGCCTGAGCCACAACCGAATTTTGTTCCTGTCAGATCCAGATGTTCTCGGAGTACCCACAACAATGCCGTGTGGGGAGGGTGCTCAAGTTCTGTTCTGGACCCATTCAATTCAAATCTGATAGACATTCAATCCCTCCTTATTCGAGTAATGGGCAGTCTTGCGTAATTAAATTCTTGCGATGACCTGCCCCCTTTAAGTGGTCCAGCTTGAATGTTAGCTCATCATCGTAATGGATTCCACATGAAACAGAGCTTCAGGAGCAATAAATTTCCTTTTCAAACACTGTGAGCTCACACTACTTGGAGTAAGCCCGCCATTGTTCAATAAGAATTTACGTTTCCTTGAGCGAATGGAAGATCTCTCCATTGAGCAGGGTGTTCATGAGTAGAAGCACCTTACCGGCCCCGCATTCGCGACACTGGTTACTGCTGGCTCCCGCGACGGTTGTTTCCGTTCCTGACGATGTGTGAGCTGTCTCACTCGCAGCAGCGGTGATTTTGGCTGGTCCGTACCATCGGTATCCGCCTTTGGATGGTTGAGACATCGCACCAGAGGATACCTTGTCATTTAATTTTAATCCACTAACGGATTTTCTAGGGAGTAAACAGGTCCGGACACCTACATGGTCGTACGGCGGTTTGGGAGCATGCTGCGGCTTTTGCGAAAGGGGGGGTCAAGGAAAATCCTTGGCCGAATTGTCGAAATTTTACGCCGATTCCGGGGGGAGTCAAGTGTTTTTTTGCAATCGGGTGCAGTGCGTTCAGTACTCCCGCACGATGCGCAGGCCAACGGTTTCGAGCTTGGGGAACCAGCCGCTTTGGGAGCGGGCGGCGCAGCGCAGGTCCGCCCCCGGACTCTGGAAGTGCCCGCCGCGCAGGTCGTGATCGGCCTCGACCCATTCGGCGAGATTGCCGCTGAGGTCGTACAGGCTCAGCGGATTGGGAGCAAAGCTCCCGGCGCGAGTGGGCTGGCGTGGCTCGGCGGCGCGAGTGGGGCCGAAAACGTAAGCCGGACGCGATCCCACCGCTTGCGGGGCGAAATGGGCTTCGGTCACGCTGATCGTGTCCCGCCCGGTGCCAAAGCGCACGGGCAGCCCGCCGCCCCGGCAGGCGTATTCCCATTCGGCTTCGCGGGGCAGGCGGAAGCGGTAGCGGTGCTGATGGAGCGCGTTGAGGCGTTCCAGAAAGTCCTCGGCGGCTTTGCGGCTCACTCCGGATTGCACCTCTGCGCCTTTCCACAATTCCTGCCCCTTGCGGACCACCTTCCGTCCCGTCTGCTGGAGCGTTTGCCAGCCCTGCTGGAGCTTGTGCTTGAGTCCTGTGGACGGGGGGATTGCGCCTGCGTCGCTTTGCAGGACGGCCTGCCACTGCGCCTTGGTGACTTCCGTGCGGCTCATCCAAAAGCGGGGCACCATCCGCACCGTCACCTCGCCGTCCTCGTCGCCCAACACGTCCCCCATCCGGAAATGTGCGTTGCCCGCCACGGCCACGAACTCGATGTCGGCGTGAGGTTCGGTCCAGGTTCCTTCGGCCCACGCCTTGCGGCGTTCCGGATTCTGGGCCTCCGTGACTCGCGCTTGCCAAAAATTGAGGTGCTGAGTGGCGATGCGCCGCAAATCATCGTCGGTGTCGGTGTGCGGAAAGTCATCCGAATGCCGCTCCAGAAACGCCTGCCACTGCGCGGCTTGCGGCTCTGGATCAACGGCGGTGGATTCCTGGGCCATCAACTCCGCAAAGGCTTCCTGCATCCGAGCCAAGGATTCTGCGACATGCTCCCGTTCGGGCTGAGCGGGTCGAAGCCCGGCCTTTGTCCCTTCGGCACGTTCAGGGCGAGCGTCGGTTGGTTGCTGGGGCGGGAAAAGCATGAAGTCCTCGCCGTAGAGCGATGAGGACTCCCACGGGACTTGGCGCAGGTCGGTTTGCAGCACAAGGTCGGTGCGCACCCGTTTGAGGGCGTCCTCGAACTTCAACGCCGGAGTGCGGAGGTGGTGCAGCAGGGCGGCGGCGTAGGGGCTGTGCAGGCCGTCGCCGTCGAGCGCAACCGTGCCCGGACTGGTGGCGTAGGCGATCAGGGTTCCGGCAGGAGCGTGGAGCCTCGCCAGACCTTGGCGCACCCCCCGGTACTCGCTCGGAAACGGGTTGTTGCGGCAGGCATCGAGAAGCAGGAGGTTCAAGCGGGTGCGGCGTTCCTCCAGCTTGCCGAGCAGACGATCCAGCGCCAGCGACTCGGCTTCGACATCCGCTTCGCTGCGAAGTTGCACATCCACCGGAATCAAGTGGTTGCGCCCTGCGATTTGCACGGCGTGTCCGGCGTAGTAGATCAGCGCCGCGCTGTCCGGAGGCAGTTGCTGCTGAAATGCGTCCAGTGCGTTGAGCAACTGCTGGCGCGAGACATCGAGGTGCAGGGAAACCGCGAATCCCGCATCTCCCAGCAAGTCGGCGATGGCTTGGGCATCGGCACGGGGATTGCGGAGGTCCGGCAGGTGCTGGTACTCGGAGTTGCCGACCACGAAGGCGTATCGGCCCACATGCTCGGCGGAGGGAGCGGCTTCAGTGCGCCGCACCCCCCGGAGGGAAGCGGCGGGTTCTGCTTCAGGCGAAGGCGGGGAAGGCGCGGAGCAGGCGGCCACGAGGGCTGACAGCACCAGTCCGAGCAGGGCTTTGGGAATCCGGGGCATG
>CAZQXS010000072.1:0-12005 GCA_964597275.1 uncultured Pseudomonadota bacterium | reverse complement strand
GGCCACGAGGGCTGACAGCACCAGTCCGAGCAGGGCTTTGGGAATCCGGGGCATGAGACTCCATCAGTGCTGCTCAAGAAGCAGCCGGAGTGGATTTTTCCAAGAGCGTTTGGGCATACGCCAGGGTCTTTTCCAGAATTTCAAAAACCGCAGGGGTGTATTCCATCACGTCACTGAAGAGGTCTTCTTTCACAACGGGACTCCTTCCTCAAAGGCCAAGCAGGCAAATGGGGCTGAGAGTTCAGGGACAGACACCACCACGTCGATCTTCCGTGCGCCCAAGCGGTCCTGAAGCCGCAGTCGCAAATTCCGCAGAAGCTTCCGGTCCAAAGTTTCGGAAATGATCAGCAGGTCAATGTCGCCACCTTTGGTATCGTCTCGGACGCGGCTTCCGAACAGGCGCACTTCCGCACCTGCGTCCAAGGCATGGACGGCCTCAAGAATGTGTTGTCGTTCTTCCAAGCTCAGCCTCATCCGGGAACTCCTTTTGCCAAAGGTTGGCCATGAACGCCATTATTGTTGAGTGCAGTGTACCACACTTCAGAACTCAGGGCAGTCGGTTCTGGAGGGCTTCCAGCGAGGCGACGGGCAGGTCGGTGAGTTCGGGCCAGGGGAAGGTTTCGGAGCGGTCCACATGGACGGTGGGGAGTCCGGCGGCGCGGCCTGTCTTCAGATCCCAGAGGAAATCGCCGACCATCACGGCGTCGTTGGGATCCGCACTCCAGAAGTCCAGCAGTTGGTGAATGCCGTCCGGGTGGGGCTTCGGATTTTCGAGGCACCAGCGTCCCAGCACGGCATCCGGCTCAAAGAACTCGGCCAGCCCAAGCGTTTCCAGCGTGAGCCAGGCGTTTTCCTTGGAGTTGAGCGTGAGGATGCCCATGCGGCAGCCCCGGAGCTTGAGCGCGGCCAGCAAGTCACGCACGCCCAGAGCGGGTTGGGCTTGGCGGGCGAGGTCTTCCTCGATTTCCTGAAGCCGCTGGCGGAGCGGCTGGGCCTGTTCGTCCGGAAGGGCGTTGAGCGTCTTCACAATGGGCTGTCCCTCTGGAATGCCCAATTCCTCGCGGATGGCGGCGAAGTCGTGGACCGCGATCGTCAGGGTGCCGTCCATGTCGAACACCCAGTGGCGACGCTGGAGAAAGGCCGCCACGTCAGTTGGGCAGTTCGGTGAGGTGCTGGGTGTCGCCGATGCAGTCCACCATCCAATGATCCGTGACCCAGTAGAGCTGGTGCAGGCTGGTGTTGTGCAGTCGGAAGCGGGTGGGCATGTCCTGCACGAGGCCGAGGATGTGCTTCATCAAGCCCCGGATGGTGCCGCCGTGCGTGACGCAGACCGTGCGCTGTCCGGGGTAGCGGGTGCGCATTTCCTCCAGAAACTCCCACGCCCGCTCAAAGAGCTGCTGGGTGCTTTCGCCTTCTGGAATCACAAAGTTGGTGCCTTGGGTCTTGAAGGCGATGTAGGGGTCGAGGTACCGCGCTTGGATCTCCGGAACCGTCAGTCCCTCGAAGATGCCGAGGTTCTTTTCCCGCAAGCGGGGGTCGAACTGGATTTCGTGACCGGAGTTGCGGGCGATGGCTTCGGCGGTGCTGCGGGCGCGGCCAAGGTCGCTGCTGTAGAGGTGGTCAAACGTGATGTTCTGAAAACGCACTCCGGTAGCCTCAACCTGAGTGCGTCCGGCCTCCGTGAGTTCGCTGTCGCCGTGGCCTTGGTAGCGGCGTTCGACGTTCCAGCAGGTTTCGCCGTGGCGGACGAACCAGACTTCGGTTTTGGACATGGACATTCCGTATGGGTGATCAGCAACGGACAGTCTTGCATGGTCGCCCGGAGAGGGCAAGGCGGGGATGCAGGAATTCCGCTTTTCTGATGGGGTGAGCGGTGTATCATGGAGATTTCGGATTTCGCCATGACCACGCCCAGCTTCAACCACCTTGACTCCCTCAGCAATTTTTTGGCGATGGAAGTGTTTTCCCGCGCCAAGGAACTGGAGGCCGAGGGCCGCGAGGTGATCCACTTGGAGTTCGGCGAACCGGACTTTCAGGCACCCTCAGTGGCGCTGGAGGCGCTTCAGGAGAGCCTTGCGGCGCATCCGGCAGGCTACACGGTCACGCAGGGCACATTGGAACTGCGCGAGGCGATTTGCCGCAAGTACCAGCGCGACTACGGGGTGGCGGTGCGCCCGGAGCAGGTGCTGGTGTCCAGCGGCTCGTCCATCCTGCTGTTTCTGGCAATTCGAGTGCTGGCCCCTCCGGGATCGGAGGTGCTGATCACCGATCCGGGCTACGCCTGCTACGACAACCTCGTGCATCTGGCCGAGGCCACACCTATCCGAGTGCCGTTGCACCACGAAGACGGGTTCCAGTTGGACCCGGACGCAGTTCGCAAGGCGATCACGCCCCGCACCCGCGCCCTGCTGCTCAATTCCCCAATGAACCCGACAGGCGTGGTCTTCCGTCCGGAAATCCTGCGGGAACTGACCACATTGGGCATTCCGGTGATTTCCGACGAAATTTACGCGGACCTCACTTACGGAAGCCCGCCGCAGAGCATTCTGGAATTCACGGGCGAGGCGATTGCGCTCAACGGCTTTTCCAAGTACTACGCGATGACGGGCTGGCGGCTGGGCTACCTGATTGCGCCGGAATCGTGGATGCCGGGGTTGGTGAAGATGCACCAGAACCTGATGATCTCCACGACGCATTTTGTGCAGGATGCTGGCGTGCGTGTGCTGGACGAGGGCAACCCGGAATGCGAGGTCATGAAGGCGGAGTTTGATCGGCGGCGGCAGTTCCTGCTGGAGAAGCTTCGGGCCATCGGACATGATCCGGGCTACGACCCCACCGGAGCCTTCTACGTCTTCCTCAAGTACCGCAATCCCAAAAACTCGCTGGAACTCGCCTTGGAAATTCTCGAAAAAACGGGAGTCGCGCTGACCCCCGGAGTGGACTTTGGCCAGGGTGGCGAGGGTTTTTTGCGCTTCAGCTACGCCAATTCTGCGGAAAATCTGGGCATCGCGGTGGACCGCCTTGCCGAAAGCGGGCTGCTGTGAGTGCGTTCTGGCTCGTCACCGGAATCGTCTGCCTGACGCTGTTTGCGGTTTCCGTGGTGGGGCATTTGCGCTACCTCGGCATCACGCCGCGCTACCTCTGGAACAATCTCCGTAAAATCAGGGAGTTGCAAGGGGCGATCAGGTACGCTGATCGTTGAGAAATCCGTCCACCTGCTCGCGGGTGGGCATGGGGCCAACCGCTCCGTAGCCCGTGGTGGCGAGCGCGGCGGCGGCATTGGCGTAACGGGCAGCGGCAAAAGGATCGCGTCCGGAAGCCAGTTCTGTGAGAAACGCCCCGTCAAAGGTGTCGCCCGCTCCAGTGGCATCCACGCTTGCCACGGCATATCCCGGAATTTTCTGTCGCTGCTCCGCTGTGGCGACCAGCACGCCGTCCGGCCCCAGCGTGAGGGCCACCACCTCGGCCCCCAGATTCAAGTAGAAATCCACAATTTGATCAGGCGAATCCAAGCCCGTGAGCAACTGCGCGTCCTCAAGTCCGGGGAGCGCGATGTCGCACTGGCGCATGGCCTCGTGGATCACGGCGCGGGCGCGGTTCAGCGGCCAGAGCTTGAGCCGCAGGTTGGGATCGTAGGAAATCCGGACCCCGTGCTGTCGGGCCAACTCAAGGGCGTGAAACACCGCGTCACAGGCGGAGGGGCTGATGGCTTGGGAAATGCCGGAAGCGTGGAAAATGTGGGTGGAGGCGATGCGGGATTCCGAAAGATTTTCGGGAGTCAGGCGGCTTGCGGCGGAGCCGGAGCGGAAGTAGCTGAACTCGTGTCCCGCTTCGGAATGCGAAACGAGGTAGAGGCCCGTGTGCGCCTCTGGAGTGCGGAGGATGCCGGAGGTGTCGATGCCCTCCGAATTCCAGAGTTCGAGAAAGGCGTTGCCGAAGGTGTCCTCACCAACGGCGGTGAGGTAGCCCACTCGCGCCCCTTGCCGAGCCGCTGCCACAGCGCAGTTGGAGGTGTCGCCTCCAAAGCCGGGAAGGTAATGCTCGGCCCCCCGGACCTGATTCAACTCCATCAGAGGTTCGCCCAAGCAAAGCAGGTCCAGCGCGGGGTCAGGAGGCACTCAGCTTTTTGGTCTCAAGGATGTTGATGGCGTTGAGGATTTTGAGCTGCAAACGCCCGTAGTGGCGGTTGACCATCACGGCGGCGTCCACGGCCTTTTTGGCGAGGCGCAGGTTTTCGAGGGTGCCGTCGTTGGTGAGCTTCATCAACTCGCGGTTCTGGAACGCGAAGTTGGAAATCTGCGCGAACTCGCCCATCACCGGCAGGTCGCTGCGGTTGGGGTCGCTGAAGGAGGTGCGCTTGAGGGCTTTGCGGTAGGCAACGATGGCCTTGTTGAAGGTGGGGGCCACGGAGACACGGGCGGTGTTGTCCTCGCTTTGCATCCGGAGCATGAGAAAGCGCACGGCGGCCATGTGGATGCGGGCTTCCATGAGGAAGGGATGCGCGGTCTTGCTCTCCAGTTCCTGAAGGCGTCCGGCGACCTTGAGTCCGAGCGAGTGGAGGAACGGGACGTAGCGGGCGACATCCACCACGGCCATGCTTTTGCGGATCAGCAGCTTGCGTTTGTTGTAGGTCTGTCCGGCCTCATCCCCGCCGCCAAGGAACTGCATGACGGCGTTGTGCCGGGCCGAGAGGTGGTCGAGATCGTTGAGGTTGACCGGCATCGTCATGTTCTGCTTGATCTCCCCGTCCACGTCCTGTGATTGGTCCTGAAGGTTGAGGCAGACCTTGATTTCCAGCACGGCCAGCGCCTCCTCCGGGGTGTTGGGTGCTTTGTCGGAGCGCAGCAGCGAATCCACCGGAATGCGGTCAATGTTGACCCGGCCCTTGAGCTGGCTGGAGCGCACGAGCAGCAGTTGCTTCTTGTGGGCGTTGACGAGCTTTTGCAGGTAGAGCCGATAGGTTTGCGCCGCCACCTGCATGGCCGCTGGAGTGACATCGCCAAGGTAAATGGGCAGGGCGCCTTGCACGATCAGGTCGCGGTACACCTTCAGGTCGTGGTCCTTGCGCTCCTTCATGAAGGTGCGCAGGAGTTGTACCCGCAGGTTGGTCGAACTGGGGTCGCGGTTGAGATCGCTGACGATCCGGCGCATCTGTCCGGTGCTCAACGCCTGCGAGAGGACGCTTCCGTTGATGTGGCTCCCCTTGGCAAAGCCCTCGTTGGCTCCAAGGAGGGAGTGCTTCATCTTGGTCAGGAAGGAGGACTTGGTCATCTTGCGGATGTCCTCCGTGATCAAGATGACGCGCTTCTGCAAGCCCCAGAAATCCAGATTGGGGATCGCGCTGACCGACCCGGACTTCTGCTGGATCGCCTTATCTATCATCTTTGCCTTGCGGCGCGTGGTCGTCCGCTGTTGCTCGATCAGTTCTTCTTTTTCGGACATGTGGCAATCTTCCGGGTGTTCAGAACAGGGGGTTTAACCTGTTCGGGCGGATGCAAGATAACGGCCCTAGAATTACCAGAAGTGCGAAGCGGCTACAAGGAGAAAGGAACGTGGCAGGAAAAACGGGGCCAAGGAACCCCCCGTTTCAGGACTGGATCACGCAGCCGTTTTCGGTGAAGTAGGTGCAGATGTGCGGGCTGGTGGCTCCCGTGACCGGATCAACGAGCGACGGGCCGGACAGATCGTGCATGTCCGTAATTGAGGGCCGTTTTGTGGCCGAGGGTGGATTCACGAAAGGACAAAGGATTCAAGGCGGCGGCGTTCAGTTCAGCAGTTCCGGGGGGTCGGCAGCGTCCATGATTTCCTCAAGGTCGGCTTCCAGCAGGGACAGCACGGAGGGTTCCTCGCCCTGCGCGGCCTGCTGCTCCAGAAAGTAGCCCGCGAGTTGCAGGATTTGCATCTGCACGTCCTCGTAATTCTCGTCTGGACGAATCCCGAAAAACCTGCGGAACTGCTCGTAGAAGGGCAGGTAGCGCTCAAAGACCGCATAGGTGTGATGCGCCTGCTCAAGGGTGAGGGGGTGCCCGTGGTGGTACATGTTGGCCCGCATGTTCTTGCGGATGAACTTGAGCCGCTCCACGGTGGAGAGCGAGGCGAGGTGTTCGGCGTACTCGTTGCGCTTGAGGCGCAAAAGCCACGGGCCGCTCCGGGGCTTGATGGCCCGGGCGTGGATGTTCATGGCGCTTTGCAGCGCATCGAATTCAAACGTGGCTTGCTCATCCTGACTGCGGATGAACGTTTTGGTGAGCATGGACATGGGCGAAAATCTGAAAAAAGTGTTGCTGCGGGAAAAGCAACAACCGAACCAGATTCAACGCCGCAGGCCACGCCCCAAGGGTTTCGGGGATCGAGTTGGCAAAGCGAGGGGTTCGCCATGTCTGGCCGAAGTGGTCAGACCTCCTCGCCGACTCCAAGGAAGAAACGCCGCAAATCCGGGTTGGAGTGGAGCAGCGGCTCAAGGTTGCTGGCCATGTTTTCGGACCAGATGCCTTGGCCCACCATCAGCCGGAGGACGCGCTGCACTTCTTGATCGGTTGTCTGGGACATGGGACTCTCCTAAAGAGAAAAGGGTTCCCAGACACTTCTGCAAGTCCGGTTCCACAAGCGGCCCTCAGCCGACGTGCGGAAGCTTGGAGCCGATGTTGAAGACGAGGATTGCCGTGACCAGCACCGCGAGGGCGCAGACGGAGGTCAGGATCAGCCATTCGCGTCCGGAAAGCCGCACAAACTCGGGGTCTTCGGAAGCGGAGGAAGGGTTCGGGAGTTGGGGCATGCTCATGGAGACGACTGGTTTTTGCCCAGTCGGGAGGGGGTTCCGCAACCCGGCTCTCCCGGAAACAGGCTGGCCAGGCTGAAGCAGGTGGGGCTGAAGGTTGAGGAGCGACCGTCCTGGGTGGCCCCTCCGGCCTTGCCTCCACTGGAAGCGCAGGCGCTCACCAGCAGTCCGCAGAGCAACCCTGCGCTGAGATGCAAGATGATGCGTTTCATGAGAAGCTCCGTGTCGAACAGTGGTCAAGTGGGGTTCACTCTAGCAGACCTTGCGGCAAGGATCACCAGAAATGCGCACAACCACAAAACGAGGTGGTCTGGCCCGGAAGATTGTGCTACAGTTTCGCACGTTTGGTTGCTCCTGGTTTCAGGGCAGCAAGCACTTTTTAGACACAACCAGACCAACGTAGCAAAGGAGGCATATGAAGCGCGGCTTGAGACAGTGGGGGATTGGGAGCGGCTTGCTCCTGTTGACAGGAATCGCAGCGGATGCTCTTGGGGCACAGGAGGCGACTGCGAGCGGAGCGGAGCAAGTGGCTCCGCCAGCACACAAGCATCAGGTGTATGTGGACGAGCTGGGGGCCGTGTTCTGGCCTTCGGACCTCCCCTTCTGGATTCGTCTGTCCCCCTCTCCGCAAGACGACGCCCCCAGCTTTTTGCTGAATACCATCTATGAGGCCGAGGGCGATGAAACCACGGGACGGAAGTCCAAGCAGTTCGGCGCCCTCACCCCGACTTCGTCAGGAGAGGACAGCACCACGCAGACCGAACGCTACCGCGCTTCCGGGCTCTCGCTGGAAATTCAGGGACAGCAGTTTGTCCGCTGGGTGAACTACCTCACGAGGCAGGAGAGCCTCTTCAAGTTCGTCGCCGACGGCGCTCCGCCGGTTTCCACGCTCAAGCTGCGGCAAGCACCGGTTTACACCAAGGACGGCCACACCTTTTTCGGAAAGGGGCTGGTCGCAACGCTGAGTGCGGAAGATGCGCTTTCCGGGGTGCGCGACTCGTTTTACTCCCTCGATGGCGTGGCGTTTGTGCGCTACGAGTCGGAGTTGCACCTTGGGGAAGAGAAGCACTACTCCCTGCGACACTACGCGGTGGACCATGTGGGCTACGCCAGCGAACCGCAAGAGTCGGTGTTCACGGTGGACCTCACACCGCCGACCACCGCACACGCCACGGAGCAGAACCTGATTGGCGACACCCTCTCCACCAGTTCGCAGATTCGCCTCAGCAGCGAGGATGCACTTTCCGGAGTGCAGAAGGTGTATTACTACTTTGATGAGGAGGACGAGTCCCACACCTATGACGACAAGACGGGCATCACGGTATCCGAGCTTCCAGACGGCAAGCACGTGCTGTACTACTACGGAGTGGATCAGGTGGAAAACCGTGAGGAGGTCCGGGAGTACGCCTTTTACCTCGACCGCACGCCTCCCCAGATGGCCCACACCCTCATTGGGGACCGCTTCACTCAGGATGAGCAGCAGTTCATCTCCACGCGGACCCGGATTCAGCTCAAGGCGACCGATGCCCAGATGGAGGTGCAGGCCATCGAGTACCGCGTCCGGAAGGCCGGAGCCAAGGACAGCAAGCGGGGCTATTCCAAGTACGCGACTCCCTTCACGCCGTCCAACCGCTCAGGGGAGTTCACGGTGAACTATCGTGGAATGGATGCCCTGCACAACCGCTCGAAACCGGCGACCCTGAAGCTTGTCGTGGACGCCCACTCCCCCAAGACACAGTTCCAGATGAGCGGTCCCAACTACACCCGGGGCGGCGGGGTCTTCTGGGTGGCCAGCCACACGCAGGTTCGTCTGGAGGGAACGGACGACCTTTCCGGGGTGCAGAAAATCGAGTACCAGCTTGCCGGGAAGCCTGCACAAGCCTATGCGGGGCCGCTGACTCTTGAAAACGAGGGGCAGTACCTCTTCCAGTTTTGGGGAACGGATCAGGTGAACAACCGCGAGGTGTTCACGCCGATGCTGCTGCTTGTGGACAACACCCCTCCAGAGATCACGGAGGTCTTCAGCACGGACCCGTTGCGGACCGAGGAAAAGGACGGGAAGCCCGTGCGGGTCTATTCCGTCAACACGACGCTCTACCTCAGCGCAATTGACCCGGCCAACGTGAAGCGGCTGGAATTCTCGCTCGACGACAGCCCGGCCCGGCCTTACAAGGAGGTGCTGCTCTTTGCCGAGCCGGGACGTCACCGCATCTGGGTGCGGGCGCAGGACAATGTGGACAACACCGCCGAACACACGGCGGAGTTCGTGATCACCGACAGCCACTGAGTTTTGGGAGAAAAGCCGGAAAGCACTGGAGCGGCTGACCGGTCTCGAACCGGCGACCTGCAGCTTGGGAAGCTGCTGCTCTACCAACTGAGCTACAACCGCTCCGGAAGAAGTTCACTCACTTTAGCCGTTGCCACGGGTAAATGCAACGGGGAAGTCAGGGGAGTCGGTCCATCAGCCGGAACCACGTCATCGCCAACACGAGCGAAGGGGTGCGGAGCAGCCGACCGCCGGGGAAGGGGCGGTGCGGAATGCGGGCGAGCAGGTCAAAGCGCTCGGCGGTTCCGGACACCACCTCGGCCATGAGCTTGCCTGCGAGGGGCGCGAGGGCGACCCCGTGTCCGGAGAAGCCCTGCGCGAAGAAGATGTTGGGGGCGAGTCGGCCAAGGTTCGGGGCGCGGTTCATGGTGATGCCCACATAGCCGCCCCAGGCGTAGTCCATGCGCACGTCCTCCAGTTGCGGAAACACCAGCAGCATGCGCTGCCGCATGGTTTCCGGGAGATTGCGCGGTTCCAGCGTGGAGTAACTGACCCGTCCGCCGAAGAGCATGCGGTGGTCGGCAGAGCGGCGGTAGTAGTCGAGGACGAAATTGGTGTCGCACACCGCCATGTTGTTGGAAATCAACGCATCGGCCCGCTCCTTTCCCAGCGGTTCGGTGGCCCCGATGTAGGTGCCCACCGGCATGAGGTTGCGGTGAACCTTGGAGGAAATTCCGTTGAGGTAGGCGTTTCCGGCGAGCAACAAATGCTGACTACGCACCTGCCCTTGGGTCGTGACCGCCAACGGTGCATTCCCGGATTCGATGCGCTGCACGCGGGAATTTCCGAAAATTCGGACTCCAGCTTTTTCGGCGGCGGCGGCAAGGCCCAGCGTGAAGTTGAGCGGATGCAGGTGCCCGCTGTTCGGGTCGAACAAGCCCGCGCAGTACCGCTCCGAGTTGATCCGACTGCGCAACTCCGCCCCCTCCCACAGTTCCAGCCCGGAGTAGCCGTAAACCTCCTCCAGCTCTCGCTTGTCCGCGATTAGGTCGCGCTGATGCCTTGGCTTGATTCCGGCACTCAATTGCCCCTGCACGAGGTCGCAGTCAATCTGGTGCGTTTCGACGAGGGAGCGCACGAGGTCCAGCGATTCCAGCGACAGCGTCCAAAGCTGCTTGGCCGCCTCCAGCCCCACGAGCTTGCGGATCATGTCCATCTCGCAACTGTAGCCGTGGATGAACTGCCCACCGTTGCGTCCAGACGCGCCCCAGCCCACGCGGTTCGCCTCCAGCACGATCACATCGTAGCCACGCTCGGCAAGGTGCAGTGCGGCTGAAAGCCCCGTCAGGCCACCGCCCACCACGCAGACATCGCAGGTGGCCTCGCCTTGTAGTTCCGGATGCTCCGGATGGGCGCTCGCACTGGCGGCGTAGTAGGATTGGACGTGCGGCTCGGCCATGTTGGGACTCTGTGGTTTTCAGAACAAGTGGATGGAGGATGTGGCAAGCTAGAGGGTGCGAAGGTACCAATCGTATTCAAGGGGGTGGAGATGCCGTTGAAAGCTCTCCTGCTCGCCGCGCTTGAGGCTGGCATAAAGCTGACAGAACTCGTTTCCAAGATAACCCGGAAGCACTTTCGCCTGCTCAAAGGCGGAGGACGCCTGCTCCCAACTCCGGGAGAGATCGGAAGGCACTTGATACGCATCGCCCTCAATTGGAGCAGGAGGTTCGATTTTGTTGGTGAGTCCGTGATGGATTCCGGCGAGTAGGGTGGCGATGTTCAGGTAGGGGTTTGACCCAGCACCCGCAAGACGGTGTTCCAGACGGGTTGCGTCCGGAGGGCCGGCAGGAATGCGAATTGTCGCGGTGCGGTTGTTGTAGCCCCAGGTGCGGTTGCAGGGGGCGTAGGAGCCGGGCTGGAAGCGATGGTAGGAGTTGGCATGGGGAGCGCAAATCAGCATGGACTCGGACAGGATTTCCAGCATGCCACCAACCGCATGCCGTAATCGTTCTGGTGGAATTTGCCCCGGGTTCCAGCCTTCCCCCGGCTTGGGCCTGAACAGGTTAGCCTCGGTGTCGTCCAGCAAGCTGAGATGAAGGTGCAGCCCGTTTCCGGCTTGGTCGAGGAAAGGCTTGGGCATGAAGGTCGCCTCCAGTCGGTGCTTCTGGGCGACTCCCCGAATGACGCGCTTCAGCAACACCCCGTGGTCCCCGGACTGTCGGGCATCCGGGACGTGCTGCAAGTTGATCTCAAATTGCCCCGCATCCAGTTCTGCAACCGCAGTGTCGGCGGGAATTCCTTGGGTTTGCGTCGCTTGGCTGACTTCCTCCAGAAACGCAGAAAAGCCATCCAGCGCCCGCAGGGAGTAAAGCTGCCCTTCGGTTTCCCGCTGCCCGGTTCGGGGCATCTTGGGAACTTGGGGTTTGCCCTGACGGGTGGGGCGGGGGTCCAGCAGGTAAAATTCAAGCTCAACCGCAATCACTGGAGTCCAGCCCACTTCCCGGAAGCGGGCGAGAACGTTTTCCAGCACCGTGCGAGGATCGCCGAAAAAAGGAGCGCCGTCCTCCTCGTGCATGGTGAGCAGCACTTGGGCCAGCCCAGACTCCCACGGCACGGGGGCCAGGCTGTCCGGAACGATTTGGCAGGGGAGGTCGCCGTCTCCCGTGGACAGGCCAAGCCCGGTTGGCTCCATCGTCTCGCCCGTGACCCCCATGCCGAACACCGAGGCGGGCAGGTAGCATCCAGACTCGGCGAGCTTGGGGAGCTTGCTGGCCTGAACGCGCTTGCCCCGCAGCACCCCGTTCATGTCCGGGATCAGCAGATCCACTAGCTGGATTTCGGGATGCTGCTTGAGGAACGCAAGTGCGGCGTTTTGTGCGGGGCGAGACACGGCCTTTTACTCCGGCGTCACATACGCAGCGGTGATGCCGCCATCCACGACCATCTCCGCACCCGTCATGT
>CAZQXS010000071.1:16581-18525 GCA_964597275.1 uncultured Pseudomonadota bacterium | reverse complement strand
ATAGTTCGTCAAACCGGCGGCGGCGTTGGCGATTCCAGACTGGAGGGTGTAGCGCATTTCCGTGACCCCGGCTCCCAGCCAGTGCCAACTCACAAAGGCGCTGTACGGTTTTACCTGCGAGCTGTAGCCGCCAAATTTGGTCTCGCGTCCGTAGTAGCTGTCGTTGTACTTCGTGCCGTTCCGGAAGCCCCCCCGGCCCGCAACAGGCCGAGTCTCCCCAACTTCTGCATCGGCTTGAATCAAAAAAACTTTAGAAATGTTAAAGAAAGTGAGGCACCTGCCGATAAGGAGACCGTGGGGATTGGACCCCATAGTGTTTTCTCATTGGACGAATGCGAATACGAAATAACCTCGCCTCGCTGAACACGCTGCGCCACACCTCCAAGAGTCATCAGGGGGTGCAGGACTCGATCGAGCGGCTCAGCTCCGGGAGAGTGCTGAACCGGGGCAGTGACGGGCCATCGGTGCTGATTGGCGCTGAAGCCCTCAAGAACCGCAAGCTCGGGCAGGCGCAAGCGACCAAGAACATCGAGGCCCAAGTCAATCTGATGCAGTCCGCAGAAGGCGGGCTGGGCGAAGTCGCCAAGCTGCTCCACAAGATGAAGCAGTTGGCGGTGCATGCCTCCAACGAGGCCGTCAACGATGAGTTGATGCGCAAGGCCGACCAGATGGAAGTGGAGTACCTGCTGGGATCGCTCGATCAGATTGCGCAGAACACGACCTACGACAGTGCCAACGCCCCCCTGCTCGATGGCAGCCGGGGGCACCGGGGCACCGTGATGGGCGAGGGCCTGCGCTTTGTCGAAGCCCAGCCCAACACCCCGGCCTCTCCGCCCGAAGGCTTTGAGGTGGACATCCAAGCCCTGGCGGAACCCGCCAAGATGTTCGGCTCGGCTCCGGTCACGATGGACCTGTTGCGCGAACCGATCACGCTGCTCGTCACCGACGACAACCGCAGTGCCAGCTTCGACACGGGCGAGGGCTACCTTGGCGAATCCATCCGCGAAATCACCAAGCACCACGAGGAAGACTCCGAACTCTACACCGCTGAAACCGCAAACCGCGACCTTCAGGAAGTCCTCGTCACCTACCTCAACAAGACGCTGCGGGACAACGGGCTTGCGCTGGAGGCGAAAATCCTGGATGACGGACGGCTGATGGTGCAGCATCAGGAATACGGGGATCACGTCAGCTTCTATGTGAACGCCTCGGCTCCCGGACTGCTCACCGACGAGGCCGACACGCCGACCATGGCCAATCCGGGTAAGGACATCAAGGGCACCATCGGCGGAGGCAGCGCCAACGGCAAAGGCAAGGTGCTGACCGCCCGCCCGGGAACCCCGGCGCAGGGAGCGGCGGTCGCCTACGACCTCGTGCCCGGAGTCGTGGAGGTGCCCGTGCTGGACGAACAGGGCAACCAAGTGGGCCTCGAAAAATTCCGGCAGCGCCCCGAAGAACTGATCGGCAGTGCCGACAATCCCAAGATTGAGGGCTACCTGCACCTCTCCCAGCAGTCCATGCATTTCCAGTTGGGCCACAAGCGGGGCGACCACGAAAAGTTCAGCTTCGCGGATGTGCGGGCCAACTCGCTCGGCAAGGGCGTGGACAACCTCAGCCGCTTTGAAAGCCTCGCCGACATTGACCTCACGGACGTGGAAGGGGCACAGGACGCCGCCGAACTCATTGACACCGCAATTGACGAAATCGCCAACCTGCGGGCCGATCTGGGCGCGTTCCAGAAACACACCCTGGAGCGCACCAAGACCGGGACGCAGATCTCCTCCGACAGCAACCTCGCCGCCGAAGCCGCCCTCACCGACACCGACATGGCGGCGGAAATGGCCGAGATGACCAAGCACCAAATCCTGCTCCAGTCCGGCCAGTCCATGCTCTCGCAAGCCAACCAGAAACCCAAGAACGTCCTCAACCTCCTGCGGGCGGGTT
>CAZQXS010000071.1:0-16481 GCA_964597275.1 uncultured Pseudomonadota bacterium | reverse complement strand
TGACCCTCAACCAGTCGGCCCCGGACTTCACTCTGCCGGATCAGGACGGTGTGGACCGCACCCTTGCCGATTACCGGGGGCAGTGGATGCTGCTGTTCTTCTACCCCAAGGACGACACTCCCGGCTGAACCACCGAGGTCAGGGCTTTTGGAGAAAGCCTCCCGCAGTTCAATGCCCTCAACGCCCTGCCCATCGGGATCAACCCGGACAGCGTGGGCCGCCACCGCCGCTTCCTTGACAAACACGGGCTGCACCTCACCCTGCTTTCCGATCCCCAAAAAATCACCATCCGGCAGTACGCAGGCACGTTTCTGGGGATCACGAAACGCAAGTCCTTCCTGATTGACCCCGCCGGGAACCTGCGCAAGATCTACGCTTCCGTCAAACCGAAAGCCCATGCACGGGAGGTGCTTCAGGATTTGGAAGACCTCACGGAACAGAAATAGGCCCATCCGTTGTGGGGGTTCCTCAAAGAGTGCCCGCGTCACTCCCCCACTCACCCGATCCTAGGCTGGTACGCAACTTGAAAAAATAAGGCAGGACACCCTCTGGCAGGATGCCGTTCGGGAGCAGTCTCCACGGACCCAAGGCACCCGGCATCCATGCGCCACAGCTTCTTCTCATTTCGTCTTTGCAGAGGGTTCCTTTTCGCGGCCCTGCTCGGAAGCCTAGTGCTTTCCGGCTGCGACAGCCTCTCGCTCAAGGAAGAAGACGGTGCCGCCAGTTCGCTCGCCCAACCCGTCGCGCTTCCGGGGCAACGTGCCCTGATCTCCCAGCACTGCAACTGCGACAACCAACGCGAGACCGGGAACGACCCCCAGCCGCTCACCTTCTGGCTGGCCAACACCGCCGGAATCACGGGCTACTACCTCTCCACCTCGGCGACGCTACCCAGCAACCCCACCTAGTCCAGCACGGTACCGGACGCTTCGTTTGGAGGAACCCAGCAAGTCGCCACCACTTTTTACGGCTGGGTGAAGGACGGCTTCGGCAACGCAATGGTATTGGGGGGTGGTGACACTGTTGCTGGATCAGTCCGCTCCTTCGCTGTCAGCGGTTTTGCTTTCCACCAACAATGCCTTTGTCGCTGGACCTGCCACCCCGGCGTATGCCATCACCGGAAACACGGTCACACTCGCGATCACCGCCTCGGAATCCCTGCGCACGCTCTCTGCGACCATCGGGGGCAAGACCGCCACGGTGAGCGGTTCCGGAGCCTCATGGACCGCCACCGTGACCATGACCAGCTCCGACAACGAATCCAGCAGCCTGGACACCGACAGCGACGGCACCAGCGACTTTGCGGTCAAGTACGAAGACCTCAGCATTGACCCGCAATCCGGTTCGCAGTCCGGCGACATCGCCGAAACCAACGTCAAGTACGACGATGTCACGGTAGGGCAGTGGAGTCATGTGACCGTCACCTACGACGGCACCAACATGATCGTGTACGGCAACGGAGTGCTGAAGCAGACCATCTCCGGAGGCGTGACCGCCTTCGACCGCTTCAAGGTGGGCATGAACCGCAACGGCGGCAAGTACTTTGACGGAGGCTTTGACGAACTGCGCATCTACGGCCAGGCGCTCTCCGCCGAGGAGGTCGCGATTCTCTACAACAGCGAAACCAGCAACTGAGCCGCCAGCAATTGGGATTGGAACTTGCCCGGAGGTCTGGTATATTACCAGCGTCCCCTTGATGCTTAATCCGTTTTTCTCCGGGAAAAAAGTGTATTTTCGCCCAATGGCGTTTTGCGGCCTGCTGAAGCACTTCCTCAGTCTCACCCTCCTGCTCGCTCTGCTGGCCTCCTGCAACTCCAAGAAGGAAGAATTCGGGAACACGGATTCTGGCTCCGGCACCAGCACTTTGGGAGACTCGATTTCCGCCAACACCAAGGTGCCCCTCCTCGTGGTGCGGGTGCAGTTTGCCAACGCCACCTTCCAGAGCGATGCGACGACCTGGGCGAACAAGATCTTCGGCACCAGCGACGGACAGCTCAACCACTACTTCAGCGAAACCACCTACAGCAACTACGCCTTCACGCCCGTCACCGAAACCGATGGCACCGCCAACGACGGCATCATCACCGTGACTCTTTCCGGAAACCACCCGGACACCCGCAAGAACACCTTCTCCTGCTACGCCTCCACCGCCATTCAGGCGACCGATTCTTACATCAACTTCGCGTCCTACGACAGCGACTCCAACAGCAAGCTCAGCCGCACGGAAATGCAGGTGATGTTTCTGGTCGCCGGAGGAGAGAGCGCCTCGTCCATCAACACCCCCGGCGGGGTGTGGGGCTTGTTCACCTCGATGTACTGCGATGCCGACAGCAGCGGGTCGGTGAGTCTGGCGCATGGCGAAGGCTACGTCGAGTTGGACGGGGTGCAGATGATGGCCTCCTCGACCTACAGCATGAACGGCTACTCGCAGTTTGGGGAACGGCAGGGGTCAAGCGCCAGTGACACTTGGGATGCGACCATCGGGATCATCGCCCATGAACTCGGACACGCCTACTTCGACCTCCCGGACCTGTACTGCACGAGCGGCAGTTGCAAGGGCATCGGCAACTTCGGGCTGATGGGAGGCGGTTCGTGGGGCCGGAAGTCGTCCAGCGAGAAGAGCGGAGACACCCCCGTGCATTTCAGCGCGTGGTCCAAGGAGAAGACCAGCGTCTGCACCCCGCAAACGGCGGCGTCCGGAACCAACAGCTACACGCTCAGTGCGATGTACCTGAGCAGCAACTCCTCCAGTTGCGGCATTTACAAGATCACCACCTCGGCCTCGGACGAGTACTTCCTGCTGGAAAACCGCAGCATCGGCGGCTACGACCAAGGCTTCTACTACGGGCTGGTCTATGCCTCCGGAGGCACCGATTATGCGGTGGGCACCAGCTTCACGGGCGGCTTGGCGATCTGGCACATCAAGGACATCGTCAGCAGTTGCCGAAGCAACAACAACTGCCAGACCCAATCCCCAAAGCTCGCGGATCTGGAGGAGGCAAACGACGGAGACTTGGACAGTGGCGGCTCCAGCGGACGCAAGACCAACCTCTTCTACAGCGGCAACAGCACCACCTTTGGCGACAGCAGCACCCCCAACAGCAAGCTCAGCGGCGGCACTGCAACCAACATCAGCGTCTCCAGCATCAGCGCAGCTGGCGATTCAATGACCCTCTCCATCACCAAATGAGGACACCATGCGACGGACTCTTGGACTCTTGATCCTGATTTGCACCACTGCCAGTTCACTCTGGGCGGTTCCGGCGGCTCCCAACCTCTTCACCTTCGAGCAGCCCGACGGCAGCACCTTTCAGGGCTACCTGCGCGGAGACGAATACTTCAGTTGGGTTGAAACCAAGCACGGAAGTGTGGTGGTGGAAAACCGGGCGACCCGCACCTTTGAGTTCGCCGTGGTGCGGCAAGAAGCCAATGGCCGCAGCGTGTTGGCCCCCTCTGGGGTTTCGGCGACTTATCCGGGGCGTTCCGGCGCACGGCAAGCCGATGCGCAGGTGCCGAACATTTCTCAGGACACGCTGAGCGAGTTGTGGGACGACGCACGGACTGCCGCCCTCAACCGCCCCCTGCTGGTTTCGCCCTGATTGGAATCCGAGAGAGTCGCAAGCCGCCCAACGCCATGGGCTACGCTGGCCTCAAGATGTGGTGAAAAAAATCAGAATCCGACCCCGATGACGGTTTCGGAATAGTTGAAGTTGCCCACCGCCCGGGCACTGCCCGCCGAGCCGTGTTGGGCGTGGTAGTCCCAAAAGCGATAGCCCAGCAGCCAGCGCCAACCAAAGAGCCGCATTCCGAACTGCACAAGATTCGTGCTGCCGTTCACACGGCTGCTCCCTCCCACGGAGGCAATCTGGTCGGTGCCGGACTTGATGTTTTTCTTCACCTTGCCCCCCACCACAGATCCCACTCCCAACTGGACGGTGCCGAAGCCGAAGTCGAAGGCATAGCTCATTTCCAGCGCCTGCGCCTCCACCGACTGGTCCTGCACCGTAGAACTTCCGGACACCCCCGTGTAGGAGGCCGTGGAACTGGTGTAGCCCAGCCCCACCTGCGTCTTGAAGACATAGGCCAGCGTGTATCCGGTGGACTTGAAGGAGGAGGGGCTTTCGCTGCTGCTGGTCTTGTTGAGGTTCTTGCCGGAGGCCAACAGAGGAATCGTGAACTGGAACTCGGACTTGCTCTTGCCCGAACCTGCGGCTCCGGGGTCCGCCGCCGGAGCCGCAGCCGGAGCGGCCAGCCCGGTCCCAAAGCCTTGGGCGTGGGCTGAGGGTGGACACAGGAGCAGGCTCATCGCCAGCCCAGCCTGCAAAGTCAAAACGCACAGGCACAAAAAACCGGAACCGTTGTGAACCATCGTGTTGCTTGCAGAGAGCGAAACCGCCTTTGCCTCAAGGAAAACATGCATGATTTTCCATCTCAGGGAAAACCCGTCCAAATCCGATAGGGCCAAGCACCAAGCATACCACCCCACGATACCCTCATAAGGGTTCAGTCGGCCCCGTGGAAGGTTCAGCAGGTGCTTCGGCGGACGATCCTTGCCGCAGGCAGAGGCCACTCCGAACGGGAGGATTGACACTCGCGCCAGAACATGGCAGGGTTTGCGGGTGGAACCTGATGCCAACAACTCTCATGGAAACTGCAACAACCCACGGCGTGGAGGTCTCGGTCGAGTCCTTCTACCTGCCAGACCACTCGGCGCCAGAGGAGAACCGCTATGTGTTCGCCTACCGCATCCGCCTGAAAAACCACAGCGAGGTCATGGTGAAGCTGCTGCGGCGGCACTGGATCATCACGGACAGCAACGGCGAGGTCAACGAGGTCAAGGGAGTCGGTGTGGTCGGCGAACAGCCGATCCTGACTCCGGGAGGCGAGTACGAGTACACCAGCGGCTCGCACCTCAAATCGCCGATGGGCACCATGCACGGCACCTACGAAATGCTCACGCACACCGCAGAGAACATTGAGGTCACCATCCCCTGCTTCTCGCTCGAAGTCCCCGGAGTGCTGAATTGAGGCTCCGATCGACTTGCACAAACCCCTCATTCCCCGTTCGTGCTGAGCTTGTCGAAGCATGGGCGGGGCGCGTCCTTCGACAGGCTCAGGACGAACGCAATTTTATTGACTGAGATGGAAATTTCCTTCGATGATTTTCTGAAGGTCGAGATCCGCACCGGAACCGTGCTGGAAGCCCGCCTCAACGAAAAGGCCCGCAAGCCGGCCTACGTCCTCACGATTGATTTTGGCCCGGAAGGAATCAGGACGAGTTCCGCGCAACTCACCAAAAACTACCAGCCGGAAGACTTGGTGGGCTTGCAGGTGGTGGCGGTGCTGAACTTTCCAGTCAAGCGCATCGCCGGAGTGAAGTCGGAAGTCCTCGTCCTTGGCGCGATGTCCTCCGAGACCGACGTGGTGTTGCTCACGCCCACCCAAGCGGTGGAGAACGGGGTTCGGGTGGCGTGACCCTGCCTGTTTCAGGCACAAGGAGTTGCACCACAGAGACGCAGAGGACACAGAGAAAAGCCTGTCAACACAATCCTCTGTGCCCTCGGTGCCTCTGTGGTGAGTCAAAACCTCATTGGAGTTTCAGCAACGCATGGGACTTGGGTTCGCGTCCCAAGTGGCTGCGCAAGTAGGTGAAGAGGGCGCGGTCGAGTTCCCGCAGGTTGATCTTGGTGGGGCGCACTCCACCGGAATCCGGCTGCTGCAGGCGAGCTTGCACAAAGCGCAGGGTTCCGGGCGCAAGCGGAGCGACATCGGAGTGCCGCGTCACGCACTGCGGACAGCGCACCCCGCCGAGCCGGGCATCGAGCTGATGCAGCGATGCCGGAACCGTAGGCGCGACAGCGGCACCGGACGGTCGCCCCAACTCGCGGTCGCAACCCCCGCAGTGCTCGAAATCCGGCAGCACCCCCAGCAGTTCCAGAAAATTCAGTTCAAACGCCAGCTTGGCTTCCTCCGGGGGGCTTCCTGCCTCCAGACGTTCGATCACTTCCAACAGCATCCGAAAACAGGCGGGGGCGTCCTGCGGCGGGAATTCGGCCAACAGCACGAGTTCCACGCAGTAGCTGGCGTGGAGCAGCGCTTGGTAATCGCGGCGCAGTCCGGGGTGGCTGCGGACCACCTCCGCATGGTGGATTCGCACCATCTCGGAGCGCGGACGTTCCGAAAACTGGAGACGCGCCAGCACGAAGGGTTCCGAGACACCAAGGCTTTTGGAGCGGAGGCTTTTTGCGCCAAACAGGACTCCAGAGCATTTGCCCTGCGTGGCGGCAAGGAAGGTGAGGATGCGATCCTTCTCCCGGAAATCAAGGGGCTTCAGGATCAGGCACTCCTCCTCATGTTGAGGAAGCATCGTCGGGCTTGGGCAGGGCCACCGCCTCGCGTCCGTTGGGGAGCAGCGTCTGCTCCGGAAGCAGTTGGGCCGCCGCCGACAACGCCTCCTTCGCATTTTCCTGACGCATGGCAACGAGGAACTTGAGCTGCACCACCGACTCGTCCCTGCCCTCGTCCTCGTCCGTGTCTGCCAAGACTTGAGCGGCGTCGGCATAGCGTCCGCTCTGGTAGAGCAGTTTCGCGTAAATCAGCCGCAGCAGCGGAGTGCGGTACTTGGTGTTGTAGATGTCTCCGATCAGTTCCAGAATCCCCTCGCTTGCTTCGGAGGCGTGATAGAGGTGTTCCAGTTCCTCCAGCAAGTCCGGTGCGCCCGTTTTCTCAAAGCCTTTCTTGAGCCGCTTGGCCGCCTGAAACGACTCCCCCGCACCGTGCAGCTTGGCAGCCTCGCCGAACACCTCGAAGAGCGCCTGCAACGCCTTGTCGCGCTTGGGCAGGTAGTTGAGCTTCCAGTTTTCGAGCCGCTTGGGCATGGTCCGGAACGCCTGCCGCAAATGCACGAGATGCGCTTCCGTCAGGTTCTCGACCACGATGCTCTGCGGAAACCGCTCCATGAGCGCACGTTCCTGCTCCAGGCACACCATCCACTCGCCCTGCGCAATCGCCACCTGCCGCAGCCCTTCCAGCGCCACCGGATGTCCGGGCTGGAGGCGGTCGAGTTCGCGCCCCAGTTGTCCGGCCAAATCCCAATCCTCCCACTCCAGCGCGGCCCGCAGGTAGGGCATCAGCACCTCCAGGTCTTGCGGATGCAGTTCCCGGAGCTTTGCGTATTCCTCCTTGAGCGCATCCCCATCAAGGGCGTAGCGTTGCAGCGCGAGGCTTTGCAAAACCGCCGACATCGGAGGGGCATCGCCCTGAATGCGCTTGAACGCCTTGCGGGCCGTGTCCAGATCGTGGCTCAGGTAGGCGGCCTGAAATTCGCTCAGCCGCTGATGCTCCTTGGCTTCCCGACGCGCCTGCCAGCCGCCACGCAACCGGAAGAACCAGCGATCCGGATGCCGGATCATCAGGTAGAGTTCCGTGAGCAGCCAGCCCAGCACGAGCGTGCCCAACACCAGCACCCAAAGCGCGACCTGAATGCTGACTGGCCCGTAAAGCTGAACCTCGACCTTCTGGTTGTTGATGGTGCTGAAGTAGCCAAATGCGGCCAGCAAAACGGTCAGGAGCGAAAATCCAAGGATGCGGAGCATGGTGATTTGTGGTTTGTGGTTTGTGGTCTCTAAAAACCTTTGTGTCCTTGGCGAACTTAGCGGCTCATTTAAAAAATTTAAATAAAATCAGTTGGCATAGCCAACAGAATTCGTGAGCCGGGCATCAGAAACGAGATGCCCCGCGGCGGCGATGGCTTCCTCCGAACGGCCCTGTCGCATGGCAATCAGGTAGCGCAGGGTGTGGTAAAGTTCGGGCCGTTGCGACTCCGGAACCGTGACTGACGCCAGCGCGACGTCTGCATCCGCATGGCGTCCGTTCAGGTAGAGCAGCTTGGCGTGAGTCAGCGTGAGGGGCAGGGTGTGATGCTCCCGGCGCATGGCCCCCACGAGTTCCAGCACTTTTTCGCTGACCCCGGATTCGTGGTAGAGGCTTTCCAGCGCGTCAAGCAATTCTGGCGCACCCGTGCGCTCGTAACCTCGGCGCAGCAACTCCGCCGCCCGGAAAAGCTGTCCCACCGCCCGCAGCCGCGACGCCTCACCGAGCAGCGAGGGGACCTCCTGCAACACGCGGTCTTGACGCGGCAGGTAATTGAGTCGCCAGTCGCGGAACTCTTCCGGATTTTCCCGCAGCGCACGGATCAGATGGGCTTCATGCTCCTTGGCCATTGCTTCGGCAATTGTGCTGCCAGAGTAATCCTGCAAAAGCGCCCGCTCCTGCTCCACGACGACGCGCCACTCCTGCCGCTCCAGCGCGATGCGCCGCAACCCCTCCCGCGCATCCGGATGCCCCGGTGCAAGACGATTGATCTCGTTGCACAACGATTCGGCCAAAAGCCAGCGCGAGGCCTCCAACGCCCAGCGCAGGTTGGGAAGCAGCACCTCCAGCCGCTCCGGATGGTCCTGCCGCATTTCGTCAAACTCCGCCAGTAACTGCTCTCGCGTGACGCGGAACCGCTTCAGTTCCAGCAAGCGCACATGCAGGGCAAGCGGCGCTCCAGCAATTCGCCCCAAGGCCCGGCGGGCCTCGTCCGGGGCACAGCGCAGGCAGGCCTCCTCAAACGCCTCCAGCGCGTTCAGCCTTCGTTGCAGTCGCCAGCCCTGCCAGCCCTGCTGGAGCATCCGCATCAAACGGGTGGGGTACTTGCTGAGGTTGCGCGATTCCGCCAGCAATGCCCCTCCGACAAAAAAAACCGCCATCACCATCCAAAGCTGAAGCTGGATCGTGAAGGTGCCATAAACACTCACGGAGACGGGCTGGCGGTTGAGCCACGCAAAGTAGCCCAGCACGCCCAGCACCGCGAGGGCAATCGCAAGGGTGGTGAGGCGGCGCATTAAATGTTGGTCCGATTAGGCATGGTGATAGGGTTCGCCACGCTGGATGGTGAAGGCGCGGTAGAGTTGTTCAAGCAACACCAGCCGCACAAGCTGGTGGTTCATCGTCAGATCCGAAAGCCGCAGCGTTTGCACCGTGTCCGGAAGCCAATTCCGCTCCACCCCATACGCGCCGCCCACCACAAAGGTCCAGCGCGATGCGCCCTGCGCGGTTTCCTGCTCCAGCCAACGGGCGAGGTTTTCGGAACTGCGGCGCTCGCCCCGCTCGTCTAGCAGCACCGTGCGTTGAGTCGGTTCCAGTCGAGCGAGCAGCACCTCGGTTTCCTGAGCGCGGCGTTGCTCCGGACGGCCCGACTTTGCAGGCTTCAGCGTTTCGCACTCCACCTTGGCGTAGGGCCGCAGCTTGCGCAGAAAATGCTCGACCCCGGATTCGACATAGCGCTCCTGTGCCTTGCCCACCCAGAGCAGGCGGATGCGGATCATAACCGCTCCGGGTCAAGTCGCGTAATCGGCCCCCTCACGGTCGAGCGTCCGCTTCCACGCCTTGAGCGTCAGGTCCGCTCCCTCCTCCCACTCATCCTTGACCTGCTCGCTGGTGAGCCGAGCGGTTTCGTCGGAAATCAGGCGGGGCGCTTGCCCGGAGGAAACCACAAGGAAGTACTCCTTGCAGACCAGTTCCAGATAGTAGAGGTCGAAAAACGCTCCCTCCACGCTGGCCCCCAGCACCGTGACCCCGTGGTTGGCATGCAGCATGATCCGCTTGTCGCCCAGCGCGGCCCGCATCCGCTTGCCCTCCTCGCGGGCCACGGCGACTCCGCCATAGTGGTCATCGTAGGCGATGCGGTTGTAGAAGCGGCAGGTGTTTTGGTTGACCATCTGGAGGCGGTTTTCCTGAATCGAGGTCAGCCACGTCGAGTAGGGCGGATGCACATGCAGGATGCAGAAGGCCTCCGGGTTGCTCCTGTGAATCGCCGCATGGATGTGCAAGGCCGAGCGTTCCACCACGCCCTCGCCCGCGACCGTGTTGCCGTCCTGATCCACAACGATCAGGTTGCTCGCCGTGACCTCGGACATCAGCAGTCCGTGCGCCTTGACGAGAAAGCGGTCGGTGTTCCCGGGCAGGGCGCAGGAGAAGTGGTTGTAGATGTTGTCGTCCCAGCCAAAGCGGTGCGCCAGCCGATGCACGGCGGCGAGGTCCACGCGGACTTGCCACTCTGCGGCACTGAATTGCGGAGCCGCCGAGCGGCGTTCTTGCAAATTGATGGCAGTACCCATGACTTCCTTCTGTTGTTCGGTTTGAAAAAAGGTTAATCCTGCTTCCGGATTTCCTTGCGGAACGTGTCCATACTAGCTCTTTTTCCGCTTTCCAGATTTCCCCTGGGGCCGGAAAAACTTGCACTTCTCACCATTGATGAGCAGATCGCCTCGCTGGGTGTCCAAGAAATCCGCAGAAGTGGGAGGACCCTGACAAGTGACAGCGAAGCGTGTGCCGGAATTCGGTTGCCAGCGGTTGCCACAGCCCACAAACAGCAGGGCGGTGAGGATGATCACTCCGAAGAGCGCAGTGGATGTTTTCAGCATGACGAATCTCCCGATTGCGTGGATTTCGCGGCTTGCCCCTTTTCGGCAAACACCGTCATCATGGAACCCTGTTCGTGGCTGAAGGTCAAGCCATCCACTCCGAACCGCTTATGTATGTGATCCGTCCGGTCGCCGCTGACGACCTTGCCGGCCTGCTCTGGCTCGCAGAATCCGCCGGAATCGGCCTCACCACCCTGCCTCCCAGCGAGAAGGCGCTTGCCGAGAAAATCACAGCCTCGGCCTAGGCGTTCTCTGCGGATCTTGAGGCTCCAGTTTACGAGTCGTACCTGCTTGTGCTGGAGGACATTGGCTCCGGACGCATCGTGGGCACCACGGGCCTCTTCAGCCGTCTGGAGCCGGAGCAGTTCATCGCCGACCTGATGCCCAAGTATCCGCTTTATGTGCCGCTGTTGCCTCCTGAAGCGCAGGCTGTGATCGGCAAGGTGCATGAGGCGACCGCTCCGGCCCAGCGGCTGCTGGAACGCGAGGGCTTCCGCTACGAGGGCTATGTGGACATTTTCGACGCCGGGCCGACCTTGCAGGTGCCGCTGTCGGACATCCGCACCGTCCGGGAAAACCGCCGGGTTGCCGTCACCGCCGTTGCTCAAGAGTTAGAGACCCCCATCTGCCTGATCGCCCGCACCGATCTCAACTTTCGGGCCTGCCTCGGACCCGCCATGCAAACCGATGACGGCGTGGTCTTGACGAGCGAGGTGCTGGACGCTCTGCAACTGGGGCTTGAGGATTCGGTGCGGTACATTGAGCTATGAACGGAACTTCTGTTTTTGGATGACTATTCAAGAAGTCGCCTTCAACGGACTCGTCGGCCCCACGCACAACTACGGCGGCCTGTCGCTGGGCAACGTTGCCTCGCATCGCCATGCCCGGACGGTCGCCAAGCGAGGGGACGGCTTTCAGGCGATCTGCGTTCCGGAAACCAGGGTGAGCTTGGACGAGGCCGTGCGCTCGTACCTCTTCAACAGCGAACTGCTCTCGCTGGATGCACAGCGCATGGCCCTGATCGCGCCGTCAGATTGTGAGCAGGTGCCGTCCGTGCAAGCGTTTTTGGAGGAATTGCAGGCAGGAGACAACCCCATCTGCGAAGTCCATTTCCTCGACTTGCGGCAGAGCATGCAAAACGGCGGAGGGCCGGCCTGCCTGCGGTTGCGGGTGGTCCTGAATGCGGAGGAACGCGCCGCCGCCAACCCCAAGGTCTTCTGGACCCCGGAACTGGACGGAAGGCTGACGGATTGGGTGAATCGGCACTACCGCGACCGTCTGGAAGCCAAGGACTTGGGCGACCCGGAACTGCTCAACGAAAGCCGCACCGCGCTCGATGAACTCAGCCAACTGCTGGGGCTGGGGCCGGTCTATCCGTTCCAGAAACCCACGACCCCCCTCACGATTTCATTTGCCTTTTGAGTGCTTCGCACTATGGTGGGCATAGTTTATTGAATCCTTGCAAACCATTTTTTAGGAGACGGTCATGAAGAACTTCTGCAAAATCATCGTTTCAGGACTGGTGCTGGCCGGGCTGGGTGCCTGTGGTCCCAACGCCGACCTGATCAAGCTGCGAGACACCAATGCATGTGTGGAGTGCAAACTCGGAAAGGAGGATTTCACCCAAGACTCGCTCGCGGGGGCCAACCTGCTCAGGGCCGACCTCCGCAAGACCGATTTCTCTGGGGTTGACCTCAGCGGGGCGAATTTGAGCCACACCGACATCCGCAAAGCCAACCTGCGGGATGCCAATCTCTCCGGAGCCACCATGACCAACGCCCTCATGCAACGCTCGCGCTACGACCGGGCGAACATGAGCAATGGCAACTTTGAGAAATCCGACCTGCGCAAGTCGGTCTTTGATGAGGCCAACCTGAGCGGAGCCAACTTGAGCAATGCGGATATCCGTGCAGCCTCGCTTGACGGAGCCAACCTGACGGAAGCCAACCTCTCCGGAGCAAACTTTGAAGACTCCAGCTTAGAAAAGGCGAATCTGACCAAGGCGAACCTGAACGGGGCGATTCTGGAGGATGCCGAGTTGGAAGGAGCGAACCTGAGCGGGGCCAACCTGACAGGAGCCAATCTGACCGATGCGGACTTGGAAGGTGCGACCCTCGACGGGGCCACGCTGGAAGGAGCCATCCTCAACGATGCCACCTGGACCGATGGCAGGACGTGTTCCGAAGGCTCCGTGACCACCTGCGAGTAAACCGCGCTGCTGGTCAAAACGGGCCGTTCTGGTGGCACGGGGTCGGCGCACCCGTGCCCACGTCCGGTGGCGTGGGCACGCCCCCCATACTAAAATGATGGGCTTTAGAAGGAGAACCCGAGCGTGAAGACGACAACACCCGTCGTCGATACCTTCGTGTCACTTTCTGCCTTGGCCTTACTGGTTGCGTCCGCAGTTCCGGAAGTGGCGGTCGCTGTGGTGGTGGCAGACCCCGTGCCCACCATCAACCAATCCGCTCCCAGCGTCAGTCCAAAGTCAAAAATCCACTGGTTGCCAATGGCCAAGCCAATGTCCATGATCTTCGTGTCCAACTTGTAGGTCACGGTTTGCGAGGAGGCGTTGGTCGTGGACCAAGCATCGCTGGAGAATCCGCGATTGAAATACCCTATCAGAACGTTGAAGGAGTTGCCCGGGAACCAGCGGGCGTACAATCCCTGATTGCTGACCGTAAAGGACTTGGAAAGAATGCTTGCTGTGGACGATCCATACTCCAGCCCGAAAGACCAGCTTTCACCGGGGATTTCCAAACGATACGGACTGTTGAGAATGTAAAAAGGGTGAATCCCAACGGTCTTTCCGATGAGTAGCATGTTGCTCTTGCGGTTGCCTTTTGAGTCGGCGGCCAGAGCAGAGCTTGCCAGCCACGGTGTCAGCAAGGCCAACAGCAGGACAAGACGGGTGAGTTTGGATTTTAGCATTGTTTTCTCCAAGCAAGGAATTTGCGAAGGAAGACGTGGTTCCCCACCTCTTCTGTCGAGCATCGGCCAAACCAACAGGAGGTCGCTCAGTTTCGTTCGCCAGATGCGTCAAGTTTTTGAATGATATGCACTCCCCAGCAACTTCGCAAGAGAATAAATTCAGGTGCAGGGGGAGCATTCCTGATGGACCGGGACTTGCAAAATGGTGGTGGACGAGACACCCAACCGAGGTTCCATGCCCAAATTCTGCCTGACACGACTGCCGTTACTCCTGTTTTCCGTGTTGCTCTGTGTCCACTCGGCAGGAGCGCACGATGACCCTTCTGTAACGACTCCCGTACAGGCGCCCCCTCAAGTTTCCAGCACGGGAGCAGTGATTCTAGACGTGCGGCGCATCACGCCCCGGCATGTTGGGGACGGCGGGGTGGTGTTGTGGGACGTGCATTTCAACCGACCCGTGACGGTCTCGCGGCACTCCAACAAAACCGACCCCTGCCATCCCAAGTGCCGGGTGGTGCTGGACCCTCTGTCGCAAAACACGCCGGACGCTCCGCATCTTCAGGTTCTGCTGGGCGAGGTGCTGCAGATCGCCCGCTACGAGGAAGGCAGCGGCACTCACGCCCTGCGCTTCAGCTACCGGGTGCAGTCGGAAGACCCGGAGGCGTTCATCAGAATCAAACCCGGAAAACTTCGGTTTGGCGACTCTTGGTTCTTGCACGACGACTTGGGAGAAGTGGCCAAACGCAGCCTGCCCACGCACGCGTTGAAGTCGGACCGTTCGCAGGTTCAGATTGATTTGCGCGCGCCCGGCAAGGATCCCTACAAACGGCGGCCCTTTGCTTTGCGCCTGCGTCCCTCGGTGCCCCGGGACAACCGGGCGTGGCGGGTGCGGCTCAGTGGCTGGGATGCTCACGGGGTGACGGCGTATGCTGTGTCTGCGCATCCGGAACCGCCGCCGATGGAATCTGCCGAGTGGATTCCGGTGGAACCCCGCAGCCGCTTTGAAATCCGCACGGTCTTCCAACTCCCGCGCCTGCAACCGATCCCCAACATGCTCACGCTCCACGGCTGGCTGCGGGACGAGGCGGGCAACATTTCCGAGCGCGTTTCCGAGCGCGTGCGGCTGGATTTCCGCAAGGCCGCGCCCCAGGACATGAACGGACCACGGGGCTTTGTGCGGCTGGCATCCGGCAGGGAGCAGGTTCACGAAGACAAGGTCTTGCTCATCCTCAACGCCGAGGATCCGCAGGGCGTGAGCGGCTATTTTGTCTCGGAAAGCCGGATGCGCCCCGATCCCTACGAATTCCAGCTCATCGAACCGCCAGAGCCGATTTTCCGGCAAATGATCGCGGTGAACCTCAGCAACGCGGAAGGCTTGCGCACCCTGCATGTCTGGTTCAAGGACACGGTCGGCAACCTGTCCACCGCCCCCGTGGTGCAAATCATCGTGGACCGCCGCCCCCCGATTGGCGGGGCCGAGGGCTTGGTCAACGGGCAAAAGCGCTTTCTCGAAAAGGGCGTTGCCGTGCTGGTCGCGTTTGACGAAAACGGGGTCAACGGCTACCACCTCGGCTGGAGCCAGGACATTCCGCCGCTCGCGCAGTTCACGCTCACCGCCCCGGCCCAGCGCTTCCGCACCGCCGCCGCCGTCAGCTTGGCCGACCGCGCTCCGGGGGATCGGCTCTTCGCCCACTTCCGCGATGTCTTCGGCAACATCTCCCGCCCCGTGGTGGTGGGAGTCGTGCCCAGCCCCCAACGCCCCCTCCCCAAGTCCTCGGACCCCAACCCCACGGAAATCCGCACCCTCTCGAAGCGTTAGCCTCCCATGCTTTCCGGACAGAAACTCACCAGCGCGGTGGCCCTTCTGCTCATCGCCGCCTGCGGGTACGGTTTGTTCTACGTCTGGAGCCACTACGACGACCTCCGCGACGAACAGGCCCGGCGCCAGATGGAAGTGCTGAACGCACGGGAGTGACCTCCAGACTTCTCGTTGTCCGCCAAAGGTGCTAGGATGGAGTTGAGTCCGGCCTCCGGACCCGTTTTCCTCACCCTTGCCGCAGAATGAACATGGACCTCGAACTGTTTCCCGTTTCCCCCGACCAGCGCCGCACTCCGCCCAGCACGATGGACGGGGTGGTGTTCGGCACCCTTTTCAGCAACCACATGTTCACGATGGCGTGGGAAACAGGCAAGGGCTGGCACAACGAGCAGATCCAACCCTTTGGCCCCCTCTCGCTGGCCCCCTCCGCGCTGGTGCTGCACTATGGGCAGGAGGCGTTCGAGGGGCTGAAGGCCTATCATGCGGACGACGGCAGGGCACTGCTGTTCCGGCCCCGACTCAACTTTGAGCGCATGAACAAGACCGCCCGCCGCATGTGCCTGCCGGAACTGGACATCGAAGCCACGCTCGATGCGCTCAAGCAGCTCATCCGGCAGGACCACGACTGGATTCCGACCGAACCCGGAACCACGCTCTACATCCGCCCCACGCTGATCGCCACCGAAGAGTTCCTCGGCCTCAAGGTTTCCTCGCAATACCTCTTCTTCATCCTGCTCTCGCCCGTCGGCCCCTACTACCCGGAGGGCTTCAATCCGGTCAAGATCACGGTCTGCTCCGACTACGTCCGCGCCGCGCCCGGAGGCGTGGGGGAGGCCAAGACCGGAGGGAACTACGCGGCCAGCAACCTTGCAGAAAAAGAGGCGAAGGAGCGCGGCTTCACGCAAGTCCTCTGGCTGGACGCAGTGGAGCGCCGCTTTGTGGAGGAAGTCGGTTCGATGAACATCTTCTTCGTGATTAACGGAGAACTCCACACGCCGCAACTCACCGGAACCATCCTGCCCGGCATCACGCGCCGCTCAGTCATTGAACTCGCCCAGCACTGGGACATGACCGTGGTGGAGCGCCGCATCCCCATCGAGGAGGTGCAGGAGCGCATCGGCAACGGCTCGCTCACCGAGGTCTTTGGCACCGGAACCGCCGCCGTGATCTCGCCCGTGAGCCTGCTCAACTACAACGACCAGAACCACGTCATTGGCGATGGGCAAACTGGACCCGTCGCGCAAAAGTTCTTCCAGTACCTCGCT